>NZ_JBGFCD010000021.1:0-52924 GCF_041205405.1 Falsihalocynthiibacter sp. S25ZX9
CAATGGGTTCTACAATCCGCGACGGCGCCATTCAGCACTGGGATGGAAAAGTCCCGTCGCTTTCGAACGGAAAGTGGCTTAAACGAGCACTTGGGGCGGCACTAAAGCGCGACAGGTCCAGATGCGTGCATCACCGAGAGGGGCGAGAGCCTGAACAACGTCACGCCATCTGACGTCTACTTAGGACGAGACAAGGCCATTCTACAGCAACGTGAAAGGATCAAACGAAAGACACTCGAAGCGCGGCGCTTGCATCACAGACAACGCGCCGCATAATGCAATCAACCAGATGAGCCGAACTCTCTCTTAGTTTAAGCCGCAATTGGTTCCAAAAACCCTGACGACGGACGGCAGAACGTAGCGATTGAAGACCGTTCACGCATCCGTTTTCAACTTCTTCAATCAGGATCGCAGCCTAAGGACCAAAGGCAGCACTCTTTTCTTTCTTGCACATATGTTTTCCATTAACTGCCCCAATTCGAGTCGTCGCCATATTCTATCAAAGCTAGTTAATTCACATAGAGATGTGAACTATTGCCAAATTGAGCCTCGCCCATTTTCGCACACCTCCCTCACCTTCAGAAAAATTAGCATTCGTCTCTAATAGGCTCGTGAGGTTTCCAAAACGGTATTTTCAGGATTCCACGTTGCCATCGACTTGATCTTCCTGTTGCACATACTTTCTTGCGATAGTGTTGAAGGCTCCACGCAGTCCTCGCCCGGCGCGTCCCGCTTCTTTTACCCCCCCTGTGGTCTTCGCTTCAATGCGTAGGCGGTTCCTCTGCGTGTGCAGCGCTTGCCCGATGAGGCTCACAATACGGGCGCGCAACCGGTCAACGTTCCAGTCTGGTTCGGTGAGCACAACAGGTATTATGTTGGCTGTAACACGGGAGTCATCAATGTCATGCTTCACAGCCGCCACGACCTCAGTCACACCTTCCATGGCTTCTTCGCTGAGGAAACCTTCGGGCAAGAAACAAGACTTCGGCAATTCATCGACACAAGAGACAACAATAATGAACGGAGGCATTCTCCGAAGCGGATTACTTAAAATGGATTCACGAAGAGCGGCGATTGTCGATCGATCGATTTCACGCCCGGGCCTGTCGGCGCGGACAACCCAGACAATGAGGTCCGCTTGCGATAGTTCCTCGACAATTATTTTGGTTGGCTTGAGCGATCCATCGAGTCCCGGCATATCGAGTAGCATAGAATCCACCCCGTCGAAGTCTGTGGGGTAAGTCTTTGCATCAGCAGTGGTTGCAATCACGTCAACTTCGGCGAGGTCATTGCCGACAAGCGCATTTATCAGGCTCGACTTGCCCACGCTGACTTGTCCAGCAACCGCGATGCGGACAGGCATGTTGCTTGCCGCCAGGCGCGCCCGATCGAGATCACTCGCAGCAAGCCCTAAATCGAGCAGTTCAGCGTCGGAGAACCTCAATCTCCCTGAGTATAGTTCCACTGAGGCCGCGGCCACTTCTTCAAGGAGAAGAGCCTGAAGAATGGCCGTCCCTTCGCTTGTTATGAACGACGAGTGACCTTCCGCGATGACGCCCTCGATCTCGCGCAGGAAGGCAGTGGGGGGTGACTTTATAGCACGGAGCACTCGCCATGCGTTCCACCCCAGCTTTTTGGCCTTCCAAGCAACTTCGCGCTGCTCCCACAGCCACAGAAGAGTGCCAACAGAGATGCTGTCCGAGAACGGGACCTTGTCCCGAATGTCAGATCGCAAGCGGACTGTGACGCGATCGATGAGAAGCAACGCCTCGGGCAACGTAAAATTGAGAATTCCCTTGCCGCCCTTGCCAGAGGCCATCGCGATCATTTGAACCACCTCTAAGGCAATCGGCTGAAGGTCTTCCCAGGGCAAAGTGTTAGTCGTTTTCTCTACGATGAAAGTCTGTGCAGACTTGAATGCTTCAGTTTCGCGGGCACTCCAAGCAGGATCGGTCCGGGCATGCAGTTGATTGGGACGGGGTGTATGCTCGGAATCTTTGGCACGCACCCAAACTCTTGCGAACCGGATGAGAGCGGCCAATCCGCCAAGCGAGATTGAAGCTACGATGAACTCCACAACCCAGCCATGTTCGATCATCCATGCGAAACCCGCGACCATAGCGGCCACGAACGGTAGTAGAAGTACTGCGAATGCGAGAAGCCTGTCCCAGCGCAACAAGGCAGGCCGAAGACGCTCAATTAGCTTCATCTGAAGACCTATTGAATGCTCGCTGGTAGACTTTACGTAGTTCGTCTTCGCTGGGAAGGCTTCCGTTCGCTTTTCGGAACAGGAAGTAGGACGCGGCGCGACCGAGAGCGTAAGTGGAAGCGAAGCTAATGGCACCGGCGGTCGCTGCTCCTACCGTCTGACCGTAGACCGGTACCAGCTTCGTGATCTCGCGTAGCGCGAAATTGGTTGCGTACCTAGCTCCGATGCCGAGCCCCATGGTGCTTAGGAATGCTACGCCAATCCTACGGTCCCACTTAACACCGTAGCGGCGCCCAAGTTCATGCAGCATCTTCAATTGGGTGGCCGGCACAGCAGCAATGCCAACGACCGGCGCAACACCGGTTGTGAGGGCAACGCTGGCGTAGGACAGAACACATCGTTTATGGTTCTGAAACTCAATCTGTTCAGCATCGCTGGCGCGGTTTTTCTCAAGAAGGAGGCCCGCAGCAGGCAATACGCCTAACAAGTGCCGACTGAGTTCATCGAGCCCCTCGACATCTTTAGCCTCACTCGGTGCCAGTGTCAGGGTGACTACGGGAAGTTCCTGCCTTGCAGCCCGGTTCATCTGTGCGGTGATTGCGCGCCTAGCTCGTTCTTGGGCATCCAAATCGGTGATTAGGTCTTTGCCAGTTAGGACTAGAATGGCACGCATGCTCTTGTCCTGGCGTACGATGTCAGCAAGGGCGTCTGCAACCATGCCTTGCACTGGGTCATTTAGACGGCATACGACGAGCAGGGCATGACTTCTATCGCGGCAAGCTTCAAGGTCTTGGGCTGGGTCATAGCCAGCCTCTCCCAAGCCGCGTGTATCCAGAAAACGAACGAGAGGCAGCTCAGGGGGGAAGTCGTAGCTATTTGCAGAGCGCGTGCATGACTTGAACCCATTGCCGATCTCTACATCGGATTGATCGGTAAGAGCGCAGACAAGGGATGACTTTCCCGCCCCGGTTTTGCCGAGAAGCCAGACGACAGGAAGGACGACTTCGTCAGTTTGGTCGAATGGTTGGCTCTTGGAGCGCCCTAGTATCTTGTTTAGCATCTAGTGTCCGATCCGCGGTCTAACGCTCCGCATCAGCTTTCTTCTGCGCCCATCGTTTGTCCTGCCGAAATATTGCCTCAAATTTTGAAGCTGGCCAACGGTTATCTGCTAACAAATCATTAAGAAGTTCAGTTAAATCGTAAGCATTGGTTCCGCGCGCAACCTTCTTGCAAGCTCATTACGAAGGCTGCGCACCAAAAGTGAACCTAGTTGCGACCCGTAGAAACGCGCTTATTTTCAAAGCGTTAGACATTTTGAAGAAACATGGACTCCCTAGACAATAGGTGTCTCTGGAATAGCACACACTTTACATGGTAAGAATGGAAGCAGAAGATGATACAAATATGAGGGATTCACCTTTGGACCCCGACTACAAAGATTATCACTTACTGATGCCAAATACTGGCTGAACTAGAGACCGAAGATTTGGAAGATGCCCCACCATCCGAAGCGCAGAAAACAGGTTTTGCAGCGCTCATCCAAGAGTTGGATAAACAAAGCCAATCGATCGGATATGTGACGCTGGGTGAGACGATCGACCGGGCGAGCACACGCATGCATGGGGTTGCAATCTTTTTGATGGCGCTGCCTGAATGCATTCCTTTGCCCATACCCAGTTTCGGGGCGATTTTGGGCGTACCTCTCATCGCTGTATCCGCGCATTTGGCGATTTACGGTGAACGGGGCGACCTGCCAGCGAGTGCCCGCAATATCAAAATTCCGCATGAGGTGATCGCCGTGATGTCGCGCTATATGATCCGGCCGCTTCGCTCGGTCGAACGCGTGAGCCGAAACCGCCTGTCAGTACTGGGACGCCGTGAAAGGATCATCGGGGCCTTGTGCCTGTGGTGTCAGACTAATTCGAACTCGTCTCAGCTAGGCCAGACTCCCTGCCCTTTTATGCCGCACAAAGGCCGCGCCACTCAGTCAGTGCGGCGGTTCGGTTGGCCTTGAAGTGATCGCGTTGGGAGAGGCTTCGGTCTTGATTGAAATGGTTGTGAATGGAAGCGTGGACAGCAACAAATTTCTGCAAAGTTCGCATCCGCCTAAAGCGGATCATTGCCCGTTCCCGTCGTCGAAACGGCAAGTGCGAGTTCTCGGCGCGATTGTTTTTCCAATGACCCATATCCTGTTTCGCCGCGTTACCAATTACCTTCATCGCGGCGCCGTATGAGCGAAGTTTGTCGGTAACTAGCACTTCGGCTCTGCCATGACATTTCATGGCTTTCTTGAGAAATTTCAACGCGGCCTTACGATCCCGGCGCTTAGTGACATAGCTTTCCAACACTTCTCCTTCATGGTCAACAGCCCGCCATAGATAGTGCAGTTCGCCGTTTATCTTCACAAAAACCTCGTCCAGGTGCCGTTGCCATTGAGGCCAGGATCGCAATCGTTCCACTCGTTTCTTGCGTATCTCAGATGCGAACATCGGACCGAACCTGTTCCACCAAAACCGAACCGTTTTGTGGCTGACATCGATCCCTCGTTCGTGGAGTAAATCCTCTACGTTTCGAAGTGAGAGCGGAAATCGGACGTAGAGCATAACCGCTAAGCGAATAATCTCAGGGCTCGTTTTAAAGTAACTGAAAGGGGAGCATTTTGTCATGGCCAAACGCTAGTTGCTTGCCCTGCCCGCCCCAAGCGAATTTCCTCTGACAGTGCCCACCCCGCAAATGCCTCGGCTGGAAGACACCAGCTGAAGTCTTTCGCGAAAAGATGTTGGAGGAAATGCAATGAGACCCCTACCCTACAGCCTAACAAGAGTCGCACTTCAAGCATCGCTCACAGTCAGATTTACTGGGCTACTTCAGTGCGTTTAGTCAAGACACTGTAGCGCAGGGTGATGAAATAGATGGTGCAAACACCCTTTCGCGACAGAATCCAATTAAAACCAGACCAGGAGTTATGTTTGCAGACTAACAATTTGATATTAAATCAATAACTTGACCAAAGGAATGTCCGCATGAAATTAGCTCGTATTCGTACTCCACTTGGAATTCGCCCCGCAATCATTGACGAAAATGGCACGCCGCGGGATTTGAGTAGGCACACCAGTGACATTTCACCCGCAACAACAAGTGCATCGGCTTTGGCCGCGCTTGCGGGAGTCGACATTGAGAGCCTGCCCAAACTAGAGGGCGGCTACGCGCCTTTTTTATCCGATGTGCGCCGCGTGTTTTGCATCGGCCTGAATTATTCAGATCACGCCAAGGAGTCAAACCTTCCGATCCCAGAATTTCCCATCCTCTTTATGAAATCTTGCCCTGTTAGCGGTGCAAATGATCCGATTACAATCCCAAAAGGGTCGGTCAAAACGGACTGGGAGGTCGAGTTGGGCGTAGTGATTGGCGCGCAGGCGCAACACGTCTCCGAAGCCGACGCTTTAGACCATGTTGCCGGTTATTTTGTGGCCAACGACGTGTCAGAACGAGCGTTTCAAACGGAATTTGGGGGCCAATGGACGAAGGGAAAATCCTGCGATTCATTTGGACCAATTGGCCCGTGGTTTGTCACCAAAGACGAAGTGCCTGATCCACAAAACCTCGATATGTATTTGGACGTAAACGGCCTGCGCTGTCAGACCGGCCACACCAGCACCATGGTTTTTCCAGTGAAGAAAATCGTATCTTTCCTCTCAGGGTTTATGACATTGCGCGCTGGGGATGTGATCATCACGGGCACTCCTCCAGGAGTTGGCATGGGTATGAAACCGCCAAAATACTTGCGCCCTGGGGATGTCGTGACATTGGGAATTTCCGGCTTAGGCGAACAACGCCAAGAAGTGGTGGCGTTTCCCGGTTGATGGACCCCAAATATGCTTATTTGGTGCGACTTAGGAACCAAAGGGTTCGGCAACTTCAACATGAAATGAAAATGGCCCAACGGCCTGAAGGAGAAAAGTAGAATGACAAAATTTACCGGCGGCTGTCTTTGTGGCAGCGTAAAATACACGTGCGAGGCTGAGCCTGCTCTGGTCATGAATTGCCACTGTAGCGACTGTCAAAAGGCAATGGGCAGCGTATTCGCCACAACCATGTTCGTGCCCGAAAACAAGGTCAGCATCAGTGGCTATCCACGCACATTCAGTCACGGAGCGGACAGCGGTTCTGGCATGACAAAATTATTCTGTGAGAACTGTGGCACGCAACTCTTTAGCAAAAACACCAACCGTCCGGGCACATTGGGCATTCGTGCTGGCACTGCAGATGATCATAGCATCATCAAACCGACGGCCAATATCTACACGGATAGCGCCATACCGACGACAGCGATGGACCCTTCTCTGCCCAAGCACCGTGGTATGCCAAGCTAAGCGTTCAAAAACCAAAAGCCGCCTGCTACAATTTGGCGGGCGGCTTCCATTTCATTCCCAACTCGGCCCTAATTAAGCGCCGCAATCACCCCATTCGCGCGAGTTACGGTCGCGACATCGGACAGGCCGTAATTCACAGAAGCGCGGTGCCAATCGTGGTTTTGCGTCGAACAGCAATCCTCAGGCACAATCATATGAAAGCCCTTATCGGCCCCGGTGCGGGCAGTATGTTCTACGCTCATATTCGTCCAACTACCGGTATTGATGATCGTGTCACGTTGCCCATGATGAAGATACGCTTCAAGTCGCGAGGTCTCCCAAGCTGACATCGACATTTTTTCAACGATCAAATCACCGGGTTGTGGTTCTAGCCCCGCGACCGGTTGCACGCCCCAGGTGCCCCGCACCAGTGCATTGTGTTCTTTCAATCCGCGTTGCAAACCCGCGTGTTGGCATAGGTACGGCGCACCGGGTTCTAAAACCATCCAAACATGTACGATCATCCCACCACGCGAGCGCACATGATCGGCCAATCGTCGAATATTGCTCACCACATTTTGCGCGCGTGCGTGATCGGGCGATCCTGTGTGGGCAAAAGCGCCGCCGTCCATCATCACATCGTTTTGCATGTCTTGGATGATCATCGCGGTGCGGGATCCATCAATCCGAAAAACCAGATTTTCTTGCAGGACTAAGTCAGAGTTCACCTTAGAGTCTCCTTGGATATTTAGGGCGTCGGTCGGCACTGAGGTTGCAGCCATGAAGGGCTCATCTCGTCCCTTTGTGCGTGTTTTCAGCGCATAAAGGGAGGTGGTCGCACAAACGTACAATGTCGACCAATCCGGCCCGCCCCAATGCATATTGGCGACAAGTTCGGGGCAGGTAATTTTGCCGATCAGTTCCCCGTGAAAGGAATACACCCAAATTCCACCGGGTGCCGTGACATAGAGGTTGCCGTCTCGGTCAGCTTTCATCCCATCGGGCACACCTGCAAGATCATCGTCAATGATGCCCCCAGCGAAGACTCGACCGTTGGTTAAACTCCCGTCACTCGCGACGTCAAACATACGGATATTCGCCTGTTCAGTGTCATTGACCCACATCCATTTTTCACAGGGCGAAAAGCACAGACCGTTGGGTTGGCCGAACATATTGCGCGGTACAACCAGTTGTGGCTCATCTCCCGGAACGTGATTGGGCGGCAAACGGTAAACCCCTCGGAACGGCTGTTGCAACTCGCGCAGCACGCCAAAACCTTCCATCCGGCCATAGGTTGGATCGGTGAAATAGATGCTACCGTCTCGCGCAACGATAATGTCATTCGGGCTGTTTAGTTCGCGACCTTCGAAGTGTGTACACAGCGTTTCGCGCGTGCCGTCAGGACGCTGGCGCACAACCGACGATGTCGAATGCTCGCAAATCAAAAGGTTTAGGTCAGCATCATAGGTCATGCCGTTACCCTTGTTTGAGGGCCGCGCAATTTCCGTAACACCTGCACTCGGGCTATACTTTCGGCGGACATCTCCGGGCATGTCCGAGAAAATAAGCGACTGCTCGACGGGGTGCCAAAGCGGCCCTTCCGTAAAGATAAAGCCTGTGCCCAACTTCTCCATGGGCTCGCTCACATCAACAAGTTTCCGGAAACTATCTGCAATCGCTTGATGAGTCATCTGTTGTCCTTCTCCCTGCTTTAAACCGCGAACCAAGGCCGATTTGGTAGCGTTTCTGTCAGAGGACCGGGCACTTGCATACCAAGGCGGCCCACAACTTTCTGACGCTCAATTTTGGCTGGCTTGTCGTGGATGGGGAGCAGAAAAGTGTACTTGTTCAGCAACTTCTTGATTGCGCCCTTTTCTTCGCGTTTGGACTGGGAATGGTTGCCCGTCACCCGCGGTTCCATCCAGTTATTGGTGTTCACATGGTTCACGATCTGGTCGTTAAAATCATAAATCACGTCGCCGCAAATACAGGCAAGCCCTTCGAGGGTCTCAACGATCACATTCATTGAACCCTCGGTGTGCGCGCCCGCGTGTTCGCACCAAACGCCCGGCATTATTTCCTCGGCACCCGTGATATCCAGATCAAGGAACCGGATCGCCTCAGGCTCATAAATTCTGTCCACAAGATGCTTGATATCTGGTTTTGGATATTGTGGATACATGATGCCCGACACACTGAATTCCATCTCACGACGGTTCAATACCACCGTCGTATTCATGGGAAATTTGTCGTCTTGCCCTGCATGATCAATGTGCAAATGTGTGTGCAAAATATAGCGAATATCGCCCAAGCGCAGGCCATGTCGCGCGAGTTGCTGCTCCATCATATTGTCGTGAAATTGAAGCCCCCGCATCCCAAGGCTCTCCATAATCGCGTTGTCACGATAGCCAGTATCAACCAGCACAGGGTATTCCCCGCCCGTAATCAAAAAGCCGTAAACGGGCACCCGCCGGATACGACCGCATTCATGTCCCAGCACCAGAAAGCTGGTTTCAAGTTCGATGTCGCCGTAATCAAGTATATGAATTTCTAACGCCATTATCTATCCTCCTAGATCACAACCGGTAAACGCGTGCTGCCGTGTCGTGAAAGATTGCTTGTTGTTTTTCCGAGGTCATGTCCTTGGTTGCGTCCTGAAACGCATGGAAAAGGGCGGTGTAGCTGGTCCAAAGCTTTTCGATCGGATAGTTCGATCCAAAGAGGCATCGATCCGCCCCAAAAAACGCTTCTGTATCCGTGACCATTCGTTTGATAAATGCGGGGTCGTTTCGGTGAATAAACGTGCCAAAACCCGACAGTTTGCTGACAACATTAGGACAGTCCGCCAAGCGCTTCATTCCATCCGACCATTTGGCCTGCCCCGCGTCGGATGCGTCCTCATTCATACCGGCGTGTTGCAGGATAAACGTCACTTCAGGACAGGCGCGTGCAAGCTGGGCCGCGCCCTCCATTTGTCCCGCAAAGACTTGTAGATCGAACGACCAACCGTAATCCGCGAGCATCGCCACGTTGCGCTGAACATTTGCGTTTTCACACAAATCAGGGACTTGCGCGAATTTGTACATCGGGTTTTCATGCCAATGAAACTGCTGACGAATCCCGCGCATCAATGGATACTTTTTTAGGCGATCAAGCTGCGCACGCGTGTCGTCGCCGATAAAGTCCGCATAGCCTACAATGCCCGAAATTGTGCCATGTTCATCACCTTGATCTTGAACCCACGCAACTTCATCCTCAAACCGCTCGGTTGCCCAGTTGACCTGAATATAAACCGTCTTTGTGATGCCAGTTCCGGCAATATCCGCCAAAAATTCACGGGTGCCATAGTCGCGCATGATCGAAGCATAGGGGCCAAAAATACGCGGCTGTTCGGGGCCCATCAACCAAGGAAGGTCTTTTTGCAGCCAGATGTGGTGGTGTGCGTCGATCATATGCGCCTCGCCATTGTTAAGATGTGATCTGTAACGGCCGCCGCCGAATTGCCGTCGCCCAAATGGTCTAGAACGGGCAATATGGCCACAAGGCCTTGGGTCGCGGGAGTATAATCAGGATCGTGGGCCAGCGGCGTCAACCAATCCAGCCGCCAAGCGCTTCGAGAGAGGCGCCGCACCGCATCGATCATGACGTCTGGCGTGCCCGTCTCTAAACCATCGGACAAAACCACCACCGCCGCTCCACGGGCAAACCCCGCATAGCGCGGGACAGATAGAAACGCCGCCAAAGCGTCGCCGATACGTGTGCCACCATCAAAGTCGGAAATGCTCTGCGCGACGCGCGCCAATGCCTGCCCTCGGTCCGTGGGGCGCAACGCGGTGGTAATTCGGGTTAAACGGGTGCCCAATGTGAACACTTCGGCATGATCGGCAGTTTGCACAACCGCATGCGCCAAACGCAGCAACTCTTCGGAGCGTTCCTTCATCGAACCTGACACGTCGATCAAAAGCAGCACGCGCCGTTGCCGCGTTTTGCGTTTGCTCTGAAAAAGTTTGAACACTTCGCCTTCGCGTTTTGCTACATCCCGCAGCGTACGGCGCATATCAATCCGATCCCCAGATTTTGATTGTTGCCGTCGATAGGATGTTCGACGCGGCAAAGCGCCACTCGCTTCTCTGATCAATCGCTGGACGGCTTCCTCTGAACCACGGCCAAGATATCGTTGCCCTAAACGTTCTACCGTCGTGGCCTCGGCACCTACTTCGCTCTCGTCGTCCGCGGCCTCAATTTCTGTGCTTTCGCTGGTGGGTTCATAGGCCTCTAGATCATCCTCTTCGTCGCCATCGGCTGGTGCTTGGATCACCTGATCTAGAAAAACTGCACGAAATATGGCGTCATATTCATTGACGCGCTCAGGCGGAATAGAAAACAGCGCCCTGCCCGACCGGTAAATATCCGTCATATCACGCGGCCCAAGAATACCGATACTGGTGATGAAATCTACGGTTTGGTCCGGCGAAATCGCAAACCGTGCACCGCGTAAGGCCTGTGCAAATCCTACAAACGGATCAAGGGCGCGCGGCAGAGTCATGCGGCCTCTCCCGGTAAAATCGTGGCCAATCTATCGGCAAGGTAGGTTAGATCGTCGTGATCCTTTAGGACGACACCGATTGAGCGTTTAAAGGCTTCCGGCCAACGCGCACCTTGACTGTTAAGGAGGGTCGCAGCCTCGGCCCACTCGACTGTTTCGGCAACACCGGGGGGCTTGGACAGGGGCTCTTGGCGTAGCATGCCGACACTGGCCACAACCGCCTGAGCGGTAGCTTGGGCGACAGTGCTCGCGCGGGCCATAACGATCTGCGCCTCCAGCGCGGCATCAGGATAATCAATCCAGTGATACACGCAGCGCCGCCGCAAAGCTTCATTCAAATCGCGCGTCCGGTTCGATGTGAGAACCACCACAGGCGGTTGTGTCGCCCGCACAGTGCCCGTTTCAGGGATCGATATCGTAAAATCCGATAAAAACTCCAACAGAAACGCTTCAAACTCATGGTCTGCTCGATCGATTTCATCAATAAGAAGTAACGTTTGCAATGGGTTCCGTAAAACTTCAAGCAAAGGGCGTTCCAATAGAAAATCCTCGCCATACAGGTTCACAAAGTCGTCGCCTGCCTGTCGGATCGCCAACATTTGGCGTGGATAATTCCATTCATAGAGCGCCGCTGCTGCGTCAATGCCCTCGTAGCACTGCAACCGCACAACTTTGCGCCCCAATACACCACCCAGCGCCTTTGCTGCCTCGGTTTTTCCCACGCCAGGAGCACCTTCAAGCAACATCGGTTTACCCAGCGCGAGCGCAAGATAACAGGACGTCGCCAGTGCATCATCCGCTAGATATTGCGCATCCGTCAGCGCTCGTTGAAGCGCGGCAGGGTCATTGATACCCGATATGTTCGGTGTGACGACCATTATGCAGGCGCGCCTTTGGGTCGCGCACCACCGTTGGCGCGAATACCTTTCAACACCTTCTCGGGCGTGATCGGCAGAAAGTCACAACGCACTCCCACGGCATTGAAAATCGCGTTTGCAATACCGGGCAAAACGGGATTGGCGCACATCTCGCCGGGACCTTTGCCACCATAGGGTGCGTCTTCTGCGGGGCGCTCTAAAATTGCCACGTGATGCGGTACAATTTGCCCGGGTCCAGGTTGCAGGTATGTATTAAAATCCTTGGGTCCGTGATCACGGCGCGGATAATAAGGTTCGGTCGTTTCATAAAGCGCGTGCGATACGCCCATCCACGCCCCACCGATCAATTGCTGCTCGACCAATTTGGGGTTTAAAGCGCGGCCAACTTCATAGGCCGAATTGATCTCTTTGACCTCGACTTCGCCAGTCTCATCGTCAACTTCAACGTCGATCACAAGGGCGGCGTGGGCGAAACACGTTACAGGGGTCATGTCGCCCGTTTCTGGATTAGCTTCATTTGGAGGGATCAAAAAGATACCCCGCCCAGAGAGAGTCCGGCCCTGTTTGAACTGCGCAGCAATCGCGGTTTCAGCCACGGTGATAGAGCGACTGGGTGCACCCTTTACGTGAATGTTGCCCGCACCATCGGTATCCAAATCAGACGCGTTGACTTCCAACTCCTCGGCGGCGGCTTCCATCATCTGTTTGCGCGCTTCTGCGGCGGCACGGATGACCGCGTTTCCCACACGGTGCGTGCCGCGAGAGGCGAAGGATCCCATGCAATGGGGACCAGTGTCGCTATCAGCTGTATCCACGTAAACGTCCGCAACCGGCACGCCCAGCGTTTCTGCGGCGATCTGGCGGGTGACAGATTTCATCCCTTGCCCAAGATCAATGGAGGACAAGGCAACCATGAACTTCCCGTCCGGTGTGGAATGCACCAAAGCTTGGCTAGGGTCGCCGCCAAGGTTCATACCGATGGGATAATTAATGCAGGCAAAACCGCGGCCTTTGTGAATGGTCATGTCAACGTCTCCGATAGCCAGAAGTGAACGTGGAACTGCCCGGCCTTGGGCTGCTAGAATAGGGTTTTGGTTCGTAGGGTTTTTGCTGTCCCGCGGGTGCGGGAGCGGCTGGAGGCGCGGACGGCGGCACATAGGTCGGCGCAATCACAGGCTGGGCTGCGGCAGCTGGCGGTGCAATGGGGAGAGGTGCCCTAGTAGGGGCCGTTGGGGTCGCGGCGATTGGCGGATTTGGAACGGCAACCTCCGTTGCACCCATTTTATGGCCAATCCGCTCTGCATCAATTTGCATGTCGGAATTTTGAACCGGAGCACCGACTTTTGTCTCTCCATGAACACCTGCAGCAACTCGCGACGTTGGATTTTTGCTTGGACTGGTACTTGCCACCCGCCCTTGACGTCGCTCGCCAATTCGGCCTTCTTCGTCGATCAAAGTCTCGGGAATGAGGGCGCGATCCCCGCCACCGCCAACAAGCGACGATTGCGCGGCGGCTTCGGGCGAGATCGCCCAACCGGCTTTTCCAGCGGCAACCTGACAGCACTCAATCAACGCCGTATTTTTGGCCTTGCGTCGATGGGCTTTCATGTCGCCATCCCGATAAGCATTCTTGATCCGCAACTCGATCGGGTTCATGCCTACGGCCTCAGCCACACGATCCATGTGGCACTCAATTGAGAAGTCTACCGCCGTAATTCCGAACCCGCGCATCGCCGTCGCGGGCGTACGGTTGGTGATGCAGCAGTACACATTCGACGATACATTTGGGATCGAATACGGACCAGGAATATGCCCTGAACATTTGATGATCGCATAGGGCGACAACCGCATGTAGGCACCACAATCAAAGAAGCCGGTTAGCTCGCGTGCAATGATCGTACCATCGTTCATGACACCATCTTTGATCCGCCAGCGCTCACCTCCCCTGGGGGCACCTACCTGCATTTCCTCTTCGCGATCCCATGCGAATTTCACGGGCTTACCGGTGAGCATTGCGCCTAAAACAGCCGTGGGTTCCACAATGGAATCCACCTTACCCCCAAAGCCGCCCCCTGCTGTTCCGCCAATAAAATGCAGCCGTGAAGACGCAATATCAAGTAGCTTCGCCGTTGTACCGAGAGAGAAAAACAGCGCCTGTGTGTTGGTGTAACATACGAAACGATCATTGGTTTCGGGGGCTGCAATCGCGCCACAAGTCTCAATCGGGGCCTGCTCGATCGGTGACATCTGGTACTCTGCCTCGATGACGTGATCCGCCTTGGCAAATGCCGCGTTCACATCGCCAAAGCGAATTTTCTGGTGATCGTATTTTGCGTGATAGTCGAAGGAATTGTTGGGGTAGATATCGTTAACCACCGGCGCTCCGGAGGCAATGGCCTCCTCAACATCCAAAACATGGGGGAGCACGTTATAAGTCACTCGGACCTTTGCCACCGCGTCGCGCGCCTGACGTTCGGTGTCGGCAATAACCCACGCCACCGCTTCCCCAACATAGCGCACAAAGTCATGTGCACAGAGGGGTTCGTCATCCCGACCGAAGTTGATAAGTGACAACAAGGTATTCAGATTGCGGGGCACGTCTTTGGCTGTCGCAACCTTGCGCACGCCCGGCATTTTTTCCGCCGCCGAAATATCAAGTGAAACGATCTGAGCGTTATGATGTGGGCTGCGTACAGCGCGCATATGCAACAAACCGTCGAACAAATGATCGTCGTAGTAAGGCGTTCGGCCGGTCACATGGCCCAGAATATCTTGCCTAATTGTCGGCTTACCGATCTCTTTCAAATTGTCGTCACGTTCGTCCGCGAACAGATCTTTGCGAAACTCAATAGAAGACATCAGACAACCCTCCGCTGGAGTTGGGTCGAGGCCGCAAGGATTGCGTCGACAATGGGCTCATACCCCGTGCAGCGGCAAAGATTGCCAGAGATCGCCTCAATAACTTCGTCGCGCGATGGATTGGGATTATGATCCAAAAGCGATTTTGCAGACATCAACATTCCTGGCGTGCAATAGCCGCACTGGGCGGCAAAACCTTCCATGAAGGCCTTTTGTAACGGGTGCAATTCTGGACCGTTCGCCAGACTTGCCGTTGTATTAACGCGCTTACCCTGAACGGTTTCCGCCAGCGTAAGGCAGGATAAATGCGGTTCGCCGTCGATCAAAACCGTGCACGCCCCGCAACTCCCTTGAGCACAGCCCTGTTTTGGCGTCAGATCACCTGCCCCGCGGCGCAACACCTCGATCAACGCGGCACCACCATCCACAAAAAGGGCTGTTTCGGCATCATTCAGAGTAAAAGTAACCGGTGTTTTGGCCATTAGCGCAGCCCTCCGTTTGTCAACAAGCGCCGCAAATGAACTGGGGCGACCTCGGTTCGATACCACGCACTCGCGAGCGCATCTTCAGCGGGCGAAAGCCCTTGGGTGCAAACGGCACAGGCCGCTTCAATAGCGGAGGGATTCACGCCCCCCGCGAGCGCCCGTTCGGCAGGTTTTGCACGCAGGGGCGTTGGGCCCATATTGCTAAATACTACCCGAGGATCGCTACCGCCGAGCAGAACCGAGATTGTCATGATGGCGACGCCTCGGGGCTTCACTCGGCTAATTTTGACATATTTGAAAGCGCCATGCGGCACGCGCGGCACGATCAGTGAGGCCACCAAACCGCGCACATGTCCACGGTCCAACAAGAACGTCTCGATCGGACTAGCGTGACCATCAGCCATCACCACCTGTGCATTCAAAGCCAGAAGCGCGGCCGCCATATCGCCGTTGGGATTTCTTGCAAAAAGATTGCCACCAATGGTCGCCATGTTGCGGATCGCAGGCCCCCCAATCTGTCTAGCGACAGGATGCAGAAAATCCAGATCGCGATGGGCCAAAATCTCGGCCATAGTCGTGCCCGCACCAATCTTGATCCCTTGCGCATCGCTTGTGATTCCACGTTCAGGTTGCTGAACACGAATGATGTTATGAAAGCTCTGGTCGCCAAAATTGACCCTGCGCATGACAATCGTGCCACCGGCCATATACATGCTTCCTTCGGCCAGCTTTCCTGCGGCCTCACTCATTGTTTGATATGTGCTGACGGTGACCATTCAGCCCTCCAATTTCATGGCGGAACGGATCGCATTGAACCCCGCCTCATAAATATCATGGCCGACTAAATCGATCATCGCGTCGCGTTTTTCTGGGAGGGTGTCAAAACTGCCTTCCCAATGCCAAAACGTGTGATCCGTGTCCGTGACTGGGATCAAACGCACGTGGCTGACGTAGTTGAACAGGGGAACCGGCGTTTCCAATAGACAATAGGAATAGGCCAAATCTGCATCCGACAACGCCAACAACTGCTCGCGCAATTCCGACCCGTCTTCCAATTTAAACTTGCGAATACAACCAACTTTATCACTGGGCAGACCCCGCTCAATCTGGCTGCTTGTAACAATCGGATGCCACGCGCTATGCCCATTGAAATCGCGCAATACGTCCCAAACGGCCTCAACCGGTGCAGGTAGGATTGTGCTGCGGATGACCTTGACCATGCTAGCCCCCGAAATGTCGTTTAAGCGCGTCAAAACCGCCCTGAAACACATTGGTCGCAATGCCATTCTGAAGATCGGACGCGTTGGACGGGTCGCAATCAAACTCTGCTGACCATTCCGCAAAACAACGGTTGCCGTCCGTAATCGGGGTCAGGCGCAACGTGGCCATATAGTCCCACAGAGGCATCGGCCCCTCAAGCATGGCATAGCTATAAAACAGGTCGTAATCCGACATCCCAACCAACTGTTCGCGGATCATATCCCCGCTTTGCAAATGGAAGTTGCGGATTGCACCGATCTTATCCGCGGGAAGCGCGTCTTCGATGCGGCTGTCCCGAATCCGAGGGTGCCATTTTGGCATTCCGTTAAAGTCGCGGATCCGGTCCCAAACAGCGGAAGCTTCAGCATTAATGACGGTTGAAACAAAGACGCGGGCCATTATTCGGACTCCTTCTTCTTCGGCGTTTTCGCCGCTTCGGCACGCGATATTTCTGAACTTGCGCGGGTCATATCGGACACATTGCGGAAAATATCGGATTTGGCGATATTGCTTCCGTCGATCCCGATGTCGGCCAAGAGGCTATCAACCATCGGCGCCTGAACGCGGTACCGAAGTGCTGAGTTCATCACTTCATCGGTGGGGCTTGAGCCACCACCACCACCTGAACCGCCCCCAGCGCCACTCCAATCGAGCCCCTGAGTGTTTGACCCACCAAGTTGCATAATTCTGATGTCGTTGATCTTCTCAAGCGGCTTCGCAGAGGCGCTGACAATGCCCTCAACATGTTCAAGCATTTTGCGCTTGAACAGGCTCTGGCGGGCATCATTGGTCAATACATTCTCAGCTTCGTTGATGAGTTTCTGCGCTTCAGCCTCGACTGCCGCACGGATTTTCTCACCTTCTGCATGGATGCGTTGACGTTCGGATTCAAGTTCGGCCGCAGTTATACCGATTGCTTTCGCACGGTTTGCCACTTCGGCATGACCCGCCGTGGTAGCCTTCTCGGCGGCTTCTAGTGCGCGCCCACGGGCATTTTCCGCTTCAATAGCGGCTGCACTTTCATCCAGCGACTTTTGGTAAAGGGCAATAGCCTTTTCCATACTCGCTTCTTCGACCGCTTTTTCGCGCCCAATTTCCAATTTACGGCGCTCTGTTTGATGACCAATTCGAGCGTCATCAAGACCACGTTCCGAGGCAATTTGTGCACGTTCGATATCCTCGCGGCTTGCAATTTCTGCTTCTCGCAACACTTGCACACGCGCGATTTCGAGTTGCTCAAGCGATTTTCTGCGTTCAAGTTGTCTGGCTTCCAGCACCTGATCGCGGGCAATTTCTGCAGCACGAGTCCGGCCATCTTCCCCGATTTTCGCGGCCTTCACGCTTTCCTGCGCTTCAACATTCGCCACATCTACGGCCTTGTTGCGGGCAATCTCGCGTTCACGCATGTCTTGCTCATAGGCAATGCGTTCCGCAGCCAAATGCTTCTCTTTGGCGATACGTTTGGCTTCAACGGCCTCAGCACGCGCCTCATTGGCAATAGCAATTGCTTGTTCGCGCGCCAAATCACGTTCCGCAGTACGCTCTTCATTCTCGATCCGCTCTACGGCGAGGCGCGCCTGGGTTAGAATGCGAGACTTATCAATAGCTTCTTGGCTAGCAATTTGCGCCTGATCTAGGGCTTCGTTGCGCGCAATCTCAAGACTTCGCACACGCTCCTCTTGGGCAATCAACTCTTTCGAAGTTTCCTCCGAGGACGCGATTTCCAACGTACGCGTCTCTTTTTCGGATTTGATCCGCTCGGCGGCAATTGTTTTATGCCGCGCTATATCCGCCACTTCTATGGCCTTTTCGCGGGTGATCTCACGTTCTCGAGTGACACGATCCAAATCAATGCGCGCATGGGTGATTTCGTCCTCTTGTGCAATACGTGCTTTTTCGATGATTTCCCTTGCAACGATCTCCGCTGCATCAACGACCCGCTTGCGATCAATCTCTAGATTTTGCGTATCCAGATCCCTGGCTATACGCGCCTCGGTCAAATTGCGCTCCTGTGTAATCCGCGCCTTTTCGATCGTTTCCTTTGCCGAAATTTCCGCCGCTTCGGTATCTTTGGATGATTTTATGCGCGTTTCTGTCAGAATTTTTTCTTGGGAAATTCGCGCTTTTTCGATGGTTTCACGAGTAGCGATCTCAGCGATATCAATCACTTCCTGACGCTCAATTTCTTGCTTGCGAATGGTCTTCTCAGAGGCAATCCGCGCTTGGGCGATATGCTCGTCATTTGCGATGCGGGCAGTCTCAATGGCTTCGCGATTCAAGAAAGTTGCCTGCTCGCCTTCCCTTTCGCGCTCAGAGCGCTCGCGTGTCAGCTCGGCCCGTTGTTGCGCGCGACGGAACTCAATTTCGCGCTCTTGATCGAGACGTGCGTTTTCACTTTCCCGCTCGATATTTAGGCTTTCTTTTTCCGCTGCCAAATTGCGTGTGCGAATTTGCAGCATAGTGTCTTGCTCAATGTCATTGCGCAGCTTGCGACGGCCTTCGATGGCCTCAATGACACTCGTTAAACCTTCTGCATCAAAGCGGTTGGAGGGGTTGAAATACTCGATGTCAGATTGATCGATATCGAGGATCGCCACGCTCTCAAGATCAAGTCCGTTTTTATCCAAACTCAGCTGGGCAGCTTCGATCACACGTGCCACATAATCGCCGCGCTTTTCGTGCAAGTCTTCCATGGTCATTTCAGCCGCAACTGTGCGCAAGGCAGAAACGAATTTACCGTTCAAAAGCTGGTGAATACGCTCAGGCTCAAGGGTGCGGCGACCAAGCGTTGATGCCGCCAGAGTAACGGCCTCTTTTGTTTGACCCACACGCACATAAAACGACGCTTCGATATCAATCCGCATCCGGTCTTTTGTAATCAGCGCGTCGCCTTTTTCGCGAACAACATGCAGGTCCATCGAATTCATGTTAACCGGCGTAATGTCATGCACGATCGGCCAGACGAAAGCGCCGCTATCGATCACAACCTTTTCGCCGAACAAACCCGTTCGCACGAATGCGATTTCTTTGGTTGACCGGCGGTACAGCCAGTTCATCACCCAATACAGGATGAAAATTACGATCACAGCTGTAATCAGCCATAAGATCAACTGTCCAATTAGTTCGCCGGTCATGTCGGTTCCTCCAACTTGGGTCGCCTTAGCGCCCAATCTCCTTGAATTTCTTAGTTTGCGCAGTCAGTGCAATTTCGGTAGGCAAGCGCTCCATCGAAGAAGCGCCATAGAAGCCGTGGCAGTATTTGGTGTTTTTCAGCACGAACTCTGCGTCCTCTGGCATCGCAACGGGGCCGCCATGGACCAACACGATGACGTCTGGATTTATATCTAGGGCCGCTTTCGCCCAAGCGTCGGTTAGGGCCGGTGCCTGTTCCAGCGTGCAGCCCGTTTCCGCCCCAATTGATCCACCCGTCGTTAGGCCCAAATGAACTACGATGATATCCGCGCCAGCCTTTGCCATGGCACGCGCGTCTTCTTCGCAAAAGACATAGGGCGTTGTGAGCATATCCTTCTTGTGGGCGGCGGCGATCATATCGACCTCAAGCTGGTACGACATGCCGGTTTCTTCCAAATTGGCACGAAAATTACCGTCAATCAGACCCACTGTAGGGAAATTTTGGACGCCACTAAAACCTGCGTCCTTCACCTGATCCAGAAACTTGTCAATCAGACGGAACGGATCAGAGGCGCACACACCCGCCAAAACTGGGGTTTTCTTAACAACGGGTAAAACCTCGCCCGCCATTTCCATGACAACGGCATTCGCGTCACCATAGGGCATCAAACCCGCTAAAGACCCGCGGCCCGCCATTCGGTAACGCCCCGAATTGTAAATTACGATCAGGTCAATCCCGCCCGCCTCTTCACATTTCGCCGACAATCCCGTCCCCGCTCCGCCGCCGATAATCGGCTCTCCACGGTCCCGCATGGCGCGAAAATTCTTCATCAGTGTTGCACGATCAAACATAGTCTAAGCTTTCCTTTGAACTGGGCGGGCGTGGAAAGACTGGAAAGTCTTAACCACAAGGTCCGCAAATTCAGGGTCATTGATATTGTGTGGTACGCGAACCAATTGACGGTTCGCTGTCGGGCGCAGGGTTTCTTCCAAGGCTGTAAACAGCGCTTTGTTTGCCGCCGGATTCCAGAAGGGCTGCCCAGGAGCATCAAGCGCCGAGACACCGCCCTCGGGAAGGAAAAACCGCACAACGCCATTCATTTTGTTGAGTTTCTCGCCAATGAAGCGCCCCATCTCGGCGTTTTCTTCTGGGGTAGTACGCATCAGGGTGATTTGCGGATTATGCTCATAGAACAGACGACCCAGATACTTGGCAGGAACCGTATCTGGGGCGTTGAAATTCACCATATCGAGCGCGCCGCAGGACCCAATATAGGGGCGACCATCGTTGATCATGGCATCAAAACGGGTTTCATTCGCTGCAAAAACACCGCCTGTAACCATGTCGCAAATCTCGGTGGTGGTGAGATCAATAACGGCCTCAAGCATACCCGACGACAGCAGATTTTCCATCGCACGGCCACCCGTCCCCGTGGCATGAAAAACAAGGCAATCATACACACCGTCCAGCTGTGATACGACTTGTTGAACGCATTTGGTTGTTACACCAAACATGGTCAATCCAATGGCTGGTTTGTCCACAACCGGCACGGTTTTTTGGCGGCCTTTTGCCATACCTGCAACCCCGTTGGCGGCATTTGCCAAAACCTCGCGGGTAATCGAGTTGAGCCCCTGAACATCGGCCACCGAATGCATCATCGTGATGTCAGAAGCGCCCACATATTGTTCTGTGTTCCCACTCGCGACAGTTGATACAATAAACTTGGGAACCCCTACGGGAAGCGCGCGAAACCCAGGGGATACAACTGCCGTTCCGCCCGATCCACCCGCCCCAACTACGGCGGCAATATCGCGGCGTTGCCGCACCCAACGCTCAAACGCCAAGGTCATACCTGCAACGGCCGTGCCGCGATCTCCGGTCATAACGCCAGCCACGCCGCGGGGATGAAAACCTGCAACTGCATTTGGCGGCACTTCCGCACCAGAAGATTTGCCACTGGTCGAGAGATCCACAAGCGCCACGCGCAACCCCTGCCCCTTGATGATGTCACGCATGAACCGAAGTTCGGCCCCTTTGGTGTCCATCGTTCCACAAATATAAACGACACCATTGCGCGCCGTGCCTGCTCCCCGCGGCACCGCAACAACCGCTGCGGGAGCAGCAACAGCCGTTACGGTCCGCGCCGCTTGCGCGATAACATGCGCGGGCACTGGAGGAGACCAGCGCGTCGGCACATTGGGATTGGAGAGGTAAATTTTAGTACTTGAGGGCGCCACTTTTTCTGGTTCTGCCTTGCCAGCAGGCGCGTCATCAGGGGTTTCATCATGCGCGTGGCGACCTACGCCAAGCAACGCTTGCTGCAAATCGCGATCCGCCGCGAGAAGCCCCGCATCCATCACCCGATTGACCTTGCCGTTGACCATGATGGCCACTTGCTCGGCCACGGAGGTTGCAACGCCAATATTCTGTTCAATCACCAGAACATCCATGTCGCCTTGACGCCCTAGTTGAACCAGCATTTCCGCGACCTGATTGACGATAACCGGTGCCAAACCTTCGGTCGGCTCATCCATCACCAGCAGTTTTGGGTTCAACAACAGCGCTCGGCCAATCGCTAACATCTGTTGCTCGCCACCGGAGAGCTGCGCACCCCCGTTTGATTTACGCTCGGCCAAGCGGGGAAAAACCGAGTAAATTCGCTCTGGAGTCCAGTCACCACCCTTGGTCGCAACCAGTTGCAAGTGCTCGTCTACGGTCAGGGATTTCCAAAGACGTCGCCCCTGCGGGACATAGCCAATGCCAAGCCGTGCAATTTCGGCAGGCCCTAGTCCTGCCAGCGACTGACCTCCAAAAGAGATCGAGCCAGACCGAACCGGCACCAAGCCCATGATCGCCTTGCAAAGGGTGGTTTTACCCATGCCGTTGCGGCCAACAACCGAAAGCACGCCGGAACTCAGCGTCAAGTTCACCCCTTGAAGCGCGTGAGATTGGCCATAAAAGACGTTGAGGTCGCGAACTTCGAGGGCGTTACTCATCGCCACCACCCCCCAGATACAACGCCTGCACTTCTGGATCATCTTCGATCTCGGCGGGTTTTCCCTCTTTGAAAATGCGACCGTTGTGCATCATCGTCACCATATCGCTGACGCGCAGCGCGACATCCATGTCATGCTCGATGATGATGTAACCAACGTGGCCAGGCAGCCCCAACAGGATATCCACCAGCTCATTACGCTCGGTTGGCGAGAGGCCTGCTGCGGGTTCATCAAACAGAATAAACCGCGGTGCGCCCGACAAGGCCATGGCAATTTCAAGTTGGCGCTGCTGCCCATAAGACAGATCACTCACCATAGTTTTGCCGACATCCGAAAGATGGACGGTGGCGACCAGCTCCTCGGCGGTTTGCATCAGGGCATCCGATTTATTTGGGCGCACAAAGGAGAACCTGCCCCGCGAAACACCGCGACACGCAAGGTAAACATTGTCTAGAACACTTAATCCGTTGAACAGCAGCGAGATTTGATAAGTCCGTCGCAGCCCTCGCCGAATACGTTCTTGCGCGGGAAAAACGGTTACATCCTCACCAAAAAACCGGATCGCCCCAGTCGTTGGCGGGAAGTCCCCTGTGATACAATTAAACAGGGTGGTTTTCCCTGCTCCGTTGGAGCCAAGCACCGCGCGCCGTTCGCCCGGACGCACCAACATATTGATGTCGCTTAACGCTTCGAGGGCGCCGAATTTCTTGGACACACCGCGCAACTCAAGCGCATAGCCCGCCCCCCCCGAAGCCGCAGCCGCCCCATTTGACATGACACTCATAACGCTCATAGCGGACGGCCTCCGTTTTCTTTCTCCGTCAAAGGATCACGGTTGCGGCTGTCTTTGAATTTGGCCCAAAGGCCGAGTATTCCGTCTGGCGAAAAGAAAACAATCGCGAGGAAACCAAGGCCGATCACCAATTGAAACCGCTCGCCCGCCAACCCAAGGCCCACCAGTATATCAACGGCAAAAGTTTTGAGGATCACATAGATGAAAGCACCAATAAACGCGCCAATCGGGTGGCGAAGGCCGCCAATAACGGCAATGATCAGGATGTCGATTGCAGGAGAAATACCGACGGTACCTGGCGAAATCTGGCTCGACTGCCAGGTTAGGAGTATGCCGCCAATTCCAGCGAGGAACCCCGCAAAAGCATAGGCAGCGACGCGGTGCGCTGTGACATTGTAGCCAAGGGCCGCCATGCGGCGCGGGTTGTCGCGCACCCCTTGCAACGCCAAGCCAAAGGGGGCGCGGCTGATGTAAAGAACGAGCGCATAGGACGCAACGGCAAAGAACAGGGACAAGTAGTAAAACGCATAAGGACCGCGCCAATCCACACCAAACAGCTTTGGCGGTATGACGGAGTTAAAGCCCTGAAATCCGTTGAACAAATCATAATTCTGGCGCGTGAAATAGAAGAACGCAGCCGCAATCGCGAGGGTGATCATAATGGTATAGATGCCTTCTGTCCGCACGGCCAACCAGCCAACGGCGGTGGAAAAAACCATCGTGAGGAACAGAGCCAGCGGGATCACAATCCACCATGGCCAACCTTGGGAAATCGTCTCAATCGCACTATCGCCAAAAATGGCAACCATGTAGCCCGCGAAACCAGCGAAGGCCATTTGCGCCATGCTGATCATGCCACCATATCCGCCAAGAAACATCAAACTTAGGGCAATGATGCCGAGGATGAAGGTCCAGCCCATTAATTGGAACATGAAAAATGGACTGACGAAGGCAGGGATCACGAGGAGGATCAAACCCGCAATCCAATAGGCCGGCGAGATGCTTTCAATCCAAGAAGGCGCGCGTGCTTTACCAGCGCCAATATTCGAAGGGGTCACGTCAACCATTCCGCTATCCCTCCCTGCCCATCAAGCCCTGTGGGCGGAACGCCAACACAACAACCATGATTAAAAACGTCAGAACAACTGCGTAGGTAGGGAAATAAACTGAGCCAAACTGCTCGGCCAAACCGATCAGAAGAGCACCAAGGGCTGCGCCGGGGATCGACCCCATTCCGCCCACAATAACGACTACAAGGCTGGCCAATAGGAACCTGATGTCCTCCCCAGGTGCGACCGATTGAAAGGTGCCTCCAACCACACCTGCAATGCCGGCCAGTCCTGCACCAAATGCAAAGACCCCAACGAACACAATTTGAATGCGCGCTCCAGTTGCCCGCAGCATGTCGCGGTCGTCAACGCCTGCGCGGATCATCATGCCAATGCGTGTCTTATTCAGAGCGAACCACATCGCAAGCCCCAAGAATACTGCCGCTAAAAAGATCACGATCCGCACCATTGGGTACTTCATAAAGACGGCGTCGCCATTGCTCTTTTGCGCCGTGACAATGAAGGTTTCGATCGGGCCGGAAAGCCATTCCGGTGGAGAAATATTGAAGAAATCGCCACCAAAACCCCAGAGCATCAGGTCGGCAAAAACGATTGATAGCCCGATGGTAACAAGCGTTTGGCGCAGGTCTTCGCCTTCCATTCGGCTGAACACCAATACTTGCAGTAGTACACCGCAAAAGCCCACAACCACAAAGGCAACGGGGAAGGCTAAAAGCCAGTACCCGGTGATATCCGCCGTATGAAACCCGACATATCCGCCCAGTAAATACAACGCGCCATGCGCCATATTCACGTTGCGCATCAGGCCAAAAATGAGAGTAAATCCGCTGGCCACGAGGAAGTACAAACCGCCTAAAGTGATGCCGTTAAAGAGCGCCGCTAGGAACACTTTCTTCCTGCCCATTACAGCTTCCAACCCCGGAGGCCAAAGCGCAAAGATGAGCCAGAGCAATACAACAATTGCCAGCGCGATGATGCCGGTCCACACGGGATGAGAATTCGCAAAACGTCTCATGCCACAGTGCCATTTGTTGGTACATATTCCAAGTATTCCTCCCTGCCCCAGTTGCTGGGGTCCTCTTAGGAAGGAGGTTACTCTAGGGGTCGAATTCTGGGCGTACCCAAAAGTCTTCTAGGGTTTCACATCATCGGAAAAGCGCCCTCTGTCACATGTGCGACGCGGCGATATTCACTAGGAGCGATGCCGACGTTGGAAGAGAAGAATCGCGTGAAGCTTGCCTGCGACGAGAACCCCAAATCAAACGCGATGTTGGTCACTGTTTTGTTGGTATTCAACAGCTCCTCAATTGCGCGTTCAGACCGGAGCGTATTCATATAAACGTTTGGGGTGACGCCGAGATATTGTTTGAACAATTTGAAAAAATGCGGGCGAGAAAGGCCAACACTGCGCGCAAGATGTTCCATTTCGATATCCTCGGTCATCTTTTCCTGGATGATCCGCAAAGACTTCCTAACGCGAAAATCGCTCAGACGGTCATAGGTCTGTTTGCGGTTTTCGGCATTGTTGTTTTTCCAGGTTTCATCAAAACTAGCTTTGGTCAGGACAAATAGAAATTCGTCGAATTGAGACTGGTCTTCAACTTCCAAGAGCAATGCAGTCAGCCGTTTTACATAATGGTTCATCTCGTTTGACATGCGCACAGATGTGCACCCAAACTTGAGGGAATACTCCGCAGAAGGACTGTTTTCCAAGAACCACATCGGCTTGATGTAAAGGACCAAACAAATCGCCGTTCCCCCTTCTTCAAGCTCAAAATTATGGGGTTCCCACGGGCTCACTGCAATTGCATGTGTTGCACTTGCTTCAAAGATTTCATCGCGGACGCGGATATCCGCTTTGCTCCCCTCAAGATAGTAAATGAGATGCCCTTCACGATGAGCATGCGTGATAATGGTTTTGTTTAGACGGTACAAAGCCGCCCGTCCAAATTCCCCATGACTTACTGCGATTGCTTGGCTCATTGACTGACCCTCCCAAGTCAAATTCCGCCCGTTAAAGCGAAAGAACGTCAAATCGTTTCATGATCAAGGCACACACATAGGTTTTCTGGCAAGCCATCCGTTCTAAGAATCAGACCCAACGTTACGCCCAACAACACATTGCCGAGGCAAAAGTTAGCGCCAAAAAGAATATATGGGTAAACTTTTACGGGAACTAACGCTGTCATAACCTCGGCCAAAAAGCGTTGTCGCAATTGAAGGCTGGCGTGGCTACTTTATGACGAATAATGTGCGGGGAATAAGCAGTCTGACAAGTGATTTTCCCATACTTTCGGTTGAAAACACTGAATTATTATAGGAAACCAGTCCAACTAGATGGCTTGGTAGAATTTGCTTAATTTTACAATGAACTGTCCTTCAAAATCACGAAATAAAGCGCGGACGTAAACAAACCTGCCTTTTATGCCGCTTCAAATGAGCTTCTTTTTACGAGGGAATTCATGTTCCGAACAGATTTCAAAAAATGCCCCTCCGTCTCATGTTTCTAAACAGCCCACTACCGGTCAAATGTTGGAATTATTGCCTTCGGCCCTCCATCCTACACTATTTCGACGCGAATAGTTCCGAATCAACCCAAGCTTTCCTACCCGTTATTGCGAAACCACTTCACGGCCTCAAAAAATGGGGTCCAACACTTTATGAATCATTTCATTGGTCAGCCCTGCTTGCCCATCCACCCGATGCGCAATTGAATCTAGGATCTCTGGAGCAACTCCGAGGTCAGATAGGTTTTTGGAAAAGGGCACAGGCGCCATCAAACGTGTCAAGGCAACCTCAAGACTTTGATCTGGCGCGCCCATCAACTTCAACAGGGTCTCAACCTTTTCTCCGTTTAGAGACGCAAATTTGATCGCACTTGGGAAAATGGCATGCGCCAACTCGGGCTCCTCAATTCCCGCACGCGGGTCGGCCAGCGCCGCCGCCAAGGTCAGGGTCGGGCCGACCCCCTTTTCTTGCGACAGCGCCGCGTTCAGGCTTGCCGCCATCAACTCGCGCAAAAGGTTAAGCTCTTGATTTTTATCTATTTTAGGAAAGTTAGAAACGCATCGTATAAGGGCGTCCAAAGCCATCCCGTCGGCTGTTGGATTATAGGCAACAGCCAAATAGGATTCGATACAACGAACAAGGCTTAGAATAATAGATCGCCAAAGTTGAACAGTCTCGACACCCAAAGCGACTGTCGGATCACAAATCAGCACCGACGGCAGGCCAGAACGCCATGTTTCTAGGTTTCGAGTACAGGGCCCGGGAAGCCCGTCCACTCCAGGCACTGCAAAAAGCAGCGGCCGTTTGCCATGAGCTTGCATCAATTTGTACCGGCATTTTCGGCCAACTTCGATCGCCCGCGCAGATCCGAATGCGATGATAACGTCTGGAATGTAGGGTTGTTCAATCGCCGTTTTCGCTGCTTGGCGCAAATCGCTATGGTGCGAAAAGGTCAATTGCTGAGGTCGAGAAGAAACAGGTAGGCCCGACAATATCCTGTCGGCGAATTCCGATTCCAAAAGCGAGGCTTCTGAAACCAAAAGCGGGGCTTTGCACCCTGAACGTTCCAATTCGGAGTGAAGTGCTTCCTGCAAGACATCATCGGCAAAATGGACGCGAGTCGGGTAAGTGATGAGCGTCATGTCGAGGCGATGTCCAATGAATACGTGGAAATGGGGGTCCGGACGAGCGAGTCCGTCCGGACCATTTTTAGATTAGTAAGTCGCCTTACAAACCGGTGTGTCGCGTCCTGGAAGACCGATTGCCGCAAAGGCTTCGGCGTCAAGGCCAAGAGTTTGGTTCACACCTTCAACAACCGACACAACTTCAGTTGCGAGGCTACCGTCGGCTTGCTCGACCACTTCAACAACGAAGTTGGAGCCAACGGCTTGGCGGTTTTCGTCAAGCGTGATGTCGCCATTTGGCGCTTCCAATGTCAGGTTGCTCAGACAGCTGCGGAACGCCGCGTGGCCATCGGAAAGATCGCCCCCAACGGCATCCATGCACTGCAACATGGCCGACGACGCGTTGTAGTACCCAAGGGCAAACAGGGACGGTGATGGGAAGCGGTCGCCCTCATCAAACGTGCCTTGGTACAGGTCAACAAAGCTGGTCCAACGCGGATCGGTTGACGTGTCCGCCATCATGCCCGACGAGGGAACGCCAATCAGAGCTTCTTTCGCAGAGCCTTCGGAGTTTAGCACAGTACCATCAACCATGATCGAACCACCAATCAGGTTGGCTTCGCCGCCTGCTTGCTGGTATTGGTTGAGGAAGTTAACCGCGTCGCCGCCGCCAAGTCCGAGATAGATCGCATCTACATCATCAGGCAATGCCGCGATAATCGAGCCGAAGTCTTTTGTACCTAGCGGCACCCAGAAGCGCTCTGTGATTTCTCCACCCGCACTACAGTACTCGACTGCGAAACCGAACACCTGTGTGTAGATAAAGGAATAATCCTCGCCGATCGTGGCAACTTTTTTGTAGCCCTTTTCGTTGAACACATAGTTGCCTAAGCCAACGGACCATTGCGCGCCATCCGAATTGAAACGAAAGAAGTTTTCTGACGGTGTGACATAGGTGGTTTCCTGTGCACCAGAAATACCGTTGATAAATGTCGTTCCAGGCTGGGTTTTTGAATAATCCCGTAGAGCAATTCCTTCAGAGCCGGAGAGGGGGCCAAGGATTATGTCCACGCCATCTTGCTCAACCAATTTGCGCGCCGCACGCAACGCACTGTCAGGTGAGCCATCGGTGGAAATCGTGATGACCTCAACGTCGCGACCGCCAGCCATGTTTCCTGCCGCTGTTAAAGCGGTTGTGATTCCGCGGATACCATCTTCACCGAGTTGGGTATACGTGCCTTCCAGCGTTGCCAGAGCACCAATTTTCAGCGTTTCTGCCATGACACCCGTTGCCCCCGTACTGACAAGCGCCAGCATGGACAATGATCCTAAAAGTGTTTTTTTCATGTGTCGTTCCTCCCATCTAGTTATAACCCCCAAACCACCAACACGGGCGCTTGGGGAATGGAATTTACCGTGACTCATTCACAGCCATTCCCTGATCACGACAAGTGCGCCGGCGTAACCAAACGTCTTTTTATCTGAAGATTAGGACCGGTGATTGTTGGAACGCAGGTAGACCTGCGCCGCAATAATCGCCGAAATGGCCAGCATAAGCGTAAGAATCGTCGCAGCAACGGACCATGTGGCAACCTGATACGTCAGGCCGGACATGAGCATAACAAACACCCCAGAAACAGCCACCATCAATGGCCCTAACATCGCTCGCGGTCGTTCTTGGAACATAAATTCTGCGAATCTAAATCCGGCCAAAGCAAAGATAAAATTGGCGACGATCTCTAATGTCCCTGTACAGCGGATCAAATTTCCCGTGGATGTGCTTCCTTCAAGACAGCCATCCACCCCGACAACGAGCATGTAAAACTTCAAGATCAATGTGAGGAACAATGCGAGCCCCAACAACATTTGGGCCACCATCATGACAATCCATGCCGGACGTTGGAAGGCAGCAAAGAATGAATTGCTGTTTTCTGAGTTTACCATAAGCGCACTCTTTCTTCTTTGAACAGATGGGACACAATCGTACAGTGGCCGACCAATCCCGCAAAATCCATTCCAATGACGTTGCCTAGATATCTCAGCGTCTGACTTGTTGCTCCAATGAATAAATTTTGGCGCTGTCCGACGGTTCCGAAACGCCTCAGTGAGTTGCTGTCCGACAAATTCGAACTCGTCTCAGCTAGGCCAGTGGCCCTGCCTATTTATGCCGCAAAAAGGCCGCGCCACTCATTCAGTGCGGCGGTGCGGCTGGCCGTAAAGTGATCGCGTTGGGAGAGGCTTCGGTCCTGGTTAAAAAGGTTGTGGATGGAAGCGTGGACGGCAACGAATTTCTGCAAGGTTCTCATGCGCCTGAAGCGGATCATTGCCCACTCCCGTCGTCGAAACGGCAAGTGCGAGTTCTCGGCGCGTTTGTTTTTCCAACGACCAGTTTCCTGTTTCGCCGCGTTACCAATTACCTTCATCGCGGCGCCGTATGAGCTAAGTTAATCGGTAACTAGAATTTCAATGTGGCCTTGCGATCCCGGCGCTTGGTGAAATAGCTTTCATGCACCTCACCTTCGTGGTCAACGGCCCGCCAGAGGTAATGGGTTTCACCGTTGATTTTTAGGAACACTTCGTCCAAATGCCATTGCCAATTCGAATGAGCACCAAGTTACTGAACCCGTCTCCTCCGGACTTCAGCAGCAAACACCGGGCCAAACCGGTTCCACCAGAAACGGACAGTTTCATGGCGAAGATCAATACCGCGCTCATGCAGTAGGTCTTCCACATTGCGCAGTGAAAGCGGAAATCGAACGTGCAGCATTACCGCCAAGCGAATGATCTCTGGGCTGGTCTTGAAATAGCGAAATGGGGAGCGTTTGGTCATGGTAGAACGCTAAACCCCTTCCCTGCCCGTCTCAAGCCAGTTTCTGCTGACAACACCAGATGCCCGCATCAAGCGAATTTCCTCTGACAATGCCCGGATCAATCATAGCCTGTCATCTCCAGATATCCCCGTCCTTCATGGCTGCCGACTACCGTGACTGGACCTTCCCAATATGGGATCGACAGGCCCATCCACGCATTTGGGTTTAGGGCAGCGACGCTCACATCGACGCCTTCTTCTGGCAATGTGACACGCCAACGGGTTGGTAGTTTTCGACCTTCGACTCTACTTTCGGCGAGTGGTTCCGCAGTAAACGAGCCGTCGGAATAGGACGTGCTTGCCCCGTCGGGTGCGATCCATGTCGAGGATGAATAGAACGACCCGTCAGTTTGTCGCAATTGAAACCCCATGAGCTTTGACCCTTCCTCAAAGGAGAGCGAAAACCAGTCCCACCCTATTTGGGTGTCAGACAGAGGTTGGGATGACCATTCCCGATCCAACCATGCGGTACCTGTGACAGGCACATCGCCAGACGGCAGCGTCAATACCCCTTCGATATTAAAGAACGGCTGGGAATAGTAATAACTCGCCTGCCCCTCGGCGGACTTTACGGAGTACCCGTCGTCGCCGTGGAAGACCAAAGGTCCTTCTGCATTAAGCGACATTGCGTAGCCAAAATCTGGGCCGTTTGCGGTAAGTGTCATCCTGTTGAAATCCGGGCCTTGCAGCGCCCACTCATCAATCCAAGCATGAAAAGGATTTGCCTGCACCCCTGCTTGGCCGATCCCGCCACGGGCAAAGCGTTCGGTGGCAAAATGTTGGTCGGGGGTCGTGATGGCCGCATGGGCAAACCAAATCTGGGGCGACTGCCAGCCGTTCGTATCACCGGGTGAAAGGGCAGACCGAAATAACGTCCATTGCAGACCATAAGGCGTTCCGTCCGGTCCCGTAAGGTTTGCAGTCAGGTACCACCATTCGATACGGTAGTCTGGGTGCGGACCGTGTTCGGTGGGAAAAGAGAAGCTCGGATCAGGTTGCGGAATCGCAAACCCTTCGGCATCCGCGCCTAGGCCTAAAAAACCCTGCGCCATCACGCTCATCGGCCATAAGCATATAAAAACCAGCAGCTTAACGTTCATTTGCAAAAACTTTCAACAGGGAGGACGGTGCAATTCGCATCAGACGCAGCGCAGGCCAAGTTGCCGCCAAGAGCGCGGCTATCAAAGCATAAACCCCCAGCCGCGCATATTCCTGCGGGAAAAGGTAGAGCGGCAATTGCCAGCCAAAGGCCTCGACATTGATGATTGTGAGTAGCACCCATGCCAGCGCCAAACCAAGCGGCAATGCGCATAGAAACACTAGCGCCGCAAGGAGAACGATGCGTAACAGTTCCAACTGGCCCAAGCTTCGGCGCGTAAGGCCCATAGCCCAGACGGGCGCCAGTTGAGGCACACGCATATCGGCAAGTGTCAGAAGACACATCAGTATAGCAAAACTTGCCACGCCAAGTGTCAGAGCGTTCAGAGCGGCCGTCACGGTAAAGGTCCGCTCAAACACTTGCAGTGCCTGAACCTTGATCGCTTCCTGATCGGTGATCGCGCTGTTGGGGATGTCAAAATTTTGCACGATCTCTTGGCGCAGACCCGCGGCGTCTTGGGTCCGCACCCCAAATTGCAACACTAGGATATCTGGGTACATCGTTTGAAATACGGTCTCGGACATAACAACCTGCCCTCTTGGATTTCCATAGTCCCCAACAACCGCCGCAATGGGCAGGTTAAAATCCGACGCAATCTGCACCATGTCTCCAACCCACAGATCGGAGCGGCGTGCCAACTGCTCGTTGACGACAACGGCCTCTCCAGCTTTGACCATATCCCATGGGGTAGGCGCGGCATCCAAAAAAGCCCAGTTTTCGCGATAAGTCGGACCGACCCGCACGCCAAACAAGCGCACAGGCTGCCCCGTAATCTGAATGTTTGTCGAGAGGAGCGGCAGAACTTCGGTCACTTCTCGCAACAAGAACGCCTCTAATTCGGCACTTTGATCGGCGCTATCTGTTTGAATAAACAGCTCTGGTGCAAGCCGTTGATCTAAAAAGGCGACAAAGGTCAACCGGAAGCTCGACACCATTGTCGAGACGCCAATATTGGCAGAAGCCGCCAATAACAGCGCCATTAAAGCAAGGCTCAACCCGGGCAGCTGTTGCCGCGTGTCGGCCCAGAACCAACTCCACACTGGTGAATGTGTCAGGTTTTCGAACAATGTTATGATCCGTTCCAGCAGCACCGGCAGAGCGAGTGCCGAACCAATGAGAAGGCAACCTAGTAGAACAAAGCCTGCAACGAGACTCGTCGAAAAAATCGCAAGGAGCAATGCTGACAAAAGTAAGACCACCGCGCTTACGATCTGAAGACGAAACCGCGATGCGGAGGCCATCGCCCACGCCCTTGGTTTCACACTTGCCAAAAGCGGCATTTTTGAGATTTGCCAGATTCGGCCCGCCAAGGACATCGCCGTTCCTAGGACAGTGATCAGGAGGCCAGACACCCACCATTCCGCGCGCAACTCAAGCGTACCGGAGATTTCCGCGCCATAAAGCCCACGCAGTGTGGCGGCCACATCCGGCAGCAACATCGCCGCGATGAAGTAACCCAGCGCAATCCCCAAGGCAGCCCCGAGTGTGGCTAAAGTCAGCATCTCTACCGTGATCAGCGTAACAAGCGTTCGCAGCGGCATTCCCAGTGACCGCAAGGTCCGGATCATGCCGCGTCGTTGTTCAAAAGCCAGCCCAATTGTGCTGTGGACGATGAATAACCCAACAGCAAAACTGAGCAGACCGAAGGCCGTTAGGTTCATATGGAAACTATCGGTCAACTGACCGATGTCGGTTCCTTGCTGAGCGGGTTGAAGACGCAAGTCAGGCGCTACAAGACTCAGTTGAGGTTGCGTGATTGGTTGATCTGGCAGCAGGATAAGGCGCGTCAGATCGGTGCGCCCTAGCAGCCTTTGCACAACCCCAACATCTCCGACGGCGATGCCAGTTGGGATATTCGCGTCGACCGAAACCTCGACCACCCCTTCTAGGCTCCGCGCGGTTTCTGCGTCAGCAAACAGACCTCCTATGCGCATAAACTCAAGTGCGCGCGGCCCATCCGTCCCGTTAGTTGCCCCAAAGCTCAGAGGAGAGGTTACTGGATCAATACCCAAAATTCGCACATCGTCCAATCGCCCCTCAATCACAGGAGAAACAAGCCATCCAGACCGCCTGAGCGAGACAAAAACAGCCTGTGGGATCGCTTCGCCTTGCCGTGGGAGCAACAGGTCAAACAGGCCGTCTTCAAGCGTGGAAGCAGCAGCATCATAACTCGCACGGGCCTCGGAGTTGATCGCCTGCACGCCGGACCACAGCGCCGTCGCCAGCGCAAGGCCCGTGATATAGGCAAATAGCTGGATCGGGTTGCGACGCCAATGCGACAGCAATGCAGCCAAGCAGGTTCGGATCACGCCAGATGACCGCCGCGCAAATGCATTTCAAGGTCCATGCGCTCCGCAATTCTTGGGGAATGGGTAACAATCAGCAACGCCGCACCGGTGTCCGCCACCAGTTGCATCATCTGCTCCAAAACATCCGCAGCAGTTGTTTCGTCGAGGTTTCCGGTAGGTTCATCCGCCAACAACAGCTTGGGCTTGGCGGCAAGGGCGCGAGCGATGGCGACCCGCTGCTGCTGCCCGCCAGACAGTGTCTCTGGGTAATTTTTCAATTGGTCCGCTAGACCCAAAGCCGCAACGAGATGGTCAATATGAGCCTGGTCCTCGCGACCTGACAGCCGTGCCTGAAACGCAATATTTGCAGCAACGGTAAGGGAGGGGATCAGATTAAATTGCTGAAAAACCAACGCGATCTCTGTTCGACGCAAAGCGGCGAGCGCTGCATCATTAAGGTGTGTCAGAGTGTGACCGGATACGCGCACCGCACCAGAATCAGACGGTTCTAATCCACCTGCGATGTGCAAAAGTGTGCTTTTGCCGCTTCCGGAATCCCCCGTTAAGGCCATCGTTTGGCCCCTGGCCAACCCAAAAGTGACACCCCTTAAAATCGGCACCGGTCCATCACTGCTAGGGAAAGACTTTTGGACGGAATCAAATTCAAGTAGCATTCTGTGCCCCTATTCGCTCCCAAGAGATTGCGCGTCATCGGGTGCGGATACCCAAGTTTTACCGAAACAAAGCTAGGTGAACACTTGGTCGCCCACAACCCAAGACTTGGAATGGTCCTGCCTTGCAGGGTGGTTTACGGTTTTTTTAGGGTGTATTTGGTTCGTATACGCGCCGCTTTTCGTACCCAGGGAGTGGTGTCAGACTAATTCGAACGCGTCTCAGCTAGGCCAGTAGCCCTGCCCTTTTATTCCGCACAAAGTCCACGCCATTCTGCAAGAGCGGCAGTACGAGCGGCCTTGAATTGATCCCGTTGGGGGAGGCTTCGGTCTTGATTGAAATGGTTGTGAATGGAAGAGTGGACCGCAACGAATTTCTGCAAGGTTCGCATTCGGCGAAAGCGGTGCATCGCTCGCTCTCGTAGTCGGAACGGCAAGTGTGAATTCTCAGCGCAATTGTTTTTTCAGCGTCCTGTTTCCTGTTTCGCCGCGTTGCCAATGACTGTCATCGCCGCGCAGTAGGAACGCAGTTTGTCGGTAACTTGCACCTCGGTTCTGCCATGACGTTTCATGGTTTTCTTGAGGAATTTGAATGCGGCCTTGGGGTCTAGGCGTTTCGTAACGTAGGATTCCAACACCTCACCCTCGTGATCCACGGCCCGCTAGAGATAGTGCAGTTCGCCGTTTATCCTCACAAAAACCCTCTCAGGCATGCAAGCATGCCTTGCCGGGCAATGCATCGTCCAGGTGCCATTGCCAATTCGAGTAACATCGCATCCGACTGACCCGCCGTCTACGGATCTCAGCTGCAAACATTGGGCCAAATCTGTTCCACCAAAACCGAACCGTTTCGTGGCTCACGTCGATCCCTCGTTCGTGGAGTAAATCTTCCACGTTTCGAAGTGAGAGTGGGAATCTGACGTACAACATCACCGCAAGACGGATGATTTCAGGAGACGTCTTGAAATAGCGAAAAGGAGAGCGTTGGTGGTGTCAGACAAATTCGAACTCGTCTCGGCTAGGCCAGTGAGACTGCCCTTTATGCCGCGCAAAGACCGCGCCACTCAGCCAGAGCAGCGGTGCGGTTATTCTTGAAATGATCTCTTTGTGAAAGGCTGCGCTCCTGATTGAAGTGGTTGAAAACGGATGCATGGACGGAGGTAAATTTCTGCAAACTTCGCATTCGACGAAAGCGGTGCATGGCGCGTTCTCGTCGTCGAAAAGGTAGGTGAGAATTCTCGGCTCGATTATTTTTCCAGCGCCCCGTCTCCTGTTTGCCCGCATTTACGATGACCTTCATCGCTGCGCCATACGAACGTAGTTTGTCCGTGACGATAACTTCAGGTTGGCCGTGCCGTTTCATCCCTCTCTTCATAAATTTGAGGGCTGCGACGCGATCCCGGAGTTTTGTTACATAGCTCTCCAGCACTTCTCCTTCGTGATCAACGGCTCGCCAAAGGTAATGCCGTTCTCCGTCAATCTTCACAAAAGCTTCATCCAAGTGCCATTGCCAGTTTGAATAAGAGCGCAGTTGTTGGACGCGTCGACGGCGGATTTCAGCGGCAAACATGGGACCAAATCTGTTCCACCAAAATCGAATGGTTTCATGGCTTACATCGATGCCTCGTTCATGCAGAAGATCTTCAACATTCCGAAGCGACAGTGGAAATCTACGTAAAGCATCACCGCCAGGCGGATTATCTCGGGGATCGTTTTGAAGTAACGGAAAGGGAAACGTTTTATCATGACACAACGCTAGATCGCCACCCTGCCTTCTCAAGTCAGTTTCCTCTGACAGTGCCTGCGAGGATGCTGGAGGACAAGGCTCTTAAATAAGAGCCCTGTGTTTCGGGTGCGTTCAGATGGGGCTCGAAAACCTCCAAAAATTCTCTCCCATATTGCTAACATCGATTAGCACAGCCGCCTGAGCGACCTTTTACATTTGTTGAGAATGCAGAATCCCACGACCGAAAGACCGATTTTTCATGCGAAAGCACGACGCGAAGCCGAAGCCGCCAATCCTACCCGAGGGTATTGTACATGCCGTCAGAGGCGCTGTTGTTGATGTGGTTTTTGCGGGGACCGAGCTGCCGCCGATCAATACTGCCCTCACCGTTGAGTGGGATGTGCCAACACCCCTTATACTCGAAGTCCACAGCCATTTAGACCTCACAACCGTGCGCGCCGTGGCGTTTCAATCCACGGCGGGACTTGCGCGCGGGGTGTCCGTGCGCTCCATGGACGGCCCCGTTGCCGTGCCCGTTGGCGAGGCTGTCCTCGGGCGGCTATTGGACGTTGTAGGCAATCCGCAAGACAACGGGCCTGACCTGCCTGAGGATACGCCGCGTCGATCCATCCATGCCAAACCACCACCGTTAAGCGCTCAAACCCGCACCACCGATGTGTTCGAAACCGGCATCAAAATCATCGACCTCCTGACGCCATTGGCGCAGGGTGGCAAGGCGGCGATGTTTGGCGGCGCGGGGGTTGGCAAGACGGTGCTGGTCATGGAATTGATCCGCGCCATGGTCGAGAAATACGAAGGAATTTCGGTTTTCGCAGGCATTGGCGAACGGTCTCGCGAGGGACATGAACTTCTCACAGAAATGCGCGACTCCGGCGTTCTTGAGCGCACCGTGCTGGTCTATGGTCAAATGAACGAACCCCCCGGGGCGCGGTGGCGCGCGGCGCTCACGGCCCTCACTGTTTCGGAATATTTTCGCGACCAGAAACACCAAAACGTGCTGCTCTTGATGGACAATGTTTTTCGCTTTGTTCAGGCTGGCGCGGAGGTGTCGAGCCTTTTGGGCCGCCTGCCCTCTCGCGTGGGTTATCAGCCGACATTGGCAACCGAAGTTGCGGGGCTACAGGAACGAATTGCCTCGGTTGCGGGGTCTGCTGTGACAGCGATTCAGGCCGTCTATGTCCCTGCCGACGATTTTACCGACCCCGCCGTCACCACAATTTCCAGCCATATGGACTGCGTTATTGTCCTGTCCCGCGCGCAAGCAGCCGAAGGTTTTTATCCCGCAATTGATCCGCTAGCCTCCTCCTCGATGTTGCTCGATCCGCTTGTCGTGGGCGAGGCACATTACCAGACCGCCGAAGCCGTCCGTCAAGCGCTGGCGCGTTTCCGAGAGTTGACCGATATTATCTCCCTGCTTGGCGTTGAGGAACTCGGGGCTGCTGACCGTTTGGTCGTTAAGCGCGCACGGCGTTTGCAACGGTTTCTGACCCAACCATTCATGGTGACCGAGGCCTTTACCGGCATATCGGGCGCGAGTGTTCCCCTTGCTGACACCCTCGCGGGATGCCGCGCCATTCTCGACGGGACCACCGATGATTGGTCCGAAAGCTCGCTTTATATGGTCGGCACCCTAGAGGATGCCCGCAAAAAAGAAGCCGCCGCAAAGAAATCTGATTCTTCGGATAAAGAGGCCGTCGCATGAAACTCAGGATTGTGACGCCATTGTCGGTCATCGTGGACGAGGACATTGACAGCCTGCGCGCCGAAGACCCCAGCGGCAGTTTTGGTATAATGACGGGCCACGCGCCATTCCTGACGGCGCTCACCATCTCAATCGTCAGTTGGCGACGGGCAAAACAGGAGCATTTCTGCGCGGTGCGCGGCGGCGTGCTGACTGTGACCGACGGCACCACGGTCGCCATTGCCACCCGCGAGGCCGTGGCGGGAAATGACCTTGCAACCCTCGACCGGGAGATTTTGGCGCGGTTTCAATCCGACGCAGAAGCCGAACGTGTCGAGCGAACCGAAACGGTCGCGCTTCAGTTAAACGCGATCCGGCGCATGGTTAGTCGGCTTCACTCTGGCGCAGATAAGGGAGCGTTCCGGTGAAACCTGAGCCAGAAGATGACCCGCTCATAACCCAAGCCCGTCTGCGGCGCGAACGGCGCGACCGTTGGTTGCGCGAAGGCGACCTTTCTGTGGGGCGCCGCCTCGCCCAAATCGGGGTGCTGGGGTGGATATTTGTGGTGCCAACGCTTGGCGGAATGTTCTTTGGGCGGTGGCTTGATGCGCGCCTTGAGAGCGGTATTTTCTGGACAGCCCCGTTTATGGTGCTGGGAATTTGCCTTGGCGGCTGGACCGCATGGAAATGGATGAATGCACGATGATCTACCTCGCGAACTTGCCCCTTTCCCTCCTCCTTCCGGCCAGTTTTCTGGGCGGTCTGGTGCTCGGATATGCGTATTTTTACGCTCTGCGCGTGACCGCAGATCTCATTATCGGGCACGGCCATCCATTGCTTGCCCTGCTCTTGACTTTTGGACGGTTGGCGGGCCTTGGCGTGGGCTTTTATATCGCGGTGCGCGCGGATGGTTTTGCGCTGATTGCGGCCCTTGCTGGGGTTTTATGCGCCAAGGCGTTGATGCTCCGCTGGGCGCGAAAGGTTGACGCATGAATTCGCCGCTATCTTCCGTCGTCCTGTTTTATATCGGCCCCGTGCCAATTACGCAGGCGGTTCTGACCACATGGGCGATCATGGCGGTGCTGGTGCTGGGAGCTGTGCTGTTAACGAGAAATCTCACCCTCGTTCCAAGCAAACGGCAGGCCGCGCTGGAACTGATTGTCGACACAATCGATACCCAAATCCGCGAAACAACCGGCGCAAAACCGGCCCCGTATCGCGCCTTTATCGGCTCGTTGTTCCTGTTCATCCTCGTCGCCAACTGGACCTCCCTTGTGCCCGGATTAGACCCTCCAACCGCACAGCTTGAAACCGATGCCGCACTTGCGGTTCTCGTGTTCCTTTCGGTGATCTGGTTTGGAATGCGCAGCAACGGGTTGGGGGGCTATCTCAAATCCTTCGCAGCGCCCAATCCCGTTATGATTCCGCTGAACATGCTGGAAAGCGTTACCCGCGTCTTCTCAATGTTCGTCCGCCTTTTTGGCAACGTGATGAGCGGCGTGTTTATCGTTGGCATTGTTGCTTCGCTGGCGGGGCTTCTTGTGCCGATCCCCCTGATGGCGCTCGATCTGCTGACGGGGCTGGTACAGGCCTATATATTTGCCGTTCTCGCATTGGTTTTCATCACCGCTACGGTCGAGGACGGCCAAAGTTCAGAGCCTGACACCAAGCAGGCCCTTCCCCCAAAACAAAAGGACATATGATGGATTATCTCAGCCTAGCAAGCATCGTCTGCGCAGCTTTTGCCGTATCGTTTGGCGCCATTGGACCCGCGCTGGCCGAAGGGCGCGCTGTCGCCGCGGCCATGGACGCTATTGCGCGCCAACCAGAGGCCGCGAATACGATTTCTCGCACCCTTTTTGTCGGTCTCGCGATGATCGAGACCACGGCGATTTATTGCTTGGTTATCGCGCTTTTATTGTTATTCGCCAACCCGTTGCTAGGATAAACCCATGACAATCGACTTCTGGGGCCTTGGCTTGCAGGCGGTAAACGTCCTGATCCTTATTTGGCTGCTCTCGCGCCTTTTTTGGCGTCCGGTGGCGGGTGCAATTGCCCGACGTCAGGACGAAAGCCAAGCGATAATGGATACGGCACATGCTACGCAGGACAAAGCGGATACCGCTCTAGAAGAGGTGACGCGGGCGCGGGCCGATATCGACGCCGAACGAGATGCCGTCCTCGCCAAAGCCTCTGTTGAAGCAGAAACCGCCGCGAAGGCCGCCCGCAGCGCTGCGCGCACCAAGGCCGAGGAGACGTTAGCCGCCGCACAGGCCACCATCGAACGAAACACCGAAGCTGCCCGCAAAGCCAACGCAACGCAGGCCTCTGATCTTTCGCTAGACATCGCGGTCAAACTGTTGGAGCGGTTGAACAGCCCCACGGTACAGACTGCGTTTCTGACGCTGCTGATTGAAGCTATCGAAAAGATATCCGCCACCGATCGCGCCGCGCTGGTTGCCAATCCTTCGGGCATTGAGATCATCACCGCGACCGATCTTGGCACGGAACGCGAAGCACTCGAAACAGCGATATGCGACTCCCTTGGCGGCACGCCGTCGCTGCATTTCGTCACCGATCCCGATCTGATTGCAGGGCTGGAACTGCGCAGCGCACATTTTGTGCTGCACAACAGTTGGCAAGCAGATTTGGCACGTATTCGAAAGGCGGTGAAGGATGCCGCATGACACATCTAACTGGTTCACCACTGCGCAGAATGCGGTGCAAAGCGCCCCGTTGGGGCCGCGCGCCGAACACCGTGGACGGGTTGAAGAAATAAGCGACGGCGTGGCGATGATCTCGGGGTTGAGCGATGTGCGGCTTGACGAAGTGTTACGATTTGAAGGCGGTCAGGTGGGGTTTGCGCGGGTGCTGGACCCCGACTTGATCGGCTGTGTCCTGCTTGACAGTGCCACGAATGTTGAGGCTGGCGATGCCGTCTTTGGCACGGGCGAAGTGGTCAATGTGCCTGTGGGCGAGGCGCTTTTGGGGCGCATTGTTGATCCCCTTGGTCGCCCCCTTGATGGCAAAGGCGCTATCGAGGCCGATGCGGTTCTGCCGATTGAGCGTCCGGCGCCGTCGATCATTGAGCGCGATCTTGTGACCGAACCGGTGCAGACTGGAATTGTCGTGGTGGACACGCTTTTCGCCCTTGGCCGAGGACAGCGCGAGTTGATCGTCGGCGACCATTCTACTGGCAAAACGACGCTCGCGGTTGACGCTCTTATCGCCCAAGCGCAGAGCGATATGATCTGTATCTATGTCGCCGTGGGGCAAAAAACATCCAGCGTGCGCCGCGCCATTGATGCGCTACAGGCGCGGGGCGCATTCGAGCGCTGTATCGTATTGGTTGCCGGATCGGCCTCCCCTCCCGGCTTGCAATGGATCGCGCCCTACGCCGGGATTACCATGGCTGAGCATTTCCGCGACAAAGGGCAACATGCGCTGATTGTGATTGATGATCTGTCGAAACATGCCGCCACACACCGCGAGATCGCGCTGCTGACTCGCCAATCACCAGGGCGCGAGGCCTATCCAGGGGACGTGTTTTATATCCATGCGCGGCTCCTCGAACGAGCGGCCAAACTGTCGCCAGAGCGAGGTGGCGGATCGCTGACGGCCTTGCCCATTGCCGAAACGGATTCAGGCAACTTATCGGCCTATATTCCGACGAACTTGATTTCGATCACTGACGGGCAGATCGTGCTGGATGCGGCCTTGTTCCATCAGGGCCAGAAACCCGCCGTGGATGTCGGCCTGAGCGTCAGTCGCGTGGGGGGGAAAACCCAAGCCCCGATCCTGCGCACTTCGGCAGGCACGCTTCGGCTGGACTATGCGCAGTTCTTGGAGCTGGAGGTCTTTACCCGTTTTGGTGGCATGCCCGATGACCGCGTGCGCCAACAATTGACGCGAGGGGCACGCATTCGCGAAGTGCTGCGCCAAGCACAACATGAACCGTTCCGACTGGCCGACGAGGTCGCCCTGATGCTGGCCGTGCAATCGGGATTGCTCGACGGTTTGCCGCTGGAGGCAGTGACGGCGTTTCGCGCAGGTTTGCCCGCCGCGTTAGACAATACTGCCGCAAATGCCCTCAGTACCCTTGCCGAGACGGGAAAACTTGACCCGAAATCGCGCGAGAGTTTGATGACGGCGCTGTCCCACTTTGCCGCGTCGCTGGCCAAAGACAAGACCGAGGCGAGCGAAGACCCTGCAAGTCCATGACCGAACGTCTGGCCGATATCAGCGCCCGCATCACGGGTATTCGCCAACTCGGTGCCGTGGTGAATGCCATGAAGGGCATCGCCGCCGCCCGCGCCCATATGGCGCGCAGCCAAGTTGATGTCGTCGATAGCTATGCAGCGACAATTGCGGCGGCAATGGCAAACGCCATCGGCCCCCGCACCGATCCGCGCGAAAATTTGGACGCGGATTCAGACAGGACTGGCCTGCTCGTATTTTGCGCCGAGCAAGGGTTCGCGGGGGCCTTTAGCGAACGTGTGCTTGACAGTTTGCCCAAAGACCTCACCCCAGAAACCCTGTTCCTGATCGGCACCCGCGGCCTTTCGATTATAGCCGCCCGTGGGATCACACCGCATTGGGCGGGGCCACTGCCGTCGCATACGAATGGCATCCCGAAACTGGCAGATGACGCAACGAAAGCGATCTATCACGCGGTGGAATCGAGGCGGATTACCCAACTCGACGTTGTCTATACGGGGTGGACCTCTGGGCGACCCGCGCTCCTGCGACGACGGCTGTTTCCGCTTGATCTCTCTGATCTTCCCGCATCCAAAACCGACCGTCCCCTAACCCAGATTTCCGAAACAGCCCTGCTAGACAGCCTCGGACAGGATTACTTTCATGCACAGGTTTGCAAGGCCGCGCTGCACGCCTTTGCCGCCGAAAATGAAGCGCGTATGGAGGCCATGTCCTCTGCGGGCAGCCAAATCGGGCGTGAGTTGGAAGCGTTTCAAGCCAAATTACGCCGTGTACGACAAGAAGCAATTACCGCTGAAATCATAGAACTGGGCACTGGGGCAGCCCAAGCCCGAAAGTAGGCTTGGTGACGGCACATCCGGTTGCTCAGAATGATAAGACGCACCACAGGACCGGCCGCTGACCCACATCAAGGTTGCGCCGCAGATAATGCCCTAGGTTTACGATAGCGACGGGCCTTATCCTGCCGCTAAGGGTTCCACGGCCTGCCCTATGAGGATATCGCCAGCACCCTGCACCAACATCTTGGCAGCGGTGCAAGCATGTGCGTCCTCAAACACCGGCGCAGTGTTGCAAGCAGCATGAGATTCGCCGCGCTGGACAGTCTGATTATGGGCCGCCGCTGTGGGGCGCTCGCCCCCGGAGTGATGCTATATCTGCCGCAGGAAAAATCCATATCCGCCACAGACATCGCGTTTAACAGAGGAAGCAACGCTCCCAGATGCACCCTAATGGCCGCATACTGATTTGAGTCAGCCCAAGGCCGAACTTCCTCTCTTAGGATACGCATAAACACGGAGGTGAATGCCGCGTGTTCCGACTCACGGGACATATCGGATTCCCCCTCGACACAAGCAAGGAATTTCACAAATGGCATGTACAACCGAAACGCTAGAGCGAGACCCAGCCTTCGCGGCGTTTCTCAGCACCCCTGTCGGCCAAGACAAAAAAGGGGCGCATGTCTCCCTCCTGTCGATGCTGGCGCGGCTTGACGTCGATCCATGGGCCGAAGCCTCGGATTTAGCCACATTGCCCGTGGGCGCGGCGCGAAAACGTCTTGAGACGCTGATTGCAACCTTCACAGACGTACCCGCAGGCGCACCGAATTACGATAAAACCGTCGCAACGTTGCTGGCTCGTATGCCCCAACCGGCCGCCTCCGCACCGACGGACTCCACCGGAACTATGATGCCACCCTTTGGAGCACCTATTTACAAGATCATCGCGACGGTCCTGTTGTTTGGTTGGATTGCACTACTGGCGCAGGGATATTGAGATGAACACCACCACAACGCCCGCGACCCCGATCAAGACCGAGATCACCCTTTGGGACCTCGAAGAACGGTTTTGGACACAGGGTGCCGAAAGTGCGCGTCAAATGACGGCCAAGAATGCGATCTTTGTCTATCCATATCCTGCCGGATTTTTACAGGGAGACGCGATTGGACAATCCTCGGACGTGTCGCAGCGCTGGCGCTCGGTTGTGATGAGCGAGCGCTATATTACACGCAAAGGCGGTATCGCGGTTGTGGCCTATCGTGTCTCTGCTGAGCGAGAGGGCGTGCCGCTCTACACAGCACTCTGCACTTCGACCTACATGAAAGACGACGCTACGTGGCTGCGACTGTCACACCAGCAAACTCCCCTACCATGAGGGGCCGAACCACGGCCACTCCGTAACCTCAAACCACGTCTCTAAATTCTCCTCACCAAGATTTTCCACATGCGCCAACGTCCATTTATGGCTGGCTTGCAAAGGACACATCCATGGCTTCCCCCAACTCCAAACAATCCGAAAACCCATCCCGATTCAGCTTTCCGTCGGCCTATACCATCCTCTTTTTGCTGATCGTGATTATCGCGGCGCTGACTTGGGTGATCCCAGCCGGTGAATACATGCGGGAAGCCTCGGAGGTGCTGGGCAAAGACGTCCCCGTCGCGGGCTCCTACGCCCTCACAGAGGCGAACCCTCAGGGCATTTTTGACATCCTCCTCGCCCCGATTGCCGGTTTTTACGACCCTGTTAGCTATACGGCAAACGCCATTGACGTGGCTCTGTTCGTCCTGATGATCGGCGGGTTTATTGGTGTGGTTACGGCCACGGGGTCCATTGACGCCGGCATCAAACAAGCCATGACGCGTATGAAGGGGCGGGAAAAATGGATGATCCCGATCTTGATGGGGTTGTTTGCATTAGGCGGCACAACCGAGGGCATGGCCGAAGAAACGCTGGCCTTTTACGTGCTACTAACGCCCATCATGATCGCGGCGGGCTATGACTCACTGACGGCTGTGGCGGTAATTATGCTTGGCGCAGGGGTTGGCGTCCTCGGCTCAACCGTGAATGCGTTTTCAACCGTGATTGCTTCAGATGCTGCGGGTGTTCCTTTTACGGACGGGTTAGCGCTGCGGCTTGGCATTCTGGCCGTCACTTTCGTGGCAACCGTTGCCTATGTCATGCGCTATGCGGCGCGGGTCAAGGCCGACCCGTCACGCTCGCTGGTCTTTGATCGCAAAGCCGAAAACGAGGCGCACTTTCGCAGCGAAGCAGGCGTCACCACCGAATTCACCCCTCTGCACAAAATCGTTTTGCTGCTGTTCGGGGCGACTTTTGCTGTGATGATCTGGGGCGTTTCCCTCAACGAATGGTGGATGGCCGAAATGAGCGGGCTATTCCTTTTTGCGGGCATCGGTATCGGCATCGTTGGGCGGTTGGGCGAAAAAGGCTTGGTTGAGGCCTTCGTCGGCGGCGCGCGCGATCTACTTGGCGTAGCCCTGATCATCGGCCTTGCGCGGGGCATTGTCGTTGTCATGGACGCAGGTCACATCACCGACACCATCCTGCATTGGGCCGAAGGCGCCGTCACTGGCCTGAACCGGATTGTCTTTATCAATGTCATGTACTGGATCGAAGTCGCACTGTCGTTCTTCGTGCCGTCAACGTCGGGACTTGCGGTGCTGTCGATGCCGATCCTTGCCCCCGTCGCCGATTTTGCGGGCGTCGCGCGCAGCCTCGTTGTCACTGCGTTCCAATCGGCTGAGGGCGTCGTTAACCTCGTCACCCCGACATCCGCTGTCGTCATGGGCGGTCTCGCTATCGCCCGTGTCCCCTATGAACGTTGGCTCCGTTTCGTCTGGCCTGTGCTTCTCGGGCTCTCAATTATCATCATGGTCGCTCTCAGTCTTGGCGTCCTCCTACAAGGAACAACCGCATGACCCTGACCTATGGCGTTCACTCTGAGGCCGGCAAACTGCGCCGCGTCCTTGTTCACAAACCCGGTGCTGCGATGGCACGTCTGACGCCTTCAAACTGCGCAGAACTGCTGTTTGACGATGTGATTTGGGTCAAACAGGCCCGTATCGAGCATATGACTTTTGTCGATGCGATGCGCAACCGCGGGGTTGAGGTGGTGTATTTGCGGCAACTGCTGACCGAGACCCTTGCCGATATGGAGGCCCGCCGCTGGCTGCTGGAGGCGCGGATCAACGACAATACCGTCGGCGTGGGCCTTGCTGATGATCTGCTGGCGCATCTGATGGAGGTCGATGCAAATCTGTTGTCCACCATCCTGATCGGTGGCATGAGTCGCGGCGAACTTCCCATCAAGTCCAACGGTGTTCTCGCACCGATGCTGGACCCCGCCGACTTCATTTTACCGCCGCTGCCCAATCATATTTTCACCCGTGACACCACGTGCTGGATTTATGGCGGCGTCACCCTGAACCCCATGCATTGGCCCGCACGCCGCCTTGAAACGCTGAACCTTGCCGCGATCTATCGGTTCCATCCAGATTTCAAGGATGCAGGTTTTCCGATCTGGTGGGGCGACCCAAAGCAGGATCATGGCCCCGCGACCGTCGAAGGCGGCGATGTCATGCCAATCGGCAACGGCACAGTCCTGATTGGCATGGGCGAACGCACCACGCCACAGGCCGTCAGCCAGATCGCGCGCAACCTCTTTGCGAGTGGCGGCGCAACCCGCGTTATCGCCTGCCAATTCCCCAAATCTCGCGGCGCGATGCACCTCGATACTGTATTTACCTTCTGTGACCGCGATCTTGTTACGGTCTTTTCCGAGGTCACAGACGCTATCCGCTGTACCAGCCTGCGCCCCGGCGACGGCAACACCATCGCCGTTGAAGTGGAGGCAAAACCCTTTCTTGAGGTCGTGGCCGATGCGCTTGGGATCAAAGCCCTTCGGACCATTCCAACGGGGGGAGATGCGTATGAATCCGCCCGCGAGCAATGGGATGATGCCAACAATCTTCTGTGTTTGGAGCCCGGTGTGGTCGTCGGATACGAGCGCAATGTCTATTCCAACACCTTGCTGCGCAAAGCAGGCGTGGAGGTCATCACCATCCCCGGATCTGAACTTGGGCGCGGGCGCGGTGGTTCGCACTGTATGACCTGCCCCCTCATTCGCGACGAAATTTAAGGATATTATTATGCCACAGAACCTACACGGCAGAAGCTTTTTAACCCTTCTCGACTTCACCCCCGATGAGATCAGACACCTGCTGCAACTGGCATCGAGCCTTAAAACCGCTAAGAATGGTGGCTTTGAGGTGCAAAAACTGCAGGGCAAAAACATCGCCCTGATTTTTGAAAAAGACAGCACCCGTACACGCAGCGGTTTTGAAGTGGCGGCCTTTGATCAGGGGGCGCATGTAACCTATTTAGGCCCCACGGGAAGTCATATCGGCCATAAGGAATCGATGAAAGACACCGCTCGCGTGTTGGGGCGATTTTATGACGGGATCGAATATCGTGGTTTTGGCCAGAAGGATGCTGAAGTTTTGGCTGAATTCTCAGGTGTACCCGTGTTCAACGGGCTAACTGACGATTTTCACCCCACACAAATCCTCGCGGATTTAATGACCATGCGCGAATTCACGCACAAACATCTGTCCGATACCGCCTTTTGCTTTATGGGCGACGCGGGCAATAATATGGGCTCCTCGCTTATGATTGGAGCTGCCCTGATAGGTATGGATATTCGCCTCTGCGGACCGAAAAGCTGTTGGCCGAATCCTGACCTCGTCGCCCAATGCAGAACAATTGCCGAAACCTCCGGTGCGCGGATTACCCTGACGGAAAAACACGCTGAGGGGCTAAAAGGCGCCGATTTTGTTTACACCGACGTTTGGGTTTCGATGGGGGAACCAGAGGAGGTTTGGGAAGAGCGGATCGCCCTTCTATCGCCTTACCGCGTCACGGCCGACGTCATGGAAAAGACCGGAAACCCCTACGCGAAGTTCCTGCATTGCCTACCTGCCTTCCACAATCGCGACACAGAAGTTGGCGCCGCGACCTTTGAAAAATACGGCATCGATTGCATGGAAGTAACGGACGAGGTGTTTGAATCCGCTGCCTCGGTTGTGTTTGATCAGGCCGAAAACCGGATGCACACAATCAAGGCGGTTCTCGTCGCCACGATGGGGGCATAGGATGCGCATAGTTGTTGCCCTTGGCGGGAATGCGTTGTTGCAACGGGGTCAGCCGATGACGGCGGCGGCGCAACTTGCGAATGTGCGAATTGCGGCCACGGCCCTTGCGGATCTAGCTCGCGATCATCAGATCATTGTCGCCCATGGAAACGGCCCACAAGTTGGCCTACTCGCGCTTCAGGCGGCCGCCTATGATCCCGAAAAGCTTTGGCCGTTGGATGTGCTAGGGGCGGAAACCGATGGTATGATCGGCTATTTGATCGAACAAGAATTGATGAACGCCCTGCCTGCGGGCTCCCGCTGTGCCACATTGTTAAGCCGCGTTGAAATCGACGCAAAAGACCCCGCTTTTGAGAAGCCAAGCAAGCCCATCGGGCCTGTTTATACCGCGTCCGAGGCAAGGCGCGCGACGACGGATCATGGTTGGACCATGGTAACCGAGGCCACAGGCGGGCAGCGCCGCGTGGTGCCCTCGCCCCTGCCCCTGCGGATTCTGGGCATCGAGGCAATCAATGCTTTGCTCAACGCGGATCACTGCGTGATTTGTGCGGGTGGTGGTGGCATTCCCGTCCTGCGCAATGCGGACGGTGCGATGGAGGGAGTGGAGGCCGTGATCGACAAGGATCGAACGGCAGCGCTTCTTGCGACGGAACTTAAGGCGGACGCGCTTTTGCTGCTTACAGATGTAGAGGCCGTCTTTGAGAATTTCGGCCAAGCCAACCAGCACCTGATCGGAATGACCACCCCCAAGGCCTTGGCCAAACTCGATCTTGCCCCCGGCTCAATGGGACCCAAGGTCAGTGCTGCGGTAGCCTTTGTGCAAGGTGGCGGCGCATTTGCCGGAATCGGCCAATTGTCGGACGCCCGCGCAATTCTGGAGCAGCGCGCCGGAACCAACATCCTGTCGGACGCGGCCAAACCGCTTAAAGTCTGGGACAACGAAGGCGGAGCGCTGGATTAAAGGCTGCACTAAAAATTGCGGTACAACCTTTAGCTCAACAACGGCCCAATCTGATCCAGATAGGTTGGGTCAAACTCCGCGAATTCGGTCAGGCGGTCATAGGCATCGAAGGTCACGTACCCATCCCGAAACGTGACTAAACCGCTTTCGCGCAACTGTCGTAGGACGCGATTGACGTGAATTGCGGTCAAGCCAAGGGCATCCGCCAAAAGGTATTGTGTGAGGGGGCAAGCATAGCCTTTTTTACTGCCCAACCCGACCAACGCAAGTCTGGCACCGAGCTCCAGCAGGAAATGCGCCATCCGTTCCGCCGCGCTCCGCCGTCCGATATCCGCCAGATGTTCAACCACCATCGCTTCATCACGGGACGCGGCCCAGAGGATCGCCATGGCCAAGCGGGGCGTTTGGGTGAAGGCCTCCATTAAGTCCGAGACCAAAAATTCGGAGACTTCAATATCGGTGATCGGCTCAATGCTGTGATCCGACATATGTAGTAAAACGCTGCGCAGACCCAAAAAATCACCTGGAATCTGAAAGTCGATAATCTGGCGTTGGCCATCGTGCAGAATTTTATACGAGCAAGCCCAGCCCGACGCGAGAACATAGGCCGTATGTTCCGATTGCCCTTGGTGCACCAGATCGCGCCCGACGGTAAAAACCCGTCGCCGCTTGTGCAGGGCTTCAAGGGATGCAAGTTCGGTTTCGGATAGGGCGACAAAGGCCCCCAACTTACGAACCAAATAGGCATTATTCATCAATGTCGTCCTCATTTCGAGTCACAGCGAACTCTTCCGAAAAAAGGGCACTATTTGCTGATGTGGATCAGTGCAACTTAGGGATTATCTGTATACCTGTTCAGAGAGCAATTCAAACACCCTGAATATCGGGTACCTTCTTTATCAGAGGCAGTAAAACATGCCTGACCATGAAGCCTATTCAGGAATCGCGGCCTTGTCGATCTGCGAAGCGCTACTTCTTGCGCTAAACGACGCAAAAGTCCTGCCCGAAAGCGAAATTTTAGGGGTTCTCAAGGACGCGTCTGCTACACATGAAAATGCTGACGGCTCAGAGGCTGACCTTGAAACGCACAAGGCTGTGGCAAGCCTAATTAATCGCATCCTCTCTGGTGGTGATTTCTCCCGCAAATAGTAGAATCTCACCTTGGAATAGGCCGTACGCGCCTAGGTGCTGTAAGACCAATTCGAACTCGTCTCTGCAAGGACAGAGAAACTGCCCTTTATGCCGCGCAAAGACCGCGCCACTCAGCCAGAGCGGCGGTGCGGTTTGCTTTGAAATGAACTCTTTGGAAAAGGCTGCGATCTTTGTTGAAGTGGTTGAAAACGGAGGCGTGAACAGAAACAAATTTCTGCAATGTTCGCATTCGGCGAAAGCGCTGCATCGCTCGTTCTCGTCGTCGGAACGGCAAGTGTGAATTCTCAGCCCGATTGTTTTTCCAACGCCCCGTTTCCTGTCTGGCCAAATTCCCGATGACCTTCATCGCCGCGCTATAGGAACGTAACTTGTCAGTGACTATTACCTCAGGTTGGCCGTACCGTTTCATTGCTTTCTTCATGAATTTAAGGACCGCGGCCCGATCTCGACGCCTGGTCACGTAGCTTTCTAACACCTCGCCTTCGCTATCAACCGCACGCCAAAGATAGTGCCTCTCACCGTTTATCCTTACAAAAACCTCATCTAGGTGCCACTGCCATTGAGGCCAGGACCTCAATCGTTCCACTCGTTTCCTCCGTATCTCTGAAGCAAGCATTGGCCCGAACCTGTTCCACCAAAATCGCACCGTTTGGTGGCTCACCTCAATACCTCTCTCGTGGAGTAAATCCTCTACGTTTCGAAGTGAGAGCGGAAATCGGACGTAAAGCATCGCCGCTAAGCAAATAAGCTTAGGGCTCGTTTTGAAATAGCGAAAAGGAGAGCGTTTTGTTATAATCAAACGCTAGTTGGTTGCCCCGCACCGCTCAAGGCAGTTTCTTCTGACAATGACATAATGAAACATATTGCTCAAAATTTCAATTCGTGCTGTCAATGTGAGGTTTTAATCACTCTCTTTCGCATAGTTGCCTAAAATTTTCTCTGCCTACAAATAAAGAGCACAGCCATGACACTAGACCAAGATCCAACACCACCCCAAACACAACTACGGCTAAATGATGCCGTCGATATGCGTTACCTTTTAAGGGAATACTATGATCTTTACCGGAAAATCGCGTCCGGTGGGAGCACCAAGATACGGAGCCACCAGCGCGCTGTTCGAGAAGCAATTGGGCGCGTCATCAAGGCAAATCCTCCCGTTGTTTTGCGCACCCCAGACCGATTGCCAGTAACGGATCATTTGCGTCGCTCCATTGACCTTGGTCGGAAGGATCAAATGGTGTCGATGGTCCGAGCACTTGACGCTGTACGTGACGATCTTTCTTGGGAATACGGTTACGAGAAAATTCCCAAGGGCTTAGCTCAAAAGTACGGTTATGCCGAGATTGCGGGCCCCAAGGGGCCGATCCGCACGACCGAGGTGATTCTTGGAGTAGTCCTTTTTGCACCAGGATGCACCTATCCCGCTCATGCACACAATGGCATTACAGAGAGTTATGTCTGCCTTTCTGGTGCCGTCAGCGAGAACCATCAGGGCGTTTACACCCCTGGATCTATGATATTCAACCCGCCCGAACAACTACACCGGATAACCGTTTCCGATATCGATCCGGCACTGCTCGCATATGCTTGGATCGCACCGCCCGAGATTCTAACTTCAAATACCATGAATTTTCGGAGATCAAAGTAGTGGCAGAGTGGTGCTATCATGTGTGGACATTTATGGACCCCTCCTTTTTGCAACACCTTAGTTAGATCTGGATAGGTTTCACGGTTTCTGACGTATATCCGGCTTCTGAATGCGGCCCGAAGTATCGTCGCCGCGAGCCCCCCATTCGGCAGATTGCTTTACAATCGCCTGCCGGGCAATGGATGAATTCCCTCTCGCTTCTTCCTCATTGGCTCCAAGGGTGGTGCCATGTATGGACGGTGGTGTCATGTGTTGACGGCCCCTGTTTTGCAAGGATTTATTTGAGCTGATTTTGATCGTTGCAGGTTGCGGTCATGTGTCCGGCCTGTTGACGCGGTGCATGTGACCGCTGGCCTTTCCTCTCAGCGATG
>NZ_JBGFCD010000022.1:0-47976 GCF_041205405.1 Falsihalocynthiibacter sp. S25ZX9
GGCAGAAAGGCACGGTGAAGAACACCAATCGAAGGGCGAGACGTTGGTTGCCCCGCAAAAGAGACATTAGAAGAATGACGGATCACGACATCAAGAAATCAGTGACCGCCTGAACAGCACACCCCGCAAATGCCTCGGCTCGAAGACAACAGCTGAAGTCTTCCGTGAAAAGATGTTGGAGGAAATGCGATGAGCGCCCTACCCTAAGGCCTAACAAGAGTCGCACTTCAAGCATCGCTCACACGCAAAGTTAAAGTGTCTCACATTAGCAAAGTTAAAATGTCACACTTCCCCGTCTGAAACAGGTTTGGCTGAGGGGGCACCAAAAGATTTTCCTAATGACTACGCCCATGTTCGGTCCTAAACTGCGTGCTATAAATATTAGTGTCCAAAGATTTACGAAAAGGATATTCCGTCCATGAAATATTGCACCCCTTTCGGCGCTCTTACATTTGCCGCAACGTTGTTTGGTTCCGGTTTTGCCACCGCTCAGACCGTGATGGACGGGGGTGGGGCGCTCGATCCGGCCAAACTAGAAGGTCTCTTTCCGGCCCGCGCGTATTCCCCTTATGCGGGCCGCAATTTTCCGGATCGGCCCTTTTTCGGCGACACCCATCTTCATACTGAAATTTCGATGGATGCGGGGGCGGCTGGTGCGCGCCTTAGTCCCGCTGATGCTTATCAGTTTGCCAAAGGCAAGGAGTTGACCGCCTCAAGTGGCCAACAAGCGCGGCTCTCCCGTCCGCTCGACTTCCTTGTTGTTGCCGACCATTCCGACAACATGGGCTTCTTTCCGAAACTCTTGGCAGGCGACCCGTCCATGCTGGCCGATCCAACAGGGAGAAAATGGTATAATCTGATCCAGTCCGGCCAAGGTGCCGAGGCCGCGATGGATATCGTCACCCAATTTGCGGCGGGTACATTTCCGCAAGCTCTGATGTCGTCACCCGATTCTCCGGCCTATAAATCGACTTGGGAAGACATCATTGATGCGGCTGAAGAGGCCAATGATCCGGGGATATTTACTGCCTTTATCGGGTATGAGTGGACCTCGCTTGTTGCCCCGGGCAGCAATATGCACCGCAATATCATTTACCGCGACGGCGGCGATGTGGCGCGCCAAGTTTTGCCCTATACCACGCAAGCGCCCTACGGCAGCAACAACCCGCGCGACCTCTGGGATTGGATGGAAAACTACGAGGCAAAAACGGGTGGGGACATTCTGGCCATCGCGCACAATGGCAATCTCTCCAACGGTATTATGTTTCCTGTGATCGAGTCATTTGACGGCAAGCCCGTTGATCTTGCCTATGCCCAGACCCGCGCCAAATGGGAGCCTCTTTACGAGAATACCCAAATGAAAGGCGATGGCGAGGCGCACCCTTTTCTCTCCCCCAATGATGAGTTCGCGAATTTCGAAACATGGGACAAGGGCAACCTGAACGTCAGTGCCGCCAAAACCCCCGAGATGCTGCAGTATGAATACTCCCGCGAGGCCCTCAAGAACGGGATTTTGCTCCAAGACAAACTCGGCGTGAACCCCTACAAATTTGGCGTGATCGGGTCGACGGATTCCCATACCGGCCTCGCAACCGCCTCTGAGGACAACTTCTTTGGCAAGGTTTCGAGCATGGAACCCTCCGCCGAGCGCACATCGACCGTGTTCATGAAAACCGATATTGCCACCATCATGGAATGGGAAGTTGGCGCGGCGGGCCTTGCCAGCGTTTGGGCCACCGACAACACGCGAGAAGCGATCTTTGACGCGATGGCGCGGCGGGAAACCTATGCGACAACAGGCACCCGTTTGACCATTCGCTTCTTTGGCGCGTGGGATTTTGCGGCCGCGGACGCTCTCAGCCGCACCCCCGCGCAAATCGGCTATACCAAAGGCGTTCCCATGGGAACTGACCTTAGCCCCCGTACAGGTGACGGAGCCCCGACCTTCCTTGTGGCGGCTCTCAAAGATCCAATCGGAGCTAATCTGGATCGGGTTCAAATTGTCAAAGGCTGGGTCGACGCGACGGGCAAAACACAGGAGAAAGTGTTTGACGTGGTCTGGAGTGACGCAGAGACGCGCCAACCCGCCAGCGATGGCAAAGTGCCCGCCGTCGGCAGCACGGTGGACGTAAAAGCGGCAACCTTTACCAACGACATCGGCGCGCCTGAGCTTATCACAGTCTGGACCGATCCAGAGTTTGATCCGGCATTGCGGGCCTTCTATTACGCACGGGTTCTCGAAATACCGACACCCCGCTGGCCTGCCTATGATGCCGTATTCTATGATCTGGCCTTGGCCGAAGATGTGCGCGTCGAACTCCAAGAGCGCGGATACACCTCCCCCATCTGGTACGAACCGCAAGGCTAATCCGAACATTTCTATGTACACAAAACCGCTACCATTGTACCAAATTTTCAGCACAATTTTTTCTAGGAATTTAAAATGAAGCTAACAAAATATTTTGCCATAACTGTTTTATTTGCCGCGACACCCGTCTTCGCCGACCCGTTATCCCTGTGGAATGACACCGAAACCAAAACTTCGATCCTTGAGTTCGTTGAGGGTGTGACCCAAGAGGGCGGCGACAATTTTGTACCCGTGTCCGACCGCATTGCGGTATTTGATAATGATGGCACCCTCTGGAGCGAAAAACCGTTCTATTTTCAAGGCCTCTATGCCATTGATCGCCTGCAAGAAATGGCCAAGGCCGACCCCTCAATCTTAACGTCTGACGTCCTCAAGGCCGCCGACAAGAACGATATGAAAGGGATGATGGCAGAGGGCGAAAAGGGTCTCCTCGAAATCGTCAACATTTCGAGCACCAATATCACCGTTGAGGCCTTTAAAGCGAGTTCCCACGAATGGCTCACCACCGCCAAGCATCCCACCACTGGGCTGATCTTTGCTGAAATGACCTATTCGCCGATGATCCAATTGCTTGAATATCTGCGCGAAGAAGATTTCACGACCTATATCGTGTCCGGTGGCGGCATTGATTTCATGCGGGCGATCACCCAAGAAGCTTACGGAATTCCCCCCGCACAGGTCGTGGGTAGCCTCGGCAAGACTCACTATGAAGTCAAAGACGGCGTACCAAGCATGATCAAGGACGGCGGAATTACCTTCGTCGATGACAAAGACGGCAAGCCCGTCGGCATTGATCGCTTTATCGGCCAACGCCCAATATTTGCTGCGGGCAATTCTGACGGCGACCTCGCGATGTTGGAATGGGTGACCTCGGGCGAGGGTCCCACCTTCGGATTTCTGGTCCATCACACCGATGCCAAACGCGAATTCGCCTATGACCGCGACAGCGACGTGGGCAAATTGTCCAAAGGTCTGGATGAAGCTGCGGCCAAGGGTTGGGTGCTCGTCAATATGGCCAAAGACTGGGCCGAAATTTGGGTCGGCAAACTGTAGCTCCATTTAGGCGGTGCGGAAATCGCATTTGCGCCGCCTAATTATCGGTATAGCCAGTTGAACCTGAATATAGTAGGAGGCATAACGACCCCAACGCCCCTGCGACGAAAGCTTAATGCATGACTTCCTTTTGCCATACAGACCCCGCCGCCAAGATCGGCGAGAATGTGACCTTGGGCTTTGGCGTCAGAATCTATGGCAACGTCGAGATCGGCGATAATTGCCAGATTGGTGATTTTTGTGCCATCGGACATCCCAGCATGAAGCCCGATTGCGCTCCACTGAAATTGGGCGCGGGTGCGGTGATTCGTTCGCACGCTGTAATTTACGAGGGCTCCGATATTGGCCCCCACCTTGAAACGGGCCATCACGTGGTGATCCGTGAAGGCGCGCAGATTGGCGAAAACCTGCGTTTAGGCAATTATTCCGACATCGAAGGCGCGTGTCGCATTGGCGATTTCGTGCGGATGCACAGCTACGCCCACGTCGGTCGTGGCTCGCAGATCGGCGATTTCGTCTGGCTGTTTTCGCTCACCACCCTGATGAATGATCCCCTGCCCCCCTCGCATATCTCCGAGCCAGTAACGATTGGCGATATGGCGACGGTCTGCGTCAATGTACAACTCATGCCTGGAACTGTGATTGGACGCGGCGCGATGATCGCTTCGGGTGCGGTCGCGCACGGTCAAATCCCCCCCGCCGTTATTGTCTCAGGCACCGATGGCGAAGTCGCCGGTCCCGTGCATTTCCTGATGCATATGGCCTCGCGCACCCGTCATCCGTGGCACAAACATTTTGCCGATGCCTATCCAGAACGGGCACGGGATCGCATTGCTGCTTTAGGCGCCGAAATCGACGCTGAAGCCGCTGATTTATAGAATTTTCAAGGAGTAACGAAATGGATCGTTCAGAAATCCTCGCATTAATGAATATGGTTATGGTCAAACGTGGCCGCGCCGAAATTACCGACGAAACCGTCACAACGCGCGTCGCAAACTTTCGCAGCCTCGACTTTTCCGAAGTCGCTTTGCGGATCGAAACCAAAGTCGGCGAAGAATTGGCGTTTGATGCGGCCTCCATGCGCCAGATCGAGACCGTAAAAGACGTTCTGGATTTCTTTGCGGAAATCACGCGGAAAGCCGCCTAGGCAATGACCGCCATCTGCTCTGACAACCAATTGTTTTTCGGCGAGACTGTCGAAACTTGGGCAAGCCTTCGGGCACAAACCCAAGCGCGTTTGGGTCAAGCAGAGGGCTATCTTGCGCAACGCTGCGTGTTTGTCGTTGATGATATGCGCGCTGCCCTTGGCGTTGTGGCCTTCGGCATTTCTAACGGTGCGATGGACTTCGGCGTCGTTGAGCGTAACCGCCTTTCGCCCGAAGTGAACGCACGGTTTGCCGAAAATGGCGTGCGTTTGGTGGATGCCGTGAATGGCTCCCCCCTCGGAGATACCCCCGTTCAGGCCAAAGTTCAAGCGGGCCGTGTTACCGTTTTAACCTCCGGCACCACGGGTCTGTTGAAACTGATCCCCCACACCGCAGACACGTTAAACACCTTCGTTCAGGTCCGCGATCTGCCTGCCAACAACTGGTTCATGCCCTATCAAATCGGCTCCTACGCGTGGTACCAAATGGTGGCGCTTGGCCTTTTTGTGCCGGAACAGGGTCTTATTCCCGCCGATTTCGACGATCTGGCCGGAAGTTTTGAGGCCGCGATGCGCTCCGAACATGTCACTGCGATTTCCTCGACCCCAACGTTTTGGCGCCATGCTCTCATGTCGATCAACGAAGCCCTTTTGGCCGCCGCGCCCATGCGGTCGATTTCCATGGGCGGCGAAATTGTCGATCAAACCATCCTCGATCGCCTCGCGGGCCTTTATCCCGCCGCCAAAATCCGCCATATCTATGCCTCTTCTGAGGTTGGGGCCGCGATTGTGGTGACGGATGGCAAGTCCGGATTTGACGCACAGCTTTTGGGCCGTGAGGGCGGCAAAATCGGCATGAAAATTCAGGACGGGCGGCTTTTTGTGCGCTCGCCCTATGGCAACCACGCCGATGCGGGCGGCTGGATTGATACCGGCGATCTGGTCGAAGAGCGCGAGGGCCGCGTCTATTTTGGCGGCCGCGCAGGCAATACCATGATCAATGTTGGTGGCCAAAAAGCTTTCCCGCCTGACATCGAAGCCCATTTGTTAACACATCCGGACGTGGTCTGGGCACAGGTCACCGCACGGCGCGCGCCGATGGTCGGGCATTTGCCGCAAGCGACCATTGTGTTATCCCAAGTCAAAGACGCGGACGCCGCCGAAGCCATGCTGATCGCGCACTGCGAAGGTAAATTGGCCGATTACGCGACGCCCCGCATTTGGAATTTTATTGACAGCGTGCCCCTGCGGGCAAGTTTGAAAAGCTGAGGAGGCAGAAATGCACACCAAGAACCAATCCATCATTGTGTCGGGCGGCTCGCGCGGGCTTGGCCTGCATATGTGCGAGCAGCTTTTGAAAGAAGGCAACAAAGTTGCGACGTTTGCGCGTTCCCACACCGAGGCCATGGACCGCCTTGCCAAGGAATACGGCGACGCATTTTACTTCACTTCTCTTGATGCGGTTGATGCGGCGGGTGTTGCCCGTTTCGTCGCCGAAGTTGCCGACCGTTTTGGCGGTCTCGACAGTGTGGTTAACAACGCGGCCATCGGCCAAGACCAACTGTTGATGCACACCGATTTGGACACCATCCAAAACATCGTGAACATCAACATCATCGGCCCCACCCTTCTCACCCGCGCTGCAATCAAACACATGATCCTTGGCGGTGGCGGCAATATCTGCAACATTTCATCGATCTGTGGCTCGCGCGGCTATGCGGGCCTGTCGGTTTATGCAGGCTCCAAAGGCTACCTCGACGCCATGATGCGCACCCTCGCACGCGAAGTCGGCGACGCTGGCATCTTTGTAAATTGCGTGGCCCCTGGCTTCTTTGAGTCCGAAATGTCGTCGGTGCTTAAGCCCGAACAACTCGACACCATCAAACGCCGCACGCCCTCGGGCAGCCTGTCAAATGATGAGAATATCTTCAAAGTTGTTGATCTGGTGATTTCAGGAACCGCCAATATTCAAGGGCAGGTTCTCTTTGTCGACGGCGGCATCACCAATTAAATCGCGCGTAATTGCGCAAGTCTTTGGCGGAGAAATTCGCCAAGACGCAACCCTGAGCGGCCCCGCCAGCTATGATGGTGCGGGCCGACGGTTTGTTTTTCACACCGAAGTATCGCTTGAAGCCGTCGCGATCGACGTCGAATTACGATCCGAACCAGCAAGCATCCAATTAACCAAAGCCCTCGGAGCAAACGCGCTCGCACGCTGGACCGAAATCGAAGTTTTGGCCAAGCTCTATGACGTTCCGGCCCACATCGTCCTAACTCAGGTTCAGTCCCTCAGCCCTCAAGACTTCGCCCAAAAATTTCCAGCCGAAATCCTGCGGTGCGACACCGCAAGCCACTTTATCGCCATCGGTCGTAAAGGGTAAAGCTACCCGCCAGAAACCGTCACTTTGCCTTTAACGGACGCACCCTTGTGCATTTCCATCTCTTGCGCCGTGATATCTGCCGAGCAGTCCGCACCCGAGTGCAGCTCAACTGCTTCCGCCGAAACCGCCCCGCTCAAATGGCCGCGTACATGAACCGTTTTTGCCGCAACCGAGCCTGCAACACGCCCTTCGGACAGGATATCCACCGAACTGCCGGTAATATCCCCGTCAATTTTTCCCGCGATATCGATATCCGCAGTGCCCGATAGGTTGCCTGTAATCACAAGATCTTCTGCGATGATTGTCTTCCCCACCATTCTTCTCCTGACAATTAAAACCGTTGCCAAAGGCTAGCCTGTCGCCCCCCCTTGCGCCACCACTATTTCCATCGCTTGGAAAACCGGCGCATTCAAGTCATTGCCCCCTCCCCGTTTCCGCGTTATCTCCGTGTTAATCAATTCGGGAGCGTATCGTGACACCATTTCTCACTGACAACGACCAAGCCGGACTTTTTGTCGGGCGCGTCTGGAACGCAAATGTTCAAGGGCCAAGCGTCGTGACTTTACGCGCAGGTCGTGTCATCGACATCACCCAGAAAGCCGCGCCAATGGTGCGGGATATCTGCGAAATGCCCGACCCCGCCGCCTATGTGCGCGCAGCTCACGGCAACGATCTCGGAGCCTTCGCCGAAATTTCCTGCGTCCCGGCGGGCGACCTCTCCAAAACCCATTTCCTCGCCCCTTGTGACCTGCAATCCGTCAAGGCTTGCGGCGTGACTTTCGCCTCCTCGATGGTGGAACGCGTGATCGAAGAACGCGCCGCGGGCAACCCCGCCGCCGCCGAAGAAATCCGCGCCCGTGTCGGCGCTTTGATCGGCGACTCCCTGCGCGACATCAAAGCAGGCTCCGATGAGGCCGCCGCCGTCAAACAAGCCCTGATCAAAGAGGGTCTTTGGAGCCAGTATCTTGAAGTCGGAATCGGCCCTGATGCGGAGGTTTTCTCTAAAGCACAGGTGCTCTCCTCAATGGGCCCCAACAGCGATGTCGGCTTGCACCCGATCTCAAAATGGAACAATCCCGAGCCCGAAATCGTCCTGCTTGTCTGCTCCCAAGGCCGCATTCTCGGCGCAACCCTCGGCAATGACGTCAATCTGCGCGACATCGAAGGCCGCTCCGCCCTCTTGCTCTCCAAAGCCAAAGACAACAACGCCTCCTGCGCCATCGGCCCAATGTTCCGCCTCTTCGACGCGGACTATTCTATCGACGACGTCCACTCCGCCGAGCTCGACCTTACCGTCACCGGCGAAGACGGCTACGTGCTGTCCGGCCATTCCTCTATGAAGGAAATCAGCCGTGCGCCCGCCGACCTCGTGGCCCAAACCTTGGGACGGCACCACCAATACCCCGACGGAATCGTCCTCTTCCTCGGAACCCTATTCGCCCCGACACAAGACCGCGACACCCCCGGCGAGGGCTTCACCCACCACCTCGGCGACGTCGTGACCATCTCTTCCAAAGGCCTCGGATCACTCACCAACACGGTGCGCCTTTCCACCGACTGCACCGAATGGACCTTCGGCATCAGCCACCTGATGCGCAACCTCGCCAAACGCGACTTGCTTTAACCCTGCTACCGCCTAAACTTAGCAAAACTCAAAAACCTAGGGACGGATATGAAACGCATTTTAACAACAGCCCTGATGACAACCTTCATGGCCTCCACCGCCAGCTTTGCCGCCGACACATGCGCTGCGGGCAAAACCCTCACCGATGGCGTTTTGACAGTCGCCACAGGAAATCCGGCCTATTTCCCTTGGGTGATGGACAACGACCCAACCAGCGGCGAAGGCTTTGAATCCGCCGTCGCCTACGAGGTCGCCAAACGCATGGGTTTTGAGGGCGACGCCGTTGTCTGGACCTCCGCAACCTTCGACCAATCCATCCAACCTGGCGCGAAAAACTTCGACATCAACCTGCAACAATTTTCGATCACCGAAGACCGCGAAAAAGTCGTCGATTTCTCCGATCCCTACTATTCCGCCGCCATGGCCGTCCTCGTGCGCCAACCCACAATCGACGCGGGCGCAACGGGCGAAATCGCCTCGCTCAAGACCCTAAAGTGGGGTGTTATGGGCTCTACCACCGCCCTTTCCACCGTCACAGACGTCATCGCACCCGACGACTCCGTGCTGCTTTACGACGATAACGTCAACGTCGTCGAAGCCATGAAAGCCAACCAGATCGACGCCGCAATCTTTGACCTCCCAACCGCCCTCTACCTCAGCGCAGTTGTCCTCGACGACGGTGCCCTCTTGGGTCAATTCCCCGCCGATCGCAGCGAAAGCCCCGATCAATTCGGCTTCCTGATGGAAGAAGGCAGCCCGCTTAAATCCTGCGTCAACGAAGCCCTCGCCGCCATGACAAATGACGGAACCCTCGCCGCAATCGAGGCCAAATGGCTGGCCGAAACCACTGGCGTGCCAGTCCTTAAATAATAGTAATTCCGATGAAAAAACCACGCGCGGGCCTCACGGCCCGCCAATCCTTCGAGCGCAAAGCCCACCGCAAATCCCTGCTGATTTCCACCTTCAGCACACTCATTGTGGTCGGCCTAATTGTACTCCTCGTCCCCCTCACCCCCGGTTGGGACCGCGTAAAATCCAGCTTCTTCAACGGCGAAATCCTCGTCGAAACCTTCCCAGGTTTGCTCAACGCCTTCCTCTGGGACATCGCAATTTTCCTCTGGTGCGCGCCCATCATCGCCATCCTTGGCCTCGTCATCGCCCTCATGCGCGACGCCCGCGCCCCTGCCCTCTTTCCGCTCCGCGTCTTCGGCATCCTCTATACCGATATTTTTCGCGGCGTCCCCGTCATCCTGATCATCTTCCTCATCGGCTTCGGCATTCCGGGCCTCGGCCTGCCGCGCCCGTGGAATAGTCCCTATATCTGGGGCTCGCTCGCCCTCATCCTGACCTATTCCGCCTATGTTGCCGAGATTTTCCGCGCGGGCATCGAATCCATCCACGACAGTCAACGTTCCGCCGCCAAATCCCTTGGCCTAAGTCACCGTGACATGATGCGCGACGTCGTCCTCCCCCAAGCCATCCGCCGCGTCGTTCCCGCCAATATGAACATGCTCGTCGCCCTCCAAAAAGACGTCGCCCTCCTCTCCTTCATCGGCCCCGTTGAAATCCTGCGCCAAGCGGGAGTCTACAAATCCCTGCTTGCCAATTTCACTCCTTATGTCGGTGCCGCGCTGATCTTTCTGGCGGTCACAATCCCCGTGACCCGCTACGCTGATCACTTGATCGCAAAACAAAACAAGGCCCGCAGTTAATGTCGATTCTCCGCCTCTCCAACGTCACAAAATCCTTTGGGAAAACCGAGGTCCTGCGCGGCATTGATCTCGACATTTCACGCGGCGAGATGATCTGCCTGATCGGCGCCTCTGGATCGGGAAAATCGACCCTATTACGCTGTATTAACCTACTTGAGAGTATCGAAGACGGCGAAATTTGGTTCAACGAGACCGATATTTCCCTCCCCCAAGTTACCCCTCAACCCCTTCGTCAAAAAATCGGCTTGGTCTTTCAGAGCTTCAATCTTTTTCCCCATATGACCGCGCTGGAAAACGTGCTCCTCGCACCGCGCCGCGTCTTCAAGAAATCCCGCGCCGAATTGATGCCCGAGGTCACTGCCCTTTTCGAGAGCTTCAATCTAAGTGATCGAATGCACGCCTATCCCGATCAACTTTCAGGCGGCCAACAACAGCGCGTCGCCATAGCCCGCGCCCTCGCCATGCGCCCCGAAATCATGCTGTTTGATGAGGTTACATCCGCTCTTGATCCCGAACTCGTCTCCGAAGTTCTAGACGTTTTGCGCGTGTTGAAATCCCAACACATGACGATGATTTTGGCCACCCATGAGATGGGTTTCGCCAAAGAAGCCGCCGACCGCATTTGCGTCCTAGATGCAGGCAAAATCATCGAAGAAGGCTCCCCCACGCAAATTTTCGGGACACCAAAATCCGAACGCACGCGGAAATTCCTCGCGTCCGTGCTCTAAACGCCCAAATATTGCGCGGTGATCTCGGGCGTCAATTCTGCCATGGATGCGGCCCAAACACTGGCCCCGCGCTCCAAAATCACCGCTTTATCGGCAATCGCCGACAGTTCTTTGATCGACTTATCCACAACCAGAATCGCCAATCCGGTTTCCCGCTTCAAATGCGCAATCGAGGCCCAGATTTCTTGTCGCACCAGTGGCGCTAACCCTTCGGTTGCCTCATCCAAAATCAACAACTTCGGATTGGTCATCAACGCCCGCCCAATCGCCAACATCTGCTGCTCGCCGCCCGACAAAACCGCCGCAAGTTGCGTTTTTCGCTCCTCAAGTTGTGGAAACAACCGCAAAACAGCTTCAAAATCCCACGCGCCCTTCCGCGCCGCCGCAATCAGGTTCTCATAGACGGTCAAATTCCCAAAACACCGCCGCCCTTCTGGCACAAGCCCAATCCCTAAACGCGCCGCTTTATGCGATGCCAACCCCTGCAAATCCTGTCCCGAAAATGAAAGACGACCCGCAGTCATCGGCAACATCCGACAGATGGTTTTTACGGTCGTGGTTTTACCCATCCCGTTGCGCCCCATAAGCGCCAAAACTTCGCCTTCGCCCAGCGTTAGAGACACATCAAACAAGGCCTGCGTCGCACCATAAGACGCAGCCAAATGGTCCAAAGACAACAAATTCATGCGTCCTCTCCCAAATAGGCCCGTTGCACCGCTTTATCGCTACGAATTTCCGCCACCGTTCCCGTGGCAATTATCTCGCCATAGACCAAAACACTCACCCGATCCGCGAGCGCAAAAACCGCGTCCATGTCGTGTTCGACCATTAAAATCGGCGCTTCATTTCGCAATCCATCAAGGAATTCCGTCAACGCAAGACTCCCCTGCGTCCCCAGCCCCGCCATGGGTTCATCCATTACAAATGCAAGCGGATTCAGGGTCAACGCCACCGCAACTTCAAGCTGGCGCCTTTGACCATGCGAAAGCTCCGAGGTACGTGTCGCTGCTTCGTCCATCAAACCCACGCGCTCCAACGCCTCTTCAGCGCGTTCGCGCAAGCCCTCGTGGCGCAACACTCCCCCAAACGGCCAGTACGCCCGCCCATGCGCCCCAATCACCCCCAGCAACGCGTTCTGAAGCACAGTATCTTCCATCGCCAACGCCGAAACCTGAAATGTCCGTGCCAACCCGTGCTTGGCTCGATGCGCCACAGAAAGCGCCGTCACATCCTCGCCCGCAAGCATTATCCGCCCAGAATCCGGAGCCACTTCTCCCGCAATCTGCCTAATTAGGGTCGATTTCCCCGCTCCATTTGGCCCAATAAGTGCATGGATCTCCCCCGCCCTCAGGTCCAAACAAATATCATTCGACGCCTTCAGCGACCCAAAACTCTTGCTAATCCCATCTATTTTTAGAACCGGGTCAGTCATGCGCCTTCTCCCGACCGACCAAAATCCCGGTCACGCCCCCCGGCGCAAACAACACAATCCCAAGCAGAAAAACCCCAAGATAGATGTGCCAAAATTCGCTCAACCCGCCAAGAAAATGCTCCAGCGCAATAAACAAAGCCGCGCCAATCACGGGCCCAAAAAGCCGCCCTACTCCGCCCAAAATCACAAACACCATGATCTCGCCACTCGTCTGCCAGCTAAACATCGTCGGGCTGACAAAACGGTTGAGATCAGCAAAAAGCGCGCCCGCCAATCCGGTCATCATTCCCGAGATCACGAAGGCCACCAATTGCACGCGGTATCTTGAAATCCCCACGGTTTCGACCCTAATTGGCGATTGCCGTGCGGCATTCAGCGCCAAGCCGAATTGCGAATTTGCAATCGCCGACGCCGCAATCAATCCCGCGATGAGCACCACAAAAGTAATGGCAAAAAACTGGATCGGGTCCAGCGTATTTAACCCCGGAAAGCCATTGCGGACATAGATCGATAACCCATCCTCACCGCCATACGCGGGCCAGCTTATGGCGAAATAGTAAAACATTTGGCCAAACGCGAGGGTGATCATAATGAAGTAAACACCTGTCGTCCGCAGACAAATCGCCCCAATCACCAAGGCCGCCAACCCCGCCGCAATCACCGCGACCAGCCAAATAACGGGCATCACATTCGTACCCTCAATCACCACGGCACCGGAGAAAATCGGCGTATAACTCTGCGCATGACTCGCAAGGATGCCCATGGCATAACCACCGATCCCGAAAAACGCCGCGTGCCCCAAACTCACAAGCCCGCCAAGCCCCAGCGCGATGTTCAGCCCGACCCCCGCCAAAGCCAAAATTGCAACTTTCGTCGCCAGCGTAATCACGAACGGCTCATCCGCGCCATAAGCCCAAAGCGGCACCGCCAGAAGCCCCACCAAAACGGCTCCGTTTAACAACTTTTCCCGCGTCATGCCCGCACCCCAAACAGGCCCGTCGGCCGCATCACCAAAACCACCGCCATTAAAATATAGATCGACATAGACGCGAGCGATGACCCGATCGAGGCCGCCGCGGATGGATCCATAAACAGCGCGAAAATCATCGGCAAAAACAAAGCGCCTAATGTCTGGGTCAGGCCCACCAAGATCGCGCCGATCAACGCCCCCTTAATCGACCCTATTCCGCCGATAACAATCACAACGAAGGCCAGAATTAACACGGGTTCGCCCATTCCAACCTGAACCGACTGAATCGCCCCAACCAAGGCCCCCGCAAACCCTGCCAGCGCCGCGCCAATGGCAAATACCACGGTATAGAGCCTTTTTATATCCACACCAAGGGCGGCAATCATTTCGCGGTCGCTCTCCCCTGCCCTAATCTGAATGCCCAGCCGTGTGCGCGAAATCAACAGGAAAAGCCCCGCCGCAACAGCCAAGCCAATCCCGATTAAAACCAACCGATACAGTGGATATTGCATGCCACCAGGAAGGGTCACAGGTCCCGAAAGCGCTTCGGGAATATTGAGGAAAAGCGGGAACGACCCAAAGACCCACCGCGTTGCCTCCGAGAAAATCAAAATCAACGCGAATGTCGCCAGAACTTGGTCCAAATGATCCCGCGCATATAATCGCCGCAAAACCACAATTTCCATCAATGCCCCCGCAGCCGCCGAGGCCGCAAGCGCCGCGACCAAAGCCAGCAAAAACGATCCCGTCCAACCGGCAACCGCCGCCGCCGCAAAGGCCCCGACCATATAAAGCGAGCCATGCGCCAAATTGATCAGCCCCATGACGCCAAAAACCAGTGTTAATCCTGCGGCCATCAAAAACAACATGATGCCGAATTGCAGGCCATTTAATATCTGCTCAAGCAGGAGAACCAAACTCATGAGATCAAAGGTCTGTCCGAACGCGCCAAAGCTCTGGAAACAGCTCAACCGCCAACATTTTAGTCAAATACGCCACGCCCGCCGTGCCCCCCGTTCCGCGCTTAAAGCCAATCACCCGCTCGACAGTGGTGACATGGTTAAACCGCCAGCGCCGGAAATAATCCTCCAGATCGACCAGTTTTTCGGCAACCTCATACAGCGACCAATAGGTTTTCGGATCGCGATATACCTGCGCCCACATGGCCCGCACCGCATCGTTTTCGCAATGCGGCGTCCTCGAAGGCGTGCCAATCGTTTCGGTCGGAATATCCATCCCCTGCCGCGCCGCTAGACACAAAACTTCCTGATATAGGCTCTTTTTGTGCAATTCGGATTCAAGTCGTTCCATCGCTTTCGGGTCATGCGCATGGGGCTTCATCATGTCCGTATTTCGGTTCCCCAAAATGAATTCAACAAGCCGATATTGTGCCGATTGAAACCCCGAGCTATGCCCCAAGGATTCGCGAAACGTTGTATAATCGCTGGGCGTCATCGTGCGCAAAACATCCCACGCATTGTTAAGCTGCTCCATGATCCGCGACACCCGCGCCAACATTTTGGACGCCTCCTGAAGGTTGTCCGTGGCAATTGCCGAGCGCGCTGTATCCAATTCATGTAGCATCAATTTCATCCAAAGTTCAGACGTTTGATGCTGAATAATAAACAACAATTCATCTGGCGCCTTGGACAGGGGATGTTGCGCCGTTAGCAGCTTATCCAGTCCAAGATAGTCGCCATAGGACATGGATTTTGAAAAATCGGTTTTGGCACCATCTTTGTTTCGATCTGTCACTGTCTGCCCTTACTTACCTGGTCAAAAAAATTTTAACTCGTTGAAAAATTTAACCTTTTTCAAATAACTGCGCAAGATATTGCATGGCTTCCTCCACCAAAATACTATCAACACGTGCGCCTTTAATCCGAATAAGGTGCCCTTGGCTATCACTTTGTCGCTGCAAGGTAACCCCTGTCGAAAGGCGCAGCGTATCCGCCCCTTCCCATCCCGTCACCCGTTTTGGCCGCCCGCCCTTGGGTTTGGGTTGTGCGTCATTTTCGTATTGCAGCACAACTTCTTCCAGAAGCGCCCATTCCTCGATTGCGGACTGGCATTGCCCCCGCTCCTGCCCTAGGGCCAGATTTTCACGCAACCGCGCCTCTGCCCCATTGCGCAGAACCGCCGCCAGCCGAAGCCCATCTTTTTCCCGCAGCATTTCTGGAAACACAAGCAGGTCGCCGAGCTCCTCAAAGATCAGAGAGAAAGATCGAATCTTGGAACGCTTCGCTTTCGACGCCGCACTAAACAGCGCATCAACGGCCGCCTCCGTGCTGGCAAAAACACCTTGCTGTGCCGAAATAACCGCGATGCGCCCACGCTCAAAATGCGACAGCGACGCGCGAATTTCGTTCTCCTCAACCATCGCCGTGACCGCTCCGCCAAGCGCCTCCGGTTCACGGACCAACGCCTTAATCGTCGCGTATTTTTCTTGTTTGGTTAACGCGTAGAGGTCGCGCACCGCCTGAAGGCGTCGAAATCCAGAGATCAGCCCATAGGGTTGCGCCGCACCATCCTGCGCATAAATCTCCACAGGGAGCCTCAACCCGTGCGCCGAAATGGACAGCTTCAACTCGTCCATTTCCGCCGCATCTAAAACCATCCGGTCTCGCACCATGGAGTTTTCGGCGATGCTCTCGATCGCGATATCTTCGATCAAACGCCCCTGCCCTTTGGCGTCTCGATGCGCATTAGCATCCGTCTTATCGCGCGCCATTTCTGAACGCCCCTCAACCGAAATTCCCGCATGTTCGCGCGCGGCATCCGCCGCAACTTGTGAAATTGGCGCGACCACTGCGTTCGGGCGATTAAGGGTTTCGCGACGAAACTCTGCTTCAATCTTGTCTAATTCATCCGCGCTTGGCGCAATAACTTTACGTCGCTTGGCCATCGTCCGTCTCCTGTTTTGCCATCTTCTCATCCCGCCACCACGCAGCAAGAACGATCTCTTTCACCTCGGCCCACGTTCGGTCAAATGTCTCTCGCCCGCGCACATAGGTATCGCGATTAAACTCTCTATAATCCGCTTCATAGATCCCATTTACCTGCTCGCCAGCCTGCCCAACCATCGCGGTCAAGTCCTGTCGAAACGTGGTCATGAAATCGCCAAAATAGGCCTGAATAACATTCGCAAGATCAGTCTGCTGAGCGGCATCAAAACGCGTTATCAACGTCCGCACGGCATCCCATTCAAACTTCACATCCTCCAACCCAAGCTTGCGCCGCTGGCTATTTTCGCCGTCCTCGATGCTGGCAAATGTCGAATAGAGCATGTCGAAAAAGCGGCCGGTAGAATCAAACTCGAGGAACGAAGCACCTAGGGGCACTAAAAGAATGTCAGCTGCCGCAAGAGCGTTGATTGTGAGGTAGCCAAGGGCAGGGGGCGTATCCAGAAGGATGATGTCGTATTCGTCGAGAATTCCGCCCTCCTCAAGGCCGTTCGTCAGGGCATCCCAAAGCGGCCAGGACCGCGATTGCATCCGCCAGACGGGCACTTGGAACTCGGCCCAGTAGAGATTGAGCTGAGCGCCTATTAGGTCGATATTTGGCCAGTGCGTGCTTTGGATGAGGTTTCGCGGCGAAACCTGCAGCGCTTCCGTTAAGGTTTCGTCAAGGGGGAGTTCGGGCTGTCCACCTGCTTTTCGGACTTTGTTTTCTTCTTCAACGTGGCGGGCATAATCGCGGGCCATAATCGGGAAGGCGGTGCTCCATTCATCTTGAACGGTGCCACCCATAATCGAGGTCATTGAGCCTTGGCTATCGAGATCAATGACGAGGACTTTGTAGCCATCCAAAGCCGCACTCATGGCGAGATGTGCACAGGTCGAGGTTTTGCCAACACCGCCTTTGAAGTTCGCGACGGCAATTATTTTGGCGGGGAGGCCCTTGGGGCGGTAGGGGCGGTACTCCCGATTGGCCGCGCCTTCGGTGGCGAAATGCTCGCGCAGGGCCATCACATCCAAGAGGGAGAACCATTTGGAATTGCTTTCGCCAGCACCTTGGGGGAGGTCTGGATGGGCCTTGAGGACACGGCGGAAATGGGCGGGGGCGACAGGGATCAAATAGCGGCAGACTTCCCATGTGGAGAATTTTCGAAGCCGCTTTTTACCATCCGGGGCGTGACCGTTTTTTGCCAGCTCGTCGCGCCCCTTCGAGGCGAAGGCCGCGGCTTTCGCGAATCGGGCGGTATCTATAGGCTGAGAAAGAGATGCTTCTGCTCGGGCTGGATCGATGCCGAAGTAGGGGGGCAGGGGAGACTTACCAGAGGATGTCATCTTGATTCACCGATGTTTGCTAATTTACGCGTCTTTGCGGTTTTTATCTCACATGAGAGGCCGTTTGGGAATCAATCTTTCCTGAATACAGATAAATAAAAGAAACACAGCCCCTTTTGCTTTAAGAATATATAGAATCTTTAAGGACTTTAATTCCTAAAACCACATTAATTACAATTGGTTAGTTTGTTTTGGGTGCCCGACTACGGGCGCAAAGGGACCCTGATACGGGACGAAAGGTGTTGGAATACGGGATGGAAGGTACCGATTCGCGGTTTTAGTATCTATTCGTTGCGTTAGAGCCTGTTTGTGCGAATCAAAGAACGTTCCCGCGCGCGCCCGTCCCGTAAATTGGTACCTTTGGGAGAGGGCAACTGGACGGATCAACGCGAGGGGAACCCGTCTACGGGATTGCCATCTTCCCAGTTAAGGTATCCAAAACCGGATTGTGAAGAGGTTCCTTTTGAGGTAAAGTGCTGGTAACTATCCAAAGAGATAACCCATTGAGCGCCGAATTTTGCACGTACAGGGCAACAGAATGCAGGACATACCGAAAGATAAATTAACCGGCGCGCTCAAACGGGGGGCGGTGAAAAAGCACGTGGCGGCGATTCATGTGTCGGGAAAGCTGACGCTCTTGCAACGCAAACTCTCGAATGTTTTGCTGTTGAATGCCTATGACACCCTGACCCAACAGCAGGTATTTCAAATTGATGCGCGCACCCTTTGTATGCTGGTGGGCTATAATTCCAACGACTTTGATACGCTGAAACAATCGCTGCGCGGGTTGGCGGAAACGGTGGCGGAATGGGATATGTTGGATGCGGCGGGCAAGCAGGAATGGGGCGTGTCGAGCCTGTTGAGTTATGCCAAACTTAAGGACGGGATTTGCGAGTATGCCTATTCGCCCGCGCTTGCCGAGAAACTGGCGGACCCGAAGGTTTTTGCGCTGATTAACCTGAACATTCAACGCAAATTTACCAGCGGTCATGCACTGGCGCTCTATGAAAATTGCTATCGGTTTCATCGCACGGGCAGCACCGGATGGTGGCCGCTTGAGATGTTTCGCCGCCTGATGGGGGTTGCGGATAGCGAATATTATGAGAGTTATAAACACCTGAACGCCAAAATTATTAAGCCAGCCGTTTCGGAAATTAACCGCAGCAGTAATATTCTGGTGACACCAGAAGTGCGCAAACGGGGGCGGGCGGTGAGCGATATTCGCTTTACCATTCAAAAAAATCCACAACTGTCGATTTTGGATTTGGACGACGGGGCGGGGCTGCGCCGCGCGCCCGTGTATGACCGGCTTCGCGGGATGGGGATTAGTGACCGCTTGGCGCGGCAATGGTTAACGGAACACGGTGAAACGGTGATCCAAGGCAAGCTTGATTATGTGGCGGGGCAGGGTGGTGTGAAAAGCCCTGAACGCTATCTCGCGGCGGCGCTTCGTGATGATTATACGGCGGAACCAGATACAAAACCTGTGCCTGTTATGTCGGCCCGCGCGGCACGATTGGGGCGTGTTAGAGACTATTCAGCTGCCCGTACTCCAACGCAGAGGGACGCCGACAAACGGCTGTTTTTCGCGAGTCTGACCGAAATTCCAAAACGGCAAGATTTTGAACGCCACGGATGGATGTCCGCGCAAAATGCGGTTGCGATTTTTGCGTTTTGGGAAGAGTTTAACCCCGAAATTTTCGACGGCTTAGAGTGACCTAAATAGCCCAGAAACGGCGCGAGGCCAAAACATAGAGCGACAGAATTTCAAGTCGCCCCGCCAACATACCAAAAATCATGATCCATTTTGCCGTTTCGGGGAAAGCCTCCATCGATCCTGTGCCACTGACGGCCTGACCATAGGCGGGGCCGATGTTGGCGACCGACGTCCAAGCGGCCGTGATCGAGGTTTCGAGCGACAATCCGGTGAGGGAGAGGGCGACGGCGATAACCCCCATAGTGAGGATGAAAAACGCGAAAAACGCCGAAACAGAGACGATTACGTCTTGACTGAGGGGGCGACCATCGAGGCTCGGGCGCGAGGCGGAATGGGGATAGCGAAGTTGGCGGAGTTGGTCTTTGACGCATTCGATGAGGACCAGCCAGCGGAAAATCTTGATCGAACAGGCGGTGGAGCCAGTGCAACCGCCGATCAGCCCGACCAGAATAATCACCGTGAGGGGAAAGCTGCCCCAGGCGGCGATATTGACGCTGGTGTAGCCGGTGCCCGAAAACAACGATGCGAGGTTAAAGAAGGTTTCGCGAAATGTGGCCTCTACTGTGTCGGTACTGGTGGTCCAGCGATAGAAAAAGACCAAGCCACCGGACACGAGAATCCAACGAAAATAGGCGCGGACTTGGATGTCTTTGAGGAGGGGGTTGGCCTGACCGCTTAAGACTTGAACGAAGCGGATGAGAGGGAGGCTGGCGAGGATCATAAAGACCGTCGCAACATACTCTAGTGACCCCGTAAATTTTGCGAAAGACTGGTCGGAGGTTGAGAAACCACCCGTGGAAATTGTGGTGAGCGCATGCACGAGGGCATCGAAATATCGCATCCCGAAATAGACGTAAGCGACGAAACAAATGACGGTGAGGAGGATGTAAATTCCCAACAGGGATTTCGCGATATCCAAGGCGCGAGGCAAAACTTTTCCTTGCGTATCAAAACCTTCGGTCAGGAAGAATTGCATCCCCCCAACCCGCATAGTGGGCAGGAAAATCATCGCGACAATGACGATCCCCAAGCCGCCAAGCCACTGCAAAATACCGCGCCAAAGTAACACGCCCTCAGGCATTTCATCGAGGCCGAAAAAAACCGTGGATCCGGTGGTTGTCATGCCGGACATCGACTCAAAATACGCGTTAACGATGGTTGTGTCGGGCGCGCCGAAGATAAAGGGCAGGGCGCCAAAAACAGGTAAAACGACCCAAGCGAGTGAAGTCAAAAGGAAGGATTGCCGCCGCCCGAGGGACTTACTTTGGTGGTTAGAGGTGGCGATCGACGTGAGGAGGCTAAAGAGGATGGTGATCGCGCCCATCATGGTAAATACAGACGCCGGTTGGCCGCCAAAATACGCATCAACGGCCCCGCAAACCAACATGAGCGCCCCCATTATCCCTGCGAGGATTCCGATAATATTTGCAACGGGGCGAAGTTCCATTTAGCGCCTTTGCAAAGCTACTGGGACAGGGGGATGGTTTGGACAACATTATCGCACAAGGAAGGGTATGCAAGGAATTTTGCCACACCACATCGCGATACGTTAAAATCTAGGTTTCATCGTGATAATCAAAGCGTTCCATCATCGGCCGACACATCTCATTGACGATCGCGCGAAACTCAGGATCTAGGGGGCTTAAGCGGTTTCTGATGTCAATTTTGGCATGATATTTTGGGGAATACCACGGGTCGTTTTCGTTGAGGGCGGCGTCGGGATCAGGGTTATGAATGCCAAGTCTGTCAGGATCGATGTCCGATAAGCCTGTAAAAGCGCGCAAAGCGTCAAGAACGCTTTCTTGCAGGATGTCTTCATAGCGAAGCACAAAAAGAACATCCTTAAGACCAGGATGGTCGATGTGGTGATAGGTACTCATATACACTTCAGCACTTTGCTTGACCTCATCCACACCAAAAACGAGGCCGGATTTTTCATTCACCGCCTGAAGCGAACGCACCACATTGTAGGGGTGGCGCACGGTTGTCACAAATTTTACCCGGCCATGCAAAAGTGCATTTATTTCGGAAAAATATGGTGTCATCGCCGGGTCTTTTACGGTCAAAATCTTGGGGTCGTCGAATACTTTGCTCACATGCGCAAGCGCGAGTTCAACGTGGTGGCGGCTGTGTAACCGGAAATGCTCGGGCTCGGCGAAAAAGGTCTTGGTGTGATTATCCCAATTGTCCATCCCCGTCCAATAGGACTGAATAAAGGGTAATATGAAACTAATTTCGGAATGGTAAGGATTGGTATCTTCCGAAGTACAGATGAGATGGTGCGTAACAGTTGTTCCAGAGCGAGGAGCGCCGCCAACAAAAATGACAGGTTGAGATTCGTCAATGGGATGCATGTTTAGCACTTCTCGTTTGGAGCTTCATTAATCCGGTTCAGGGAAAATGAGGTTGCAATTTCCCACAATAAACAATCACGGATACGGGTAATTCGCAAAAGGGTTTTTGTAAAGTCGGGATTCTTGGGCGTCGGTATGCATAAGTCTTGATACAACGTGGTGTTTTCCGCCCAAATGTAGGTCCGCCCCTTGGCTTTGGAGGGTGTCGTCCTTAGGTTCCACCTAAAGGACACATTCAATGCATCATTTCTCCCTTCTCGATTTGTCGCCCATTCCCGAGGGCAAAACTGCGGCCGACGCCATTGCGCATACGGTTGAACTTGCCCAGCTTGCGGAGGCGGCGGGGTATCATCGCTATTGGTTGGCGGAGCATCACAATATGCCCGGAATTGCCAGTGCGGCGACCGCGGTGGTGATCGGCCATGTGGCGGCGGCGACGCGCAAAATGCGGATCGGGGCAGGGGGCGTTATGCTGCCCAATCATGCGCCTTTGATGGTGGCCGAGCAATACGGCACGCTGGCGACGATTTACCCTGATCGGATTGATCTTGGGTTAGGGCGCGCGCCTGGAACCGACATGGAAACGGCGCGGGCGTTGCGCCGACATATGACCCCTGAAGATAGTTTTCCACAGGATGTTCAGGAGCTAATTGGCTATTTTGACGCGCCAAAAGCGGGTGCCAAAGTGCGGGCAATTCCGGGGGAAGGGACGCAGGTTCCCGTGTGGATTTTGGGGTCGAGCCTTTATGGGGCGCAACTTGCGGCCTATTTGGGGTTGCCCTATGCGTTCGCCTCCCATTTTGCACCTGCAATGTTGGGCGAAGCGCTGGAGGTTTATCGCGAAACATTTCGACCCTCGCAGTTTTTGGCCAAGCCCTATGCGATCGTGGCCGCAGGGGTTTGTGCGGCGGACACGGACGAGGAGGCAGAGTATCTACGAACGTCACAATTGCTGGCGTTTGCGCGGCTTCGCACAGGGAATCCGGGAAAATTACCCGCGCCGGTTAAGGATATTTCGGCGGAAGTTCCCGCCGCCGTTTTGGGCCAAGTGAAGCAAGCAATGTCCTGTTCGGCGACAGGATCACCCGCGCGGGTTGAATCCCAGTTGCAGCAGATTATTGACAATTTTCAGCCCGATGAATTAATGATTACAGGGATGATCCATGACCACGCGGCGCGGATGAAGTCGTTTAAAATTGCGGCGGAAATTCTAACGGGATTGCGCCGGTGAACGCCGAATTCACTCGGGTTAGAGACGTTCCACAGGGGGCGTTTCGCTTTATTGCGCTTGATGTGGAAACGGCAAATGGCGATGCGGCGAGCATTTGTCAGATCGGGATTGCCTGTGTGCAACCCGACAATCATATCCAGTGCTACGCCACCTATGTGAATCCTGAAATGCCATTTGAGCCTTTCAACTCCGAACTTCATGGGATTGATGCGCAAACAGTCTCTAACGCGCCGCTTTTCCCACAAATATGGGCGCGGTTGCTGCCGCTTTTGGCGGGGCATCACCTAATTCAACACAGTAATTTCGACAAGAACGCCATTAACGCGGCCTGTGCCGAGAATGACCTACCCGACCCCGCATTGCAGTGGAGCGATAGCGTTGCGATTGCGCGGCGAACGTGGCCGAGATTAAAGGGTAATGGTGGGCACGGGCTTGGCAATCTCAAGAAAATTCTGGGGCTGGAATTTGAGCATCACGACGCCGGAGAAGACGCCCGCGCGGCGGCTTTGGTGGTGTTGCATGCGGAGGAATACCTCGAAATGGGGTTTGAGGCGCTGGTTCTGTCCAAGAAGGAACGGCAACTTTCGTTTCCGTTTTAGCAGGCTTGTTGGGCATAAATTTTTCTGGGATTTTGAGGCATGGAATTGAACGAAACCACTCTCACGGATTGTCGCCCCACGCGGGCGGAAATTGAGCGCATAAGCGGCGACGGGCAACCAGCGACACTGATCGGGTGCGATCTTGAAGGCATGGACTTGTCGCAACTTGATATGGCGGGCTGGCGTTTTGAGCGGTGCAATCTTGCACGCGCGTCCTTCAACGGCGCGCATCTTGAGGAGGCCACGTTCAAGGGGTGCCGCGCGGCGGGGGCGCGTTTTCTGAGCGCTGATTTGCTGGAAGGTACGATAGACGGCGGCGATTTTAGCAACGCCAGTTTTCTGGGCGCGACGCTTAACGGCGTGTCAATCCTGCGGTGCAAAATGACGGGCGTTGACCTCACGGATGCGAAGGCGATGAGCCTCGTGCTTGAGGAAGTTCTGCTGGTTCTTGCCATTTTGCCGAAGTTTTCGTTTCGAAAAATGACCCTCAAGCAAGTTGATTTTAGCGAGGCCGATATGAGGTCGTGCGATTTTCGGGATGCGGTTTTGGACGAGTGTTCGTTGCGCGATGCTAACTTGTCGGACTGTCGATTTGAGAACGCAGATTTGCGGGGGTGTGATTTGGGCGGGGTGAAGTTGACGGATGCGCGGCGTTTTAAGGGCGCGGTGATTTCTCGGCAACAGGCAGCGGAATTGCTTGGGCAACTTGGTTTGCGAGTGATGTGATCCGCGCCTATTTACGCGCGGGTTTTGGCTTCATGAGGGCCGCTCCGTAAAAGAGAGCGAAGCCGAGGAAGGCTCCGATCCAGAGCGCACCAGACAGCGAATAGAGAGTCATGGCCGCGCCGCTGGAAAACGCGGCAGCCAGCCGTGCGATGACCGATCCGATTAGGAACGCAAAGATTGCCACGGTGCCGAGGCCCGCGCGTAGGGTTTGTCCAGTGTGGCCCAATGTGGCGCGGGTCATCATGGCCAAAGTCATCAGGCCAAACGCGCCCGCCATCCACAAATGTTGTGCGGCAATGGCGGGAAAAAGGTCGGGCCGAAGGATCGAAAATCCCTCCAGAAGGGCACCGAGCGGCAGGAAAGCGTAGGCCAGATGCAGGACCCAAAGGAGCGGTTCGGCCAAGGTTTGTGCCCCTTGCCAGCGGATAAGGCGGGCAAAATGCAGCAGGCCGATGATCAGGAGGGCGATCCCCGTTAGGGCGAATGCTGGCGCGAAAACCCACAACAGAAGTGCGAGAACTGTGGCCAGAAGAGTGGCTTTGTCGAAGCGTTGCATTGGCGGGACGGGGAGGCGGGTGGCCTTTCTCTGGACCAACCAATTGCGGGTGAAGGAGGGAACGACGCGTCCGCCGATGACGGAAATCATCAGAACAACCGCCGAGATGCCGACCCGAAGACCGTAACCCTGTGCGGCTATTTCTCCGCGTGCGGCTTCGATGTGGAACAGTAGATTTGCCAGAATGAAGACCGACAGAAGGGCGGGGACCACCAGATTGCGCCAGTTTTTACCCGCGATAATTTCGCGCAGGATGACGCCGCCAAGTACGATGGGAAAGGAGAGATCAATGATGGCCGCGAGGCCCGTGGGCCAGAGGTCTGCGCTGGCCAAGGCCACGCGTCCCGCAAGCCAAAGCGCGAAGAGGCCTGCCAGATTCCAGCCGACGACAGGGAGACGACCTGTCCAGTTGGGCACTGCGGTGAGTAAAAACCCCGCGATGATCGCGCCGAGATACCCGAACAGGAATTCATGCGCATGCCACGAAATGGGATCGAGGTGGGTTGGCAATTGGAGGCTGCCCGACAGCATCAAAATCCAGAGTACCATCGCCAATGCCGCCCAGAGTGCTCCGAACAGGAAGAAGGGGCGGAAGCCGTAGGAGAATACGGCGGGGCCTTGCCATTGGCGGCTTTGTTCGGAGGTTGTCTGTTTCATATTAGAGCCTATTGCTGGTCTTTTGGGGTGCGGGAGGTGGCGGGGAAGCTTGCACGTTTGAGAATAGTCCCCGCCTGATCGACGACAAAACGCACGACGCGGTCGCGGTAATGGAAGGTGAGGCGCGCACGACCAAGATCTTCGTCAATGCCAGCTTCGCTTAGGGAGGTGATCTCGCCGTTGCGCATCAGCGCCTGTACGGTGGTGACCTCAAGATTGAAGGCCTCCGCAAGCAGGGTGGCATCGACGACAAAACCGTCTTCATTGGTTTCGACCTGCGTCATGATGCGTCTCTCCAATAGCCGTTGGCGGCGGCGACCGTGGCGAAATGGGTGGCGACAATCTGGCTTGAGGCGATCAGCGCATCGGGGTCGACGGCATATTCGGAGCGCAATTTCTCGCGGATGCTGGCGTCGGGTTGGGTCATTTTTATCGCGACGCGGCTAAGTTTGACGGCCAGTTCATAGCCCTCTTCAGGAGTTTTTGTGATCAGGGTGGGGAGCCAAGTTGTCATGTTTCTGTCCTTTTGTTTGAGGGGGAATATCCTTGAGCAATACCCGCGAGGCATTGCCTTGGGGATCATCGAATTGGTTGTTGTGGAACGCCCAAAAGAAGGCGGCGACACCGATCAGGCCGAAGCTGATGGAAAGGGGAATGAGGACAAGGAGACTCATTGCGCGTCCTTCCAGATGGCGCGGTAAGCGTGCCATGTGCCGTGCCCGAGGACGGGAAAAACGACGGCCAAACCGAGCAGGCCCGTTGCCACGCTTATTGCAAGTCCGACCGCGATGATTGCCCCCCAAGCGAGGGCGACGGGGAGGTTTTGCAGGGTCATGGAGAAGCTGAGGCCCAAGGCCGTAAGGGCGTCGCGTTTTTGGGCGAGCATCATTGGTATGGAAAACAGGCTGAGAGCGAAGGCGAAGCCCGCGAAAAGGCCGCCAACTACGCCGCCGACCAGAATTAGCGACCATCCGCGCCCTGTTGTCAGAACGTTGGCGAAGGCCACTTCGGCGCCGGGAAAAGGGGTGAGGCCGAAGAAGAGCGCATAGAGCAAATCGGCGGCGCGGAGCCAGAATAGGACCAATAACCCTAGCAATAGACCCGCATAGGCCAACTGTCCCGACGACGCGGGGCGCACCAGCACCATGCGCCAGAGGGAGACGGGGTCGCCCGATTCAAGTGCGCGACTTTTTTCATAGAGGCCAAGGGCGAGGAAGGGGCCGATGATCAGAAAGCCTGCGATGGCGGGGAGTGCGAGATAGAGCAGACCCGCGGCGGCCAAGGCCCAAAGCGCGGCATAGGAGAGCGCAACGAGCAGGATGCCATAGGCGAGGCTTGAAACGGGACTCGCGCGCAAGTCGTTCCAACCTGCGGCCAACCACGTGAAAGCCTCGCGCGCGGGCAGGGCGCGGGCAAAGATCAATTCCGGTTTTTCAGGCGCGCGAAGCGTTGGGAGAGGTTCTAGCATGTCAGATCCTTCAACAGGCGGGTTTGGCGGCGGGGGCCGCCGAAAGGGTGCAATCGGGTTGCGACAAGAAGGCCACCGAAATGAAATGCGCGTTGGCCGCGATAAAAATTCCGACAAAAGCCACGGCCGCTATTATGGCCAATCTACGCTGTGAGGTTGCGGTCATTGGGGTGCCTCCTGTGCCAATTCGACAACGTAAAGCGCGAGCAGATTTATCTCGGCGTTGGAGAGGCGATCCGACCATGACGGCATGACGCCCCGTCGCCCGTTGCGCAATGTTTGCAGGACGGTATGCGGGTCTTGGCCATAAATAACGGCGGCGTCCGTGAGGGATGGCGCGCCGTTTTCCAGCCCGCCTTCGCCAGTTTCGCCGTGGCACGCGCTACAGTTTTCCTCAAACAGAAGGGTCGCGGGGGAATTGGGGTTCATCGCGCCAGCGGGCAGGGTCGAAACCAGATCGGCAAGGGCGGTGAGTTCGTCGGATTCCATCCAATCGAACGCGGGCATTTCCGCAACACGGGTGTCCTCATGCGGGGCATTGATGCCGACGCGCAGGGTTTCGGCGATGATTTCAGGGTCGCTGCTCCAAAGCCAAGTGGCATCATTCAGCGCGGGAAACCCCGGTCCGCCGCCCCCTTCGGTACCGTGACAGGCGGCGCAATTGTCCAGAAATAGGCGATTGGCCGCGGGCATGGCGAGCGCCATCAGGGGGGCATCGTCGCGAAGTTGCGCGACATCTTCGGTATCAAACTGCGTCATCCAATCGCTACGTTTTGCGTCCAAATCTTGCAAGCCTTCGAGAGCCTGTTGCTCCTGACTGAGGCCAAGAAGACCGCGCGTGTAATCCTTGCCGATGGGCCACGCGGGCAAAAGCACCCAAGTGATGACGGCATATAGAAATGTTAGCACCAGCGCCCAAATCACGATTTTCGGAAACGGGGTGTTGAGTTCCTTAATGCCGTTCCAATCGTGGCCAGTGGTTTCATAGCCGGTGACGGGATCGACTTCGGGGGGCTCGTGATGAGGGCCGCTCATCGGTTTTCCTCCGCCAATTGGTCGGGGAGGATGGAACGGGCGGCGCGGTCATGCTCGGCGCGGCGTTTGGGGTTATAGGCGCGGATCACGACGATCAGGAAGAACCCCATCATCCAGATCGGGCCGAAGGTTTTGGCGACAACAACGAGGGTTTCGTAGGTCATTCGACGTCTCCCGCTTGGATTTCATAGGCCGCATTTGTCAGGGTGCCGAGGGATTGCAGATAGGCCACCACCGCATCCATTTCGGTCAATCGCGATGGGTCGCCATCAAAGGCGCGGACCGCAATATCGTCGCCATAGTGTTCAAGCAGGGCGTCGACATTGTCGGAATCCGGTTGGCTTTGGGCCGTTGCATCGGTAAGGGCCGACGCGATCATGTCGGGATTATAGGGCACGCCTAGACGGGCGAGCGTTGCGAGTTGGCGCTCCAAAAGCTCGGTGTCGAGCGGCTCCATAAGCCACGGATAGGCGGGCATGATCGACGCGGGAACCACGTCGCGTGGATTGATCAGATGCAGGCGGTGCCAGTCGTCGGAGTATTTTTCACCTTGCCGCGCGAGGTCGGGACCGGTGCGTTTTGAGCCCCACAACATCGGGTGATCATAGGCACTTTCGGCGGCGAGGGAGTAGGGGCCGTAACGGTCCAACTCGTCGGCGAGGCTGCGGATCATTTGGCTGTGACAGGCGTAGCAGCCCTCGCGAATATAGATTTCGCGCCCCGCCAATTCGAGCGGCGTATGGGGGCGCATATCGTCTGGCACCTCGATGGTTTCGTCGATCACAAACAGAGGCGCGATTTCCACGATACCCCCAATAGAGGCAGCAAAAATGATGCCCACAACCAGACCCATGGAGACTTTTTCAAGATTATAATGCAGCTTTAACATGGTCTACTCCGCCGCTTGTGGCTTGAGAGGGAAATCGAGCGGTTCGTGCAGCGGGTCCGCCGAGCGGAACGTGGCCCAACAGTTCAGCGCACAGATGATCGCGCCGGTTAGGAACATCAAACCACCGATTGTGCGCAGCAGATAGTAGGGGGCCATCGCCTGAACGGACTCAACGAAGCTATAGGACAGCGCGCCGCTTTCGTCATAGGCCCGCCACATCAAACCCTGCGTAATCCCCGCGTTCCACATTGAGATCACGTAGATCAGCGTACCACTTACGGCGAGCCAGAAATGCCACTCAATCGCGCGCGGCGACGCCATGGTCTCACGGCCCGAAATTTGCGGCACCAAGGTGTAGATCGCGCCGAAGATGATCATCGCAACCCAGCCAAGCGTGCCGGAATGCACGTGTCCGATGGTCCAATCGGTATAGTGACTTAGGGAGTTCACCGGACGGATCGCCATAAAGGAGCCTTCAAACGTTGAGAGCCCGTAGAACACCGCCGCGACGAACATGAACCGTAGCGTCGCGTCATCGCGCACCTTGTGCCACGCACCGTTTAGGGTGGCGATGGCATTGCCCGCAGACGCCCAAGATGGCACCAAAAGCATGATCGAAAACGTCATGCCGAGGGTCTGAACCCAATAGGGTAGGGCGGTATAATGCAGGTGATGCGAGCCAACCCAGATATAGAAAAACACGATGCCCCAGAAGCTGACGATTGACAGGCGATACGACCAAATCGGACGCCCGGAGCGCACGGGCAGGAAGTAATAGAGCATCCCCAGAAACCCAGCGGTCAGGAAAAACGCGACGGCGTTGTGCCCATACCACCACTGGATCATGGCGTCCTGAACCCCCGCCCAAATGGTGAAGCTATCGGCGGCACCAAAACTCACAGGTAGGGCAAGATTGTTGACAATATGCAGCATCGCAACAACGAGGATAAAGGCCATATAGTACCAGTTCGCCACGTAAATATGCGGCTCATGGCGGCGGGCCAAAGTGCGGATATAGAGGGTGAAATAGATCACCCAAACGACGACCAACCACAGATCGGCATACCACTCGGCTTCGGCGTATTCTTTGGATTGGGTGCTGCCCATTAGGTAGCCCGTTACAGCCCAAACGCAGAATAGATTGAAGCCGATGAGGATGAACCAAGGGCTGATGGAATCCGCGAGACGGGTGCGGGCCGTGCGCTGAAGCACGTAGAAAGACGTGGCAATCAGGGCGTTACCGCCAAAGCCGAAAATCACGCTGGTTGTGTGTACGGGGCGCAAGCGGCCAAAGCTGGTCCAGCCGACGGCGGGCGTTGCTTCTGGCCAATAAAGAAGGGCGGCGACCCAAACACCGACCCCCATGCCGAGAATGGCCCAGATTAACGTCATATGGATTCCGAACCGCGTGGGCCGGTCATAATATTGGTTGGCACGATCTGCGTTGGGTTCAGGATCATAGAAGGCGCCGCCGATGCTAAAAACCAGATACAGGCCTAAAACCATGGCCATTGTGCCATGAACCGCCATCACGCCGTGACGCGCGCCTGCGGCCATGAGCAAGCCAAGGAGGACAAGAGCGACCGCGAGGCCGAAGCCGACCCGCCGTTCAGATTGACTGAGTGTTGCGGCTGCGGTCATGCTAAAATTCCTTTGGGGTAACAAGTGGGGCGAGGGCGATATCTGCCAATGTCTCGCGATCAAGATCAGCCAAAAAGGCCCTTTCGGCGGAGCGAAGTTTGGCTTTTAACCGACAGCGCCCGTCGATTGTGCAGTCGCCACCACTCGCGCCAAAGCATTCAACAAGCGGCTGGCCATCTTCGAGCAACCTTACAAGCTCCCCGAGGCGAATGTCCGTGGCCGCCCGTGCCAGGGTCGCGCCACCACCACTACCACGACGGGTTGTGACGATGCCACCCGCAGCCAGTCGTTGCATGATTTTAGTCAGGTGATTGCGCGACAATTCAAACTCATCCGCCAATTCTGCGGTCGAAAACGCGCGCTCTGGGGCGCTTGCCATACGCATAAGCATACGCAGACCGTAATCGGTGAAGGAGGTAAGGCGCATGAAGGGCTCCGCATTAAATAGGTATCTATAGTACCTATTATCAGAGCGAGCCAAGAATGCAAGCAGGAATTGCTCCGGCAGGTAGTGATATCTTTTTCGAATCACTTTTTGTGAGTGACCGGTTTTTGGCAAAAATGGAGCCTATTGTTTGTTAATGTACTGAAAATACATGGTTATATTTTGTCATACATTATACTTGATTTTGTCGGACATTATATCGTAGCGTTACTTCAGAGAGTTCATGGGGGACACGGTTTTGCCAGATCAAACGCAACAATCAAAACGAGATCGGGCTCAACAAGTCGCCCAAGCGCTCGATTTATTGGAAGCGGGCAACAGTAAGCGTGACGTGCTGGATGCGCTGTCCTTAATGATTGAACGCGCGGGTTTGGGGATTGGGGATAGCTTGCCACCCGAGGTTCAGATCGCCCAGAAACTGGGAGTTGGGCGTGCCAAAGTGCGCGAGGCTTTGACTGCGTGGCAAAACATGGGGATCGTGACGCGCAACAAAAAGGCCGGCACACGGTTGGCCGCCGAAGTTTGGTCGAATTCCATCCATATGCCCGTGACGCTCAAGCTCGAAGCCGAGAGCCTTTTGCGGACCCATTCTGTGCGCCGACCACTTGAGATCGAGACATCGCGCTTGGCCGCACGCTATGCGAATGACGAGCAGAAGCGCGAAATTTATCGACGCGTTTTGGAACTGATGCGCATTTATGACGCTGGCGGCGATTGGCGCGCGGCAGATTACGAATTTCACCGCGCTTTACACGAAGCCTCGGGAAATCCGCTTTTCGGACAACTCATTCGGCAAATTCAGCAAGGCTTTAACGAAATTTACGAAACACCCTTTGGCCAACCACATTTGGGCCAAGATTCAATTCCCCTGCATTTGGGGCTCGCAGATGCGGTCATTGCCAATGACGAAAATGCCGCTGCGAGAATTACGGATGAGATTATGAACTTAGTAGAACAGAATGTCCGCGAGATTATGGAGACCTATAATGGTTGAAAGCGATAATATATCCACCTTGCTTGCCGCCGTTCTTGACGATGTACACGGCTCTATTGTGCCGCCAATCGTGCAAACGTCGCTGTTTGCGTTTGATAATTATCAGGCGTTTGAGGACCGGATGGCGGGGCGCACAAATACGGCGATCTATACCCGTGTGCAAAACCCGACCGTAGCGGCGTTTGAAGGATTGATGGCAAAAGCCGAGAAGGGCGAGGCCGCCGTTGGGTTTGCCTCCGGCATCGCGGCGATTACATCGACCTTGCTGGCGTTCCTAAAACCCGGTGATCGGGTGGCCTGTGTTGAGCATGTTTATCCGGACACGTTCAAGTTTATGGAGCAGATGTTGCGTCCCTTTGGGATTGAAACAACCTATCATACCGCCAGTGCATTTGAGGATGATCCTGACCTTCTAAAAGGGGTCAAGATTGCCTATCTCGAAAGCCCAAGTTCGGTTATTTTCGTGCCCGTTGACCTTGCGAAAGTGGCGGGACATGCCGCGCGGCACGGTACGCTGACGATGATCGACAACTCGTGGGCGACGCCCGTTTTCCAAAACCCGCTGACCTTGGGCATTGATATTGTGCTCCATTCAGCGTCGAAATACATCTCGGGGCACTCGGATACTGTGGCCGGTGTTGTGGTGTCTTCTCATGCGCTTGTCGGGAAAATCCGTGATCTGACGCTGCCGCTTCTGGGGGCGAAACTTGCGCCGTTTGAGGCCTTCTTGCTGGTGCGTGGAATGCGCACCCTCAACGCGCGTATGATGCAGCATCAATCAACGGCGAACCTGTTTATTGATCGCCTTGCGTCGCTGCCGCAGGTGCGCAAAATCAACAGCCCCGGCGCGAACCACGTGCCCGGATTGACGGGACGCAGCGGCTTGATGTCGATTGAATTCGACGACTCCGTGGACATTCCGAAATTCTCGGATGCGCTGCAACATTTCCGCCTTGGCGTGAGTTGGGGCGGGTTTGAGAGCCTTATTCTACCAGCGAAAGTGGGCCTAGCCCAAGCTGGTGAACAAAATTCAATGCAAAAATTTGGTGTTTCTCCTCAGCTGGTCAGACTCAGCCTTGGGTTGGAGGATCCAGAAGATCTTTGGGCGGACTTTAGTGCCGCCCTGAGCCAAAGCGCGGCCTAATCAGGCATAAAAAGACGCTCGTATTAACGTTCAACAAGGATGGAGACTATGACAAAAAATCTACTTACCGCATTAAGCGCTGCTGCCATGCTGATGGCTTCAAGTGCATATGCCGACACCACGCTTAAGCTGGTTGAAGTGATCACCAGCCCAGAGCGCACCGAAGTTTTGCAGGGCATGGTCGATGCTTACGAGGCCGCAAACCCCGGTGTGACTGTCGAAATTACCAGCCTCCCATGGGGTCAGGCGTTTGAAAAACTCGCGACGATGGTTGCGGGCGGCGACATCCCTGACGTGGTCGAAATGCCCGATACGTGGCAAGCGCTTTATGCGGGGTCGGGTCAGTTGGCCAGCCTTGCGGGCTATGTTGACGGCTGGGAAAACGGCAGCACCCTCACCGAAAAAACGTTGGCGATGGGCAGTCAGGCGGGCGATCTTTATATGATCCCTTACGGCTTCTATTTGCGGGCGATGTTCTACAACAAAAAACTTCTTGCCGAAGCGGGTGTAGACACCCCTCCAGCAACGATGGAAGAGTTCATGGCGGCCTCCGCGGCGGTGTCGGAACTTGAGGGTAAATCTGGGTATTGTCTGCGTGGCGGTCCAGGTGGCACCAACGGTTGGATCATGTTCGCGGCCACAATGAACGGCACGAATGAGTTCTTTACCGAGGATGGCCAGAGCCGCATCAACGAGCCAAAATCCGTTGAGGGCATTCAGTTCATGATCGATATGTATCAGAAGGGATATGCGCCCAAAGACAGTGTTAACTGGGGCTTTAACGAGATTGTCGCGGGCTTCTATTCCGGAACCTGCGCCTTCCTTGACCAAGACCCAGACGCGCTGATTGCGATTTCCGAACGGATGCCCGCCGAAGATTTTGCGGTTATTCCGATGCCCGTTGGGCCTTCTGGCAAAGCCTTCCCAACAATCGGTTTCGCCGGTTGGTCGATCTTTGACTCCTCCGAGCACAAGGACGATGCGTGGAATTTGGTGGCTGCCCTGTCAAACCCAGATGCGAACGCGACTTGGGCCAAACGTGTAGGCGTTATTCCAATTCACACAGGCGCCGATCAGGACCCTTATTTCCAATCGGAACAGTTTGCGGGATGGTTTGCCGAGTTGAATGGCGAACAATATGAGCCTACCGTTATGCCAACCTATCTTGAGCAATGGGGCTATTTCGGCAGCACCATTTTGCTGGAAACCAGCCAAGAGGCGCTTTTGGGTCAGCGGACCGCACAAGAAGTTGCGGATGAATGGGCCGAATTGCTCACTGCTGAATATGCAAAATGGAAAGCTGCGCAGTGATTTCGCGCAAACATACAACAGCTTCGCCCGGGGGAACCCGGGCTAGGCGCTCGCTTTATTGGCAATATATGGTGGAGCCTTTCCTCTATTTATCGCCCGCTATTTTCCTGATTGGAGCGGTGATTATGATCCCGTTGATCATCGGGATTTCCTATTCCTTTCAGTCGATTAACCTGCTTAAGCCCTTTGACTCGGGTTGGGTTGGTTTTGAAAATTATCAGGCGCTTTGGTCTGATGCTAAATTCTGGCTCGCCTTGAAAAATACCTTCTGGTGGACCTTCTATTCGATCAGCTTTCAGTTCATGCTCGGCCTTGGTCTGGCGATGTTGTTGAACACGCAATTCTTTGGCAAGAAGCTGTTTCAGGCGCTCGTGTTCCTGCCTTGGGCGGTGCCGACTTTCCTCTCGGCGCTAACGTGGGCGTGGTTGTTTAACCCTGTGATCGGGCCTTTGCCGCATTGGATGGCCAGCCTCGGAATCCTGTCGGAACCCTATAATATTATGGGCGATCCGGATTTGGCGCTTTGGGGACCGATCGTTGCCAACATCTGGTTTGGCGTGCCGTTTTTCGCGATTACCTTACTTGCCGCGTTACAATCCATCCCGGGGGAGCTTTTTGAAGCTGCCGAGATTGATGGCGCATCTGCGTGGCAAACCTTCTCCAAAATTACCCTGCCGTTTTTGGCCCCGATGATTGCCATCACCATTTTGCTGCGCACCATCTGGATCGCCAATTTCGCCGACCTTATCTATGTGATGACCGGTGGCGGCCCCGCGAATTCGACGCAAATCGCCAGCTCCTATATTTTCACCACCGCCTTTCGCAAACTTGATTTCGGATATGCTTCGGCCATCGCCGTCGCCCTTCTGGGCATCCTGTTGGTCTATGCGGTGGTCCTGCTTTGGCTTCGCAAGAAGCTGGTCAAGGTCTGAGGTTTATTATGTCAATCACACGCAAACGCCCCGTCCTGACCGTTGGAAAATACGCCGCCCTTTTGGCTTATCTCAGCTTCGCTCTTTTTCCGCTATACTGGCTGTTTAAAATCGCCATTACGCCGGATAAGTTGATCTATACCGAGGGCACAAAACTCTGGCCGTCGAGCTATACGTTCGAAAATTTCGGCACGGTGATTTTTCAAACCGATTTTCTTCAGTATTTCGGAAACTCTCTCTATGTGTCTCTGGGAACGGCGGCGCTGACAACGTTTTTTGCGGCTGGGGCGGGCTATGCGTTTTCGCGGTTCGATTTCGCGGGGAAAAAGCTGATCGTGGCGATTATGCTCATCACCCAGATGTTTCCGCTGTTGATGATTATCGCGCCGATATACAAGATCGTGGCCTCGCTGGGGATGCTCAATTCGCTGACCTCACTGATAGTGGTTTATACCGCGTTCAACATCCCCTTCGCGACTTTCCTGATGCAGTCCTTCTTTGATGGTATTCCCAAGGACCTAGAGGAAGCCGCGATGATGGACGGCTGTACGCGTTTCCAAGCCCTGCGCCAAGTTATCTTCCCACTGACGCTGCCCGGATTGGGGGCGACACTTGGGTTTGTCTTTACGGCGGCATGGTCGGAACTGCTGTTCGCACTCATGCTCATTTCCAAAAACGAGGCCATGACCTTCCCAGTTGGGCTGCTCACGTTTGTCTCGAAATTTTCGGTGGATTGGGGGCAGATGATGGCTGCTGGCGTGTTGGCGCTGATCCCGAGCTGTCTCTTCTTCATCTTCATTCAACGCTACCTCGTTCAGGGCCTCACGTCCGGCGCGGTCAAAGGATAAGGGGCCAATTATATGGCACGTATCGAACTCAAAGATGTGGTGAAACGCTATGGCTCCGTTGAGGTGCTGCGCGATATTAACCTTGATATTCAGGACGGTGAATTCGTGGTTCTGGTGGGGCCTTCGGGTTGTGGAAAATCGACATTATTGCGGATGATCGCTGGGTTAGAGCCTATTACTTCAGGCGAATTCCGGATTGACGGCGAAATCATGAATGACGTTCGGCCGCGCGATCGTGACATCGCGATGGTGTTTCAATCCTATGCGCTCTATCCGCATATGAGTGTGGCGCGCAATATGGGCTTCTCGATGGAAATTCGTAAAGACCCCGCAACCGAGCGCGTTTCGCGGGTAAAGCAAGCGGCGAAAACGCTCGGTCTAACGGCCTTAACCGAGCGTTTGCCCAAGGCGCTTTCAGGCGGCCAGCGCCAACGTGTTGCGATGGGTCGCGCCATTATCCGCGACCCGCGCGCCTTTTTGTTTGACGAACCGCTCTCGAATCTTGATGCGGCCCTGCGGGTTGAAATGCGGCTGGAAATCGCGCGACTTCACCAGAAACTCGGCGCAACGATGGTTTATGTGACCCATGATCAGGTCGAGGCGTTGACGTTGGCGGACCGGATCGTGGTCTTGGACGGGGGCGACATCCAACAAGTGGGCTCGCCGCTTGATCTATATGAACGGCCAGCCAATAAGTTCGTGGCCCAATTTATCGGTTCGCCCACAATGAATGTGGTGCCTGTTAAGGGGCAATCCGGTGGGGTGACCACGGCAGATGGTTTGACGATTCCATTACCACATTTGCCAGACACGCTGGCCGCCGTTGAGATGGGTATTCGTCCCGAACATATCGACGTTGTAGACCCTAACGCAGGGCATTTGGTCGGAATCGCGGATGTGGTCGAGCATTTGGGATCGGACACTAATATCTATGTCAACGTTGAGGGGCTTGGTCCGCTGATGGTGCGCAAACACGGAAATATTCCCGCCAAATCTGGTGATCGGCTTGGCCTGCGCATTCAATCCGAAAATGCCCATATTTTCGCAGCGGGTGGCACGGCTTTGCGGCGGGTTACATCCGCGACAGCTTAAACCGGCAGTAATGTGCGCGGCGTTGTCGCAACCAAGGAGAGTTGTCCGAGTTTTTGCAATAATCATCGAAATGAACTCGTTGGATGACATTAGAAAAACGATTAAGGGATTCAGACTAAGTCTCGTGCCTGCCGTCAATTTGTGGGATGCGGTGATCTTTCGCGCAACTTGTCATCACCAAAGCTGCCATCAAATAGACGTTTTTCAGCGTGAAACAATTCGGTTATGAAGGTTCGGAACACCGTCAATCGGGCTGTGTGGCGCAAATCACGCCGAAAGAGGAACCAAAGTTCACTATCGTAATACGATTGCATCGGGGCGACGCGGGTCAGTTCCGGATCAGTATCCCCGATCCTACAGGGCAGTTCGGCAATGCCCAGACCGCTGCGTGCCGAGACGTGCAATGCGGTCTGGGACGAGATTTCGACCGCCTGACGCGCGGTAGAATAGTGATTGTGCTAGGCGACGCGAAACCGTCGAGTGGTTCACTCCAAGTGTACGCGCTGCGCCTGCAATATTTCTGGCCCGTGCGATTGCCAAAAAGACGCGGTAGTCATTCCAATCCATCAACTCTCGCTTCCTCCGACTCCTATTTTTGCACGGTAGATTTGCATAGATTGCCAATTTTTGCACGGCCTTTGATCATGTATGCAGGAAAAAAATGGAGGAAGTAAAATGACCAACACAACTGAACTCAAGAACCACCTGCAAGAACAAGTTGTCAGGATGTATGACTGCCTAGATGCCGAAGATGTCGGCGGATACATGGCTTTCTTTACCGAGGACGCTTCGTTCGAAAGCCTGTTTGGTGCCATGCAGGGACGTGAGACGATCCGCGACTTCATGACCAACCATGTTGCGTCTGGGATGGAACATGGAGTGCGTCATTTTTTGAGTAACTTCTATCTTGATGTGGATGGCACCACCGGGAAGCTTAGTTTTTATGTCGCCAAGATGCAGGTGAAAGTCGGGCCAAGTTTGATCGGTTCCGCCGCAGCAGAGTGCCATTTCGATATGTCTCAGGGCGACACGCCTTTGAACAAGATCATCTTACACATTGATGAGGCATCCCTGACCACACCCGATGAATTGTGATGGGCATTGAAGCAAAACGGAGCCGGATCCGTCGCGCCGTGTTATTGGAGGTACCCCTGTGGGTAGTTTGAAAAGCAGTCATTTGTTCGAACAGACAGAATTCACACTTTGCCCGCCGAACCGCCAGAAAGTTTCAATTTTGATACCAAAGAGCAATTCAAACGGCGGTTTACCCCCTCTGAACAAGTGGTAACTTTCTACGTTTTGAAGCCATTGTTTTTCCAGCGACATCGCGCCCAACTAGACGCCCAAAAACGGCGGCCCTGCGCCTGTTAAATGCCGGTTTGCTGATTTAGGGATCATTCGAAAATAAATTAGGTTTTAGTCAGATAGGCGAACTAGAGCCTTAATTAAATAACGGAGACTTAATATTAAAACTGTCCTCACAACGACCGCCGCCATTCTTGCTTTTACTGTCCCTACTTGGGCTGCCAGCGTGTCCGAACTGGATACCAATGGGGATGGCATGGTGACAATTGATGAGCTGAAAGTCGTCAATCCTGAAATCGCCGATGAAACCTTCGCCGCTCTGTATCCGTTCAGGCCTTTGGCGAAGGTGGTGGTTGATCTTACTCCTTTACGGTCCTCAAAAAACAAGCGTTTGACGATCCAACCACCATCACAGCTCAGCATTCTAAAGTGCTGAGCTGTGGCTCTTGTTTCGCACAAAAGCTGGGATATTCATAAGACAAGCGTTTGTTGAACGCCCCATCTGTCCGCAAACCACTCACCTCCGACAGCGGTATAGAAGCACTGGGTTTTTGACCGTCTGTACTCCTTGGCATGACCAAGGCTTATCCGTTGGCGGGCGTTAGTTATCTTAGCTGTGATTTTGGTATGCTCAGATAATTGCCTAGACTGAAGTTTTTGGGTGGCAGCAACAGTCACTCGGAAGCCCCTGTAAGGAATTCTTCAGCTTTGCTGGAAGCCAAATCCAAAAAATGCGGCCCTTGAAGGGATCACTTTAATCCGCTCTCATGATCTCAATATCTGCTGCCGCGCCTCTTTCTGAGCCGCGGCAGAGGTTGTCTGCAAGGCCGCTTGATGTCGCGTCGATCTGCACGACAACCGGAGCTCTAATCAACCCACGTATCGCTATCCTTCAGAAACCTATCGTAACGTTCGGCAGTGTCTTGAACGTCGTCCATTACTTTCGCGCGTTCTTGATCGAGACAGCGCAGGTAGCGTTGCGCGTCGCTGAAATAATGCTCAAACTCTTGTCGGAATTCTTCTTGGTATTCCCGGCCCACGTCAGCGTTTGTGCGAGGGGGAGCAGCAGGTGGATCACAGAAGGCTTGCGCTGCAGACGAGAGGGCGAGAAAGGGCAACAGGAGGGCCAAAATAAAACGCGTCATTCTTCTAAGGCCCCGTCGTGGCTTCGGACATTCTCTGTTGAGTTCTATTTTGGACGTATCATCCAAAGCGGCGGTCTTCGATTTTGAGAACCGTCCAGCGCTGCAGGATCAATCGCTGAAAAGTGCCAACTGACAACAGCCAGTTCGTTGCCGTGAACGAAGTATTCAGAGTCAGTAGCCTGATGAAGAGCACTAACAACCCTACACCCCTATTTCGGAACGTGACAACGCCCTACGTTCGCGCAAGAATGTGAATAACCCTGTGCCAATGACGATAGCAGCTCCGAGTAAGGTCAGTGCGTCGGGGCGCTCGTTGAAAACCAACACGCCGATAACAAGTGAAAACAACAGGCGTGTGTAGCGAAACGGGGTGACGGTCGAGGCGTCGCCTACGCGCATGGCCGCTACAATGCCGTAGTAGCCGGCACCGCCAAAAAAAACACCGCCGACAAAATAGGCGGCTTCTAGCTCTGAAACGGCAACCAGCGTATCCGAGCTCAAAAACAGCAGTATTGTGCCCGCAACAATCAGCGATGCGAAGGCTTGGAATGAGATTACTGTTGAAGCGACATTCTCAGGAATTCTGCGGGTGATCAGATCACGCGCTGCAACGCCAACAACTGAGATGAGTACTAAAAGCACGGCAGGGTCAAAGCCGCTGAGGCCTGGCCTGATGATGATTAAAACTCCGATAAAACCGACCGTAATCGCAGTCCAACGCCGCCAACCTACCTGTTCCCCCAAAAATAACGCGGCGCCCATTGTGATGACCAAAGGCGTCACTTGAAACACGGCGGCAACTGTGGAAATGGGGACCAAGGATAGGGATGTTACAAAAGCAACGGCTGCGATGGCGTCGGCCGATGCGCGCGCGATGGTTGCACGCGTCCAGACGTGTGCTGCGAATATGTTGTGCCCCTTGATGTATGCCATGAGCGCGAAACCGATGGAACTACAGGCGCCAAGCACGATCAAAATCTGACCTGTGGAGATTGTGCTGGAGAGTAGTTTTACAAACAAATCTTCCAGCGCGAATCCAGCCATAGCGGCGATCATCAGCAATATGCCGTTGAGGTTGTGCATACAGTCTTTCCAAAGAGATACTGTGCTTTGGGCACTATCGCCTTTGGCATGTTTAATTTTGGTTCATGTCAAACTTAGAATTGGACTGGGTGCAAGACCTATATTGGCCCTCGCGGGCTCAACCCAAGAAATCAACAAGCCTGTTTCCTCGCCGCGCTGCGGGCGGCACCGATGCCCGCAGCGCGGCGACCTGAGCGTAGGGTCCCCCAAGTACCGGCGCGAAGGGGGATCACCATCCAAAAAACTAGGGCCGCCTCGGCGCCCGGATGGGGCTTGAGAGGCGGAGGTTGACGTCCCTGTGGGCCGCCAATTCAGCCACAGGGCTGAACGCTGCGCGCTAAAATTGAGCATTCTACTTCTTAACGTACTTGGACCCTTTAGTTTTGACAGTGGGCCAAGCTCTGAAGTTGAATGCAGTTACAGGATATATGCAACGTAAACGCAACAATGTGTGAGGGTGGTTTTGGGGCGGTTGAAGAGCGCAGACAGAGACAAGATTGAAACCCGCCTAAGGGCGGGCGAGAGCGTTGCTCTTATCGCTAAGATTTTTGAGGTCAACCGAACAACAATTTGGCGCGTGAAGCGGCGTTTAGAGGAACAGAAGGAGGCGGCTTCGGCAGTCATTCCCATCGCTTTGAGGGCGTCTCGGGCAGAAGTTCACGCTCTGGAGGCGGCTATTGAGCGTTCTGGAAGTCCTACGAAGTCCGCATTTCTGCGCTCGATGCTGCGCAAGACGCTTGGGTTTTACGAGCCCGAGGAGGAAAGTGCACAGGCGTTGCGTGATGTTCACAGTGAATTATCCAAGGTCGGTGCTAATATTAATCAGATCGCAAAAGCCATGAACCGCGCGCAAAAGATCAACGGAAAGGCCAGTCCCTCCACGCAAGACCTCGCCAAAATTTATGCCTTGTCTGACGCGTTGATCCAGCTCTCGCAGTTTCACCGGACGCTCTTCAATCATACGCAGACCCGCAGCGCGCATGTTTTGACCCTGATTGAGAGCGACGATCATGGGGCATAGTTACTCCCCTGTAGATGCTGTCATGGGGCGGCTTTTTGACGATAAGCATAAGAAAAAATCCGGGGGACAAGAGCGCCCCAGGCGAGGGCATTCGAGTGCGCAGCGTTTGACGCGCACGGCCCAGGCGCAGCGCCCGAGTGCCGTGTTCAAACTCATTCGCAGCGGCGGTACGACCAGTCGTGCGGGGTTGAAGGGGCAGCTTGAAAATGTGTTCGACAAGGCGGACGATGTGCTCGATGCGCAGGGCCGCTATGAAGGGCAGGGCGGTCTTTCCAATGCCGATATGAATCGGGTAACGCGGCTTTGGGAAGGTGACATGTGGGGCACTGCCAAGACGGGGTATACGTCGCATTTGTTGCTGAGCTATCCCATTGGAACCGCTGTAGGCGATGTATTCGCAATCACCAAAGCTGTCTGCGAAGAGATGTTTCAATCTGGGGACGTTCATTACGATTACGTGGCGGGAATTCACACGGATCGGGATCACCCGCACGCGCACGTGATTGTGAATCGTCGTGGCGATGACGGTCGGTTAATGACCCTGCGCCGAGGAACGGACTTAAGCTACGAAACCTTCCGAGACAGTATGGTCATTCATGGCGAGCGGCGCGGTGTTTGTATGGAATCGGGTTCTCGGTTTGAGAAGGGTCTCACGGATCGCGCTCCGACCGCCCGTGAGGTTTACCAGGCCAAAGAGGAAGATCGCGGGCCGGAGTCCACGCCCCGTACGGGTGCTGCTTTGGCCTATGCCCTTAAAGAAGTTGACGAAGCCGCTGCCCTTTACAGCGCGGTTGCCGTTCTGGCCGCGAACGATGGTTTCTCGACTCTCACGAAACTCTGCACAATGGCTGCATCTCATCTTTCTAGCCATCAACCCTTGCAAGGGAATCTACCAATGGACGGCAGCGACCTTTCTGAAGCGGAAGCTTTTGACCAAAAACTGAAACAACTTGACGGGTATTTAACGCAGGCGCGCGCAGGAATTGACCAAGCCGCCCCGAGCGCGCGACCAGCGTTGCAGCGGGCCTATTCCGATATCATGACCGAGGCCACAAAACTCAATCCAAAGGCGATGGCGGCGCAATCCTTTCATCAGGATGCGGGCAAGGTTAGCCCCTACGGCGCAGACTTTATGATGGATAGGGATGTGCTGAGCACGCCGGATGTTCGCGCCAATATTATTGAGAGCCTAGAAGGGACAGGGATTGATCCCGTTGAGGTCATCGCTCGGATGGAAGTCACCGCGACCAATGAATATTTGGAGCAACGTTGGGCGTTGAGTGACATGGAGGCTATTGCCCGACAGCAAGGATTGGATATCTCCGACACGGGGGATTTCCGACAGGTGAACTTGGGTTTGAATGATGCTTATGAAAACATTCGCCTTGGGTTGATCGAGGCAGGTGTTGCGCACGATCGTCACGACGAAGTAGCTGATTTCGAGCAGAACACCCTTCACGAACCCGCCAGTAAATCAGAAGCCATTTTGAAAGACGCCGCCGAGAGGTTTCTCGCAAAAGACAAGATCAATGTTGAGGGCGAACGCAGAGCCATGGTTGATGCTTTGCGTGATCATCTGGGGCCGGATCAGGTGCGCCGCACCCTTGACGGAGGGGCCGACGATCTAGATGGCCTCACAGGCAATCACAATGCCAGTCAATATCTGCGTTTGGAATTGTTGAAAGACGAACGCCTTCAGGGTCGGGATATCGACCAAAAGATAATGGATGGCCTCTCAACCGATGTCGCCAAAACCCACGCCGCCAAAGGGCGCGAGCGCGACGGCTTGGAACACTGATATGGGTCGCGTTCTTTTAGGGTATGTCTTTTTCCTCTTTGTAGGTTCCTTGTTTGGTTATGTTTTGGCCGTGGCTTATATCAACTCGCAATTACAGCAGCCGGTTGGATTGTTCTATCCTCTCCTGAACGCTCAAAGCTTCGCGGGCGCCTTGCCAGAGGTTTTTGAAACAGCCGTCGTTATTCTGGGGGTTTGCGCGTTCGCGGGCTTGGCGGTTGGGGTGTATCTCGTGTCAGAACGTCTTACGATTTTTGGCACACCCCATTGGTTGACCCACCAAGAACTGCGGCAGGGAAAGTTCTTCAACAAACCTGGCCTCGGGTTTCTCGTTGCTAAAACGTCCAAGCCAAATCGAAAGGCAAAGTTCATTTCCTCAGAGAAGTTTCCGCACTGTCTGGTCATTGCCCCAACGGGGCGCGGGAAGGGGACCGGCTACGTTATCCCCAACCTTTTGACGACAAAAGGATCAGCGGTGGTCCTCGATGTTAAGGGGGAGAACTTTGAGAAAACTGCGCGTCACCGCAAAAGTATAGGCGACAAAATTATTCGGTTTGCTTCAACAGATTTTAAGGGGTCGTCTCACCGCTACAACCCGTTGCTTCGAATTTATGCATTGGAGAATGAATCCGAGCAAATGTTCGAATTGCAAAAACTTGCAACGCTGTTTTTGCAGAGCGACAATTCCGCGAATGAAGGTCTTTTCCGCGGCGGAATGGATGCCTTTGTTGCAGGCGTGTTGACGGCTTTTGAGCGCAACTTCACGACAGTATCTTCGGGCCTGGATCTCTCAATTGCCATCTATGGTCTTCCGCTTCCTAACAATAGGGACGAACCACTTCAAAGGGGGAGGCTCAGACCCATGGGAGCTGACGTCAGACAGCCAAAACTATGCGTGATGCTGAGATGATTGGGGCGTAGAGGGCATAGGCGAGCCGCCGGATTTAGCAGCCTTTCGGTGTTGACGAACGCGTTCAAGACCCATCTGCGCGAGCAGCTCGCACAAATCGACGTTTTTTGCGTTTCGAAATTCTGACCTTCGGCCTCAATTTAGCGTCCCGCTAGCGTTTAAAATGCAAGGCTCCTCAAACAGACTGTCTCGATTAACAACTGACCGCACGCTGATAAGAGTCGAAGTGGTTGCTTTAGATCCGGAGACCAACACAATCATTCATTGAATAGTCGGCGAACTATAACAAAATTCAGCGTATCTGGCGAGTTCATGCCCAATGCCAGTATCCCCGGTGAGTTCTGAAATCTTTGAGAAAAAGGGGCTGTACACAAAAGTGTATTTCCGAGCCGTGTCACAAAAATATGCGTCTAATAGCTCGGGATTACATAGGCCGCTAGACCTGCAAAACCCCACCTGCGTAAAGAAATTGTCGATCTTTAGTAATGGCTTACGAATTATCGTGTCCTTGGACGATCGAAAAACACTGACTTCGAGCAAGGCAGCATAGCTGCGAGAACTCATCTTTTTAGAGCGGAAAACACCCACCAGGTCTGGCTGTCCCACCCAAAAATCGGCCAAATCCTGGCGTGCGCCTAGCAGAGAACTATCGGCGTATTGTTGGATATAGGAAATCGATCGCTCTTTTTTGCTATTTGCACGTGAAGAGGTCGTATCATAAAAATACTGGCCGACCCCAAACAACGCAACAATTACCGTCAGAATAGTGACTGCAGTTTCAAATCTCTTTTTTTCTTTTTTTGGGCTTTCAGCAAGAAGTTCGTCTTTTACTAACGAAGCTGGACCATCGCTATTTTTCGACAAGGCGACATCCATTTGGGTAAAATGCAAGCAATTCGTTACTCGTTGGCACGGTCAGAGATTCAACGCAACCTAAGTCTCCTGAATTCAACGCCACGACATCATCCGGACCTTCTTCGTTCGAAACAGAAATGTCCGGCGCGCTATTTTGAACCATATCCATCAAGCTCATCTGGCCGCTGCTATCTTGGTTGCAATCATTCATTGAAACGAACACAGTTTCTCCCTCTGAAATACTGTAGTCATCGGCATGGGAAGCCAAGCAGGATAGCCCTTCTGCGGTTACCAAAAAGTAGGGATCGTCGCCCGCGTTTGTAGTCCCTGTGAGCATCAAAAATGTTGTCATGGAAAGAAGAGTAAAGGTAAAAATCTGTGTCACTTGTCGTTTCCCATGCCTAAAAATCAGCTCAATAAAGAGTAAAGACATGCATGTTCTTTCTGTCAATGCTTCTCTGGGAATTAAGGGTAGAACTGCCCTAGTGTGTCACCACAATCATTGGGTCAAGGAATATGCCAAGTCAAAATAGTTATTTAAGGTCAACTCCAAGCTCCGGATTAGTATGGACGGGTCGCGGTTAATACACTTCGTTGAGGTGGGCAAAATGTATTAGGCTTGATCGCAGGGAGTGTCTTTGGCAGGTTGAGATATGTGGTGTGTCACATGGTGGATCTCAATGGATCCCAATAATTGAGAGGACGACAACTTGAAGAGTTTTCTTTTGAGGCTTGGTCTCCTTGTCGGTCTGATTGGGCCTGTGCAAGCAGGGGAGTTTACCAAAGTATCATCGCAGCTTTGCGACGTAATTTTGACGGGCCAAATTGAAAAAGGCGATACCGAAGAGTTGAGGGAGCAGAGAAAGAACTGGGTGAGAGAAGATGAATTTGATACTGACGGGCTTAAGCTCTGCCTCGACAGCCCAGGGGGAAGCCTAAGTGAAGGGCTTAAAATGTTTGAGTTGATTTGGGACTGGAATGTGAAAACTCATATTCTACCTGGTGCTCGCTGTGAGTCTGCTTGTGCACTGGCTTTTTTAGGCGGCTCCTATGTTTTGGGCACAGGATTGACACGTGAGATACGACGAGAGATTTGGCCAAATGGACGGCTTGGGTTTCACGGCCCGCGTTTGATTTTCCCCGCGGAACAACAATTTCCGGGAGACCAGGTGAGCAACGCATTTAAAGTTGCATTAGAACTCGCCGCGCAGGTTTACGAGATCAACCGACTACAAGATCGAGAAAACGGAGCATTGACCGATCACTTGATGCATCAGTTTCTAAAAACGAGCCCTGATGATATGTATTATATTGAAACGGTTGGGGATGTTATCCTTTCTGAAGTTGGGCTGAATGGGGTCGATTACAACAACACTGTGACCAAAGATGCCATTAAGAATGTATGCAACAATGTTTACCTCAAAGGCAGGTTTCCACTTGTCCGTGGATATTCGGAGTCAATCCATAGAGACTTCACTTCAGCCATCGAGCTGAACAATCGTCTGTTAGAATACGAGGACGACGAGGATTACGAATTCACCGTCGAATTTTCGCAGGGAGATGGTATGATCCGCGGCTTTGCAGGCCCTTTTCCAATTACAGATAGGAGTTATCGGATGGGGTGTTTCGTTAGCATCCCAGAGAGCCTAGAGAATTTCGAGTACGAGGATTTTGATCCAAATGATGGTGGCGACATCATAGTACAAATCTCTGAATACTACGCTCTTCGGGAAACCGATGTTTATTCTTTTTCAACGTGGTTGGACGAAGGTGAAACGGTCGAGGTTCGCAATGTCGCCCCTTGGTATATGTTGGATTTTTCTACCTCACTTAGTGATTTACCTAAGTCGGAGGCTTACTTCCAAGCCATCCAATAGGATGCACTACATTCCGGCGAAAGCCCCTGTTTCATTGACTAATTGCAGCCGTAATTGTCGCTTTCTCCAAAAGTGATCTTTTTGACGAAGATACATTTTCGAGCCGCAAAGCATCTCCGATTGAATTGAGATGTTCAATAACCCCACGCGCAAGCACACGAAGAATAGCACGCTGTCACTAGTTGATTATGAAACCAGAGAGCGTAATTGAATGAGGCAGGCGTCTTGCTAACTAAGGTCACACCTCAAAACCCACTAAAAAGAGGTGCTCCTGACACCCACTCAGTGGCTGCCCTTAGCTTGTTTGAAATGCAACAAGATTTACGGGACATCTTCGAGTATGTCGCGAACTTTACGGAACCGGCCTAAGCGCGGAAATTGTGACCTGTTGCCTGTTTTACGCGATGCATCCCATCTGAGTTCTGTAAAACTCGATTCTGCCTCCCGAAACGAATTCTGCCAAAGTATGTGCCTCCGTCTTCTTGAGTTTTAGAGAGCTTAAAAACATTTGGGTGTCATTTGGCTGCAAGAGGGCTAATTAACATAACATTGATTATAGGACTTTCTCATGTAGCTGGGTGCGCGCTACCTCCAACTGCGACTCTTGTTAGAAAACAGTATGTTATCTGACAGGAGGAAGCGGTA
>NZ_JBGFCD010000023.1:0-42767 GCF_041205405.1 Falsihalocynthiibacter sp. S25ZX9
CAATGGGTTCTACAATCCGCGACGGCGCCATTCAGCACTGGGATGGAAAAGTCCCGTCGCTTTCGAACGGAAAGTGGCTTAAACGAGCACTTGGGGCGGCACTAAAGCGCGACAGGTCCAATAGCTCCATAGGGATGTAAGTAATGTCGACACACCAGACCTGATTTGACCGATCAATTGTCAATTTCCTCAGCAGATATGGGTAAACCTTATGCTGCGGATGTTTCTTGCTGGTGTTTGTCTATCGTAGCATCGTCAACCTGCGCAGGATAGCGGCTTGGTTTGGAAAACCCCGCAGCCATATTCTTAATAGCGGCTCGCTTCCAAGTCCCAATTAGCGTAGCTTCTCGGTGTTTGCATGCAAAAACCTGCCGGTAATAGATGCACACCATATTTCTTTGACAACTCCGCCATCGTCATTTCTTCACAGATGGCTTCAAACGCAACCTTGGCCTTGAAATCGGGCGGATGGTTCTTTCGTTTCGTCATTTTGGATCATCTCTTTCAAAATTTGATCCCCCTTAACTACTGGTCCGAATTCCCGCGACCCCCTCTGTGGTGAGAAGCGTACCAATGACTTGTTGATCGGGGATGTCCGCAATCTCGATTGACCACAAAGTGGTGCCGTCCGTTTGCGTCTCGACGAGATCAAAGCCAAGTTGTGCATAGTGCTCGGACACCATGCTATTGCGTGTGGAAGGGATATAGCGCCCCCGAAGGGTTGTAATGCCCGCCGCCTGCGCCGCAGTTTTCAAGAATTGCAGCAAGGCACGTTCAACGCGTCGTCCAAGAACTCGGCAACTCATGAGCCAAGTGTCGATATCCCAAGCGCCCCCATCCGTTCTGCAAATGACAACACTGATCATACCATTGTCCGCGAACCTGTCCTTGAGGCGAACCTGAAGCGTCACGAGGTCGGAATCGCCCTCCATTGCTGCCACATCGGCTTCGGAGTAGCGGCGGGTCGTGAGGTTGAATTGGTTAGATTTGTTGATCAGTTGCGCAATGCGCGAGCGGCCCTGCGCATCGAAGGGGCGCAGGGCGAACTCCATTTCGAGCGAGCGTAGGTAGTCGCCGATATCGGTAACTGAGGCCTGAAGCGCCACCCGCTTTGAGTTGCTTTGGTAGTCCTCTGCGCGGCGGCGATCCTCGTCGGAGAACGTCGTCGCCTCGAAAAAGCCGCTGGCCATGAGGGTTCTGACGAACAGGGCAGGGTCGTCCGGCAATTCGGGCACGGCAACGCGTGGCAGCGCTTCGCGGATCAGGCCGCGCTCGGCAGGGTTGTCATCAAGAAACGCCAGCGACTCCAGCCCCAGAGCAAGTTCATCACTGATCGCTTGGATATTGGTTGCTTTGTCCCGCCAATTCGCTTGAAAGACGGCGATGTGATCTTCTTGCAGAACCATTTCAGAGTGATCGCGAAAGGCTGCGCGCGCGACATTGTCATCGTTTTTGGACGATACGGCAAGCACCACACCCTGTTGGCGAAGCTGTAGCGCACGTTCTTGAACATCTCTGTGGGCTTCTCCAACGGCGTCGCCCTCGGCAAGCCGAATCCCATCCAGACCATCGTCGCCGATCACTCCGCCCCAGAGTGTGTTGTCGAGGTCCAGCACCAGACAGCGTCGGCTCTTGCCGCGCCACGCCCCGATCACCCGCAGAATATGGTCAGCATAGAGTGGCAGCACCAAATTGGAATGTGGGACTCGCGCCATATGCCAGAGTCCAGGATCGTGCCATGTCGCGAGGCCAACTGTCTCTGCCAGACCCGCCGTATCTAGTAATAGATGCGGCGTTCCAATGAGCATTTCAGCCAGCGCGCGATTGAAGTCATGCGTCAACTGACGCCACGTCCCCGAGACCGCAAGATCGAGTGAACCCAAATCTGGCTCGGCGGGGCGGGCGACTGTCTGAAACATCGCAACTGCGCGGGAATTCTGTGAGATGGCGGACTTCAAGGTCTCGATCTGTTGAAGCGCGGCGTTAAGGCAGGCCTCAGCCGTGGGCTCGTCGCCCGGTGTTGCTGCGAGATTTACACCGCGATGGTCCAACGCAAGGACGATCACGTCAGGGTCGACGGCGTAAGTTTTGGAGGCTGGATCAAGAACCTCTTGCACGACTAGCCCGTAGGGCGCGGCGTAAAGGTCGATGGCAAAACCGTGGCGCAGTCCCGTGGCCACGAGCGCGGGACAAAGGAATTCTGTGGTTGTATTGCTGAGTACGGCAACCTTGAGAGGGATCAGAGGCTGTAAGTCAACGCCGTTGCTGCGGGCTTTCTCCAGCGCGCGTGCTAACTTGCTAAGCTGTAACTCGTTAAGCCCGAATTGTGCCAATTGGCGCAGAGTCTCGCCCGTCTTTGATCCTGCGTCCTGTACCGCTTTAATGGCACTGTTTAGGTCCGGTGGCGGCTTTGGAAGCCAGCCCAATCCGAGATAAAGATCGTTACTCATCAGGCGGCCTCCCTCAGGTTTTTGCAACAATCAACTCGGTGAGTTGCCCCACGTTTTTAAGATCGCTGATCTCGCCGGACGAGAACTTAACGCCGCACTTTTGCTGGATATTCAGCATCAGCCGAATGTGGTTTAGGCTGTCCCAGCCATCCACTTGGTCCGCCGTCAGTTCGGGTCCGAATTCGGACCGCTCAAGATCAAAGAAGTCGTTGAAAATCTCATAGAGGGTTTCGAAGACTTGTGTGCTGTCCATGGTGTTGTCCCTTTAATTGCTAGCTAACGTGTTGCGGGTTCGTGTGATGGTCTGGATAAGCTTCGCCAGTTCATCAACCCACGGGCCTTGGTCGCGCGGGCGCACATGAGCATCGTCATAAAAACTGTCCGGATCATCAAGGTTACGCAGGTCGAGGTATGTGAACCCTTTCACACCCGCCAGATCCGCACGTGTTTGTGCGATCCGAACTTTGTGGTCGGAATTGAAGGGCAGGCCCTGTGCATGCCACGCTGGGATCGGAAGGTCTGCTACGATCACCTGCGCCCCTTGATCCGTTAAGTCGCGCACGAGGGCATCAAGAACTGCGTATTGCTCATCCGATAATTGGTCCGATTTCATATAACGCCGACGATATTCCAGCGCTTCGGACTTCTGCGTGTCGCTATAAATCATTGTGTTTCGCGTTTCTGTGTCTATCCGAGGCGGGCGCACAAAAATCATGCTGCGCAGGTCTGCGGTGACAATCCGTATGGCCTTTTCCAACGCAATAAGTGGGTGGACAGCAATCGCGGCATAATCGGCGTCGCGGTCCGAGATCCAACCCTCCAGCCCATTAGCGCCCATCCGTTGAAAGCCGTAACGAAATCGTTCTTGGTCAATATCAGTCTCGAAAACTTGCGCGTCGCCAGAGGACCAGCGGTTGGCATTGTCGATGAAGGTTGCATACCAAATGCCAATGACAAAAACTTGGCCTTCCAGATTGTCTTGACCGATGGAAGCCGTGGCCAAATCGGAAACCTGCGCGATTTCAGTGATGTTTGCGTCCCCGATGCCTAGGTTGTGCACCGCGAGTCCGTCAATTCTGTCGGCCAGTGTCTGCCGGTCAAAGCCAACTTGCGTATTACTGGAGCCCAAAAGGATGACTTTTTCTCCATCGGCCCGCAGCCCCTTGCGGCCATAGTAGATCAGGCGTGGTGGTGTGGTGTAGACCGTGCTGCCCGCTCTGAATGTGTCAATCGGCGCGTTGCGATCGGGTGGCGGCAACACCAAAAGCGACACGCCGAGCAGGACACAACTGAGCGCGAAGAAGCTTACCAGCAGCAGCAGCATTTGCCGCAGCACGGTTCTCAAATCAGAAAGCTGCATATACAAACCCCGCGCCCTTGTTGAGGATCGTCTGGGCGGTCAAACAGGTATAAAGGATGCCTGCCATGGTGCCAAATGCCAGTCCGGCTGGCGCTGTGTGCCAAGTCAGCGGCCACGGCACCCGTTTTGTAAGCAGATCGAGGCCCACGGCAATGATTGCCCAACCGACACTTAGAAGGCCAAGCGCCAAAACCCATCCGGTCAGATGGATGCGTTCAGTTAACGCCCCAACCTCGTTGAGGTCGAACCAAAAGGCGGTAAGGGCGATGGTGAAATACCCGATTGTCAGGCCACGCGCAGCATAAGTATAGAGCCGATTGGCCGACAGTTCCCGAAACCGCTTGTGCCCTAATTGGGCCGTTAGCAGGACTTGCCACATCTTGTTTAGGCTAACACCAAGACCCAGCGCAAAACCGTAAACCACGAAGATGGGCGTCGAGCCGTGCCAAATTCCCAACACCATGAAAACCACGAAGTACGTAAAGATGCCGATAATCGGTGCAGCACCTGCCGACGGCCACCGCATCATGAGGGTCTGCAAAATCGGAATAAAGGCATATTGTTTGAACCAGTTTGACAAAGTCATATGCCACCTGCTCCAGAATTCAATCATCCCACGGGAGGCAAAAGGTTTGTTGAAATTCTCAGGCAATGCCAGTCCCGCAAGCCGCCCTATCCCGATGACGATATCCATGTAGCCGCCAAAGTTCATATAGAGATAAAACGTATAACTGGCCGCCGCGATGCAATAAAAGACGATCAATTTTGACCCCGCCACCCCCTCGGGCCCCAGAAGTTGGGGTGCGATATTGTCAAAGATGTAAAGCGCGCTGGCCGACAGGATGAGGACCTTGCCATAGCCAACGGTCACCCGTCCAAGAGCCGCTCGGACGGACAACGTATCCGCAGGTAACGGCGTCATAAAATTCGCCTTGAAGGTTTGAAAGCGGTCTATCGGACCTGAAACGAAAGCAAGAAAATTTGTGGTGTAGTTGAGGTAGTCGACGAAGTTGACACGATCGGGCAGGGTTTCTTCGCGTGCATCGAAGATCATATGCAGTATCCGAAATAGCACGTAAGATAGGCCTATTGTCGATATCGCTGTCGGCAGACTGGGCACAAAAGAGATCAGGCTATACCCCTGAAGCCACGCGAAAAGCCCAACAAAAACTACCACCCACGTCCAGCTCAATGCGCGGTGCGGCAGCGCTTGCACAGAAAGTATAGCTAGGTAGCCCAACAGCAAAAAGCCGATGAGCGGCATTGCCCCCGCCAGGGAAGTAAAGAAACCCGACACGAACAATATGTTTGCAGCGAGCATCACAGACGCCCGCCAAGCGTATCCCGAATACAAACGAAACAGCAGGACAAAGAGAACTGAGAAACCAATAAACAACGGCGAAAACAAAGACATGAAATAAAAGCCCAATTCTACAAATTTATCGCGGCCAAGAAACACGGCGCGCGAAACCGCCGTAGAAGCGTTATCAATATAGGCGGTGTGCCAGACTGTCCTGCGCCCACCGTCTAGGATCGTGAGTGCGATCAGATTAGTATTGCGAACTTTTACGAAGTCTTCAATACTTTTGAATGGCTTGCCACCAACCAGTCCACTTCATTGGTCCCCGGCGAGAGGTGTGAAATTATGGCCAGACCGATCCTGTTCTATCAGTTCGATAATGAAGTTGAGCGGGGAGTAGAAAAACTGGATTAGGGCACCGTTGAAAGCGACTGCCGGGTTGGGCATCGAGACCGCGATACAGTCGCCATCCAGCAAATGCGCGGCAGCGGCGTTTATGTCTCGGGTTCGATACGCCATGTGATTTAGAATATTTTGACCTGCCCGCAACGAGGCTGCAATAGGTGAGTCATCTGCGGTCGGCGCGATTAATTCGTAAACCATACCGCCACTGTCGCGACCGAATTGGACATGTACCTTTTGGATAGGATCGGTAACCGCTTGTGTCCAGTCCCTCACACTGATGGTGCGCGACAGGAAAGACCTCCCGAGTGCGAGCTCGGCACAAACTAGGCCCAGATGATCAAAATTCAATTGCGGTGCCACAAAGTTTTCCCTGTCGTTGTTGAACCTGTCAGGTCCCATTGTCCGTCGTGTCATTCATGTATGAAAGCGATAGGCAATCTCGCGCGCGACTTGCAAACGAAAAAGCTAACATTCATTTAGTGGGCTGAATTCTAACAGTACCCCGAGTTTGCATGCCTGCATACACCGCAAGCAAAGCATCCCCCCAATCCTCTAATTTCAGTGATAAACAGTCAGCCCTGTTACATGCGTTTAGAGATAACCGCCCGACGAGCGGGTCATCGCCCTTCAACAGTCCAAGCATTACAGCCAGCGAGTTACAATCTCCTGCTGCAAAGCCACGCCCCATATCTAACTTAACGATTTCTGGGCATAACAACATGCTGTCGGATAGCAGCACAGGGATACCTGATAAAAGCGCCTCGGCCGGAGCCAATCCAAACGGTTCTGGGCCAAGGGTGGGGGATACCAATAAGCGTGCCCCTGTTAATACACGACGTAGCCCATCGCGATCCTGCCAGCCGTCAAATTTGTGTTCTGGGTAGGATTTTTTGAGGGTCGCTAAGTCGTGACCTGCGCCGACAAAGCGAATTTGAACACCTGCCTGTCTTCCGGCGCGGGCAAGCAACTCGACCCCCTTATAGCTGTGGATGTCTCCGACATAAATGATATCGCGGTTCCGATCGGCCTTTACGGGGCTTTCTAGCAAAGGTTCTGCTGGATTTGGCACCACGGTGATTGGCCCATCTGCGCCATCGCGGAACAGGTAGTCCCTCATCCCTTCATGGATCATAATTGTCGTCACCTCTGGACAAAGCGCCCTGCGCGCCTTGTTCTGGAGAGCTTGGCGGGAAGTCCTCCAAAGCTTTTGTGCATAGCTTCGTTTGTCACAATTGTGGGTAACACAGGCACGCGACATGGGGCGCCGCGCACAAGTTGTTCCCGCAGGGTAGTCAAAGAAAGCGCCGTTTGGACAAGCCAAAAAATAGTCATGGGCATGCATGACGACGCGGTCCCTAACGGCACGAAGGGAGGCGAGAACGGAGGGCGACAAAGTCTGGTGGTAGCCGTGAACATGATAAATTGTGCGGGGTGTATCGTTTTTATTGATCCACTGGGAAAGGGCGACTTTCGCGTTCGTATTCCACAAGCCATTTAAGGCTGCCGAAAGCTTTTTGGACTCAAGGAGGCGGTGCCCATCCAATGCAACTGAAGTAATCCCTTGCGCCAGTGTCTCGCCATCATCTCCGCAAAAGAACGTGACGGGGATACCGCGCGCCTGCAAAAGGTCCGCTTGCAACACCGCGAGTTTGGACGCGCCACCCAGCACTTTCGAAAAGTCACTTATCACGACGACTCTATCTGGGACAAATTCGCTCACTTGAATTTTAACACGCCTTCAGGCGCTATCCGTCCACGCACCAGATCTCCCAATGCGCTTATATTTCCCCAAAGCCTGCCGCGTCTGTCAATCTCCGCTTCTGGGCGCAGGGATTTGACGAGGTTACTGGCGATATTTCGGAGCATGATGTTCATGGCGCGCGTGCGACTCATCGTACCCTTGCGCACCAAATAGAGCGGATTAGCAACCTGAACGTATCCGATGCGCAATCCACTAGTACGACCGGTTTTGGTGCCGAGGTGCACCCCCCTAAGAGCGGGCGATTTTACAATCTGACCATGGGCTGCCATCAGCCGAGAGAAATCGACATCTTCAAGCCAAGCGTAGAGTTTCATCCGATCATCAAAGCGTATCGAGTATTGGATTACGGGGGCGGCACGCACGGCCATGTTGCAACCATAACAATTATAAATCTGATGTGGTGCCGCGTCGATATTTGTTGGTGAATCAGACATAATTCGGCGACCATCGTCGTGACTCAAGCCAGGGCCATGTATGCCGTCGGCGAGCACTGTGCCTGTCGCCATCACGACTTCTGGCCTCAAAGTAAAAAGTTCTTTTAAGTTTAAGAGATAGTCTGCAACCATTACAAAATCATCATCGAGAAAAAGCACGACATCCTCAGGTACAAGGAGGTCGAGAGCGGCATTTCGTTGCAGGGTTAAACCCAAAGGGCTGACGATGATTTGAACTGGAAAGGGGAGATTTGCGACCGCTTCGGCGTCTATGTCGTTTGGCCGTGCGATTGTCACCAGAACCAAATCGGGTAGTAGAGTCTGACGCGCAATATCCTGAATCGTAGGCACAACCACATCAGGCCGACCTGTTGTAGGGATAGCAACGATCAAGCGCATTTTCCAACCTTTCTGAGTATTGTGCACCCAATTTTGCATGGGCAACCGTTTACCTTTGATTCGCGCGCTTTCGTCTGATAAACGTGAAGGCAAGGTCTTCATAGAAAGCACTTCGAGCAATGTTACGAACAGGTTTAGACAGAAATAGTGAGCCGTGTAAACGCGCCATCTCAGCCACCCCCAAATCAGTTTTTAGACTGATTGTCGTTGGTGGATGTGCAGTGTTCTGGGGTAGTGTGGCCTCGTTTTTTATTGGATAAATCACGCTGATACCCGCTTAGACGGCACCCGAACGCGATAGGACGACTTTTACTGTCTTTAGAATAATCCCGATGTCTTTGGGAAACGTTTTTGTTTGCACGTATTCGACATCCATTTTTACCCGTTCCTCATAGCTTGTGTCACTGCGCCCGTTGACTTGCCAAAAACCGGTGATGCCAGGCTTCACCGAGAGATAGGCGTCAATGTTTTTTCCGTAGCGCGCCATTTCATCCTCCACGATCGGGCGAGGACCGACAATGGCCATTTCGCCTTTCAACACGTTCCAGAATTGTGGTAATTCGTCGAGGCTGGTTTTTCGAAAAAATTCCCCAAGGCAGGTCACACGAGGATCGTCATCAAGTTTTTGCGTGGCGTCCCATTGCGCTTTGGCAATTGGATCTTGCGCAAGGAGACTTGCGAGTTGTTCACTGGCATCAATCGCCATTGTGCGAAATTTAAAACATTTGAAGGATTTTCCGTTTTTGCCAATGCGTTGATGCGCAAAAAAAACGGGCCCTCCTTCGGTTAGTAAAACAACCACACTGATGAGCACAAAGAAGGGCATAAAAAACAATAGCGCAAAAACGGCAAAACACTTATCAAACAGTGTCGACAAAAACTCTTGAATCCAGCCTTTCGAATACACGAGACTTTGATTCAAGTTGTGTGCAGAATGGTTAGCCCGCTGACTAACCCTAGGAGTGTTTGTGTGAGTTTTCATGGCAGCCGCTTTGGTTGATTTGAAAAAAGATACTCTCAATAATTTCGATTCGAGTTAGCCATCCAAGAATAGTCCAGAAGGTCAATTATGGTTAGAAATTTTTGTGGAAGTTGGATTTTTCTACTCTAGGTTGCGCGACAAAAATCAACATTTACAACAGGTAGGTATGTCACGCTGTGCGGTATTGTTGTGTCACTGCAATTGCGTTTCGATGAGCTGCAAATTCCCGCGCGACGACGGCGACACAGACGAAGGAAACCAACAATAACGTTGGGTTTGGTCCCGTGGCCGAAACCAGCATGGATGCCAATAGGGTCAAAGCCGCCACACGACCCGCATAGAAAGGTCGAGCTATGCTTCGTTCGCAAGCCTGTATAGGAGCGCCGATGCCATGCAGCAAAAACATTGTAAAAGCTAGGGTGCCGGGCAAGCCAACGTTCCCCAATAGAACGGCAAAAAACCCATTGGCCCTCAAGGATCCAGCCCCAGCCCCTAGTCCCCATGTTTTGTAGAATGCATCGAAGCCACCTGAGGCCCATGCCGCCCTTTCAAGACCTGACATAGATGTGCCTTTGGAGAACAACAGTGAGTTAAGAATTTTGGTTGCAAATGTCTCTGCGGAAGTTAGTACAAGGAGGAGGCAAATCGAGATGACGGCTGCCGCTGCCGCAATGACCAATGATTGCGCGAACTGCCGTGACATACCTGACTTTATGAACACAGGTGCGTGTAAGAGGATCAAAATTCCCGCAGCCGCGAGCGACAGGATACCCGTACTAGAAAAGGCAAGAAGAGCACAGATGAGATTTCCAAGTGCGAGACCCGCGTCGCGTGCCCGATTGCCGATCAGAAATGACATTGCGAAATAGGAGAAGAATGCGGCCGAAACAGCGCCGAATGCGGCGGCCTCTGAATAGCCGCCGATGACCCGCGCCATGCCAGCAACCATGTGGTGATTGTTCAGCGAATAATCTGCCGTCCTGATAAACGCCAGAATTGAGTCCAGTTGAGCCAAATCCATCGCACCAAGAAGCACGTTGAGACCTGCAGCCCATGCTAATCCTTTTTCGCCAAAATGAAGTCCACGCCGCCGCATCACGAGCACTGCCGTCATAAAAAACATTGCAGTTAGAAGGATGTAGAAGGATTGCGAGATATTGGAATTACTTGGTTGTAGGGACACCATTGTCGAGGGATAAAAGGCACTTGTGAGAGACCCTTTAAACGTCACACTCAGCGGAAAAACGAGGAATTTTCCCGCGAAGAACCGTACGAGAATTAGGGCTGAAAATAACGCATATATTGCAAAGAGCCATAAATAAACCGATGACATTGGCAGTCGCAATGGGCTTAGGCGATGTCGGATGCCTACATATCGGATGATCAGGACACCAATTGTGAAGACGGCGAGCAAGTTTGCAAGAATGATTGACAGGCCGCCTAAGCGAAGAGCCGCGAACATACCAAAGGGGATGACTGCAATAGCCATCACCAGCCCGTTGTCAGGATCGCGAATGGTCAGCACCAGCCAAATTAGTAAAAAGACTATTGCCGTCGGATAGAGCACCATAGGTTTTTTTCCGTTGCGTCATCATATCTTACAGGATCGGCAACATTTGCCAACATATTCGCGCAATCAATGTGAAAACCGTTTTGTGAATCGCGTTTGGTAGCCGATACTTCCCCTATTCTCGAAGTCACTATTGGAAATATTTATTATGCACATCAGAGGGTTCATCAAGGCGTCGCTTTTCGTTTTGGATGATAATATCGGGGTGCCGATTGCAACGGGCTGGGGGCGCTTGATGGCAACAGGTATTCGCCCACCCGCTTTTATTGGTGCCTATCCGGATTTCGAGACAGCCAAGGCCCATGCCCCGAGTGGCAACCCCAACACCTACGACAACGACGATGTCGCGCCGCTCAATTTCGCGCTGATGTCCAAGGTGCATATCTGGGACTATCCCGTCGTTTTCTGGCTTGGCCGTGTTCTTGGCCCTAACAGTCATGTCTTGGACATTGGCGGGCATTTTGGGACCAAATACATCGCCTTTCGCGATCTGCTTTCTTTGAGCGACGTCACATGGAATGTGCATGACTTGCCCGCTATCATTCGCGCCGCTCGTGCAGCCCAGCAGCAAGGAGACGTTCCTGCAGAGGTCAAATTTATTGATGAGGTTGCTGCGGGGGCGGGGGCTGATGTTTTGCTGGCATCTGGCTTGTTGCAATATCTTGACCAGCCATTTGCAAAGTTGGTGAGCAGCTTACCTATGCAGCCTAAAACCATCCTCCTGAATAAGGTCGCGACGCGGGAGGGGCCAACTGTGGTGACTCTGGAACGCATTGGGCCCGCGCGATTGCCATATCAAATTCGAAATCGGGCGGAATTTGAAGGGGAGTTGGCGACGATGGGATATGCCATTCGGGACTGTTGGGAGATACCGTCGTTGGCGCGAATAATTGGCACCCATCCAGGTTTAGGACCCAGTAAGAGTCTCGGGTATTATCTTGAATATGTGGGATAATCTGACGACAGAGTGGTGCTTAAAGTCGTTCACGCCAATTGAGTTTGAGGGACGTTCCGTTCGTGCGCACGGCAAGCGCCCCCTTGAATCCTGCTGTGGGAATGAAATGCGCAAGTTGCCAGTCGCGCGCATCCCCGCCTGTAATACGAGAAAGCTTGGCGGGGGTATCTGGAAGCAGCGTCACGTCAAAACTATCGAGTGGCATCGACAACCCCTGTCCCACGGCCTTGATCACAGCCTCTTTGCGGGTCCAGCAGCGATAAAAACCTTCCAGCCATTGCGATGGCGGCAGAGTGGCAAGGTCGCGGCTCTCTTGCGAGGAAAAAAAGCGTTCCGCCACGCCTGTTTCAACGGGTCGAATTTTCTCGATATCGATCCCGAGTATGTCAGTACCGGCAATCGCAAGTGCGGCCAGCCCACCCGAATGACTCAGGTTGAAAGCTGGGCCGTCAACCAAGGATGGCTTGCCCTGTGGCCCATATTTAAACACCAGACTGGCGGGATCACGGCCAATTTCCGCTCCCAGTATTTCGCGCAAGCGGGCGCGCCCCGCCGTGAAACTCGCGGCGTCCCGCGGTTTAACAAAGCGGTCGGCGCGGGCGCGTTCATCCGCCGAAAGCAGTCCGTGATAGCGTTCCAGTGTCGAATTATTCGCTTGCAAAGACCAAAGCCAAATTTCAACCTGCACGCGAATTTTCCCTCAGGCCGATCGAAACAATACTCTCAAGTTGAGAATTATTGTTTCGCAAAGGGAAACAGATGATGCGTCGGGTTTGGTTCATTGTGGCGGCACTTCTTTGTATGTTTGTTCTTGCGGCATTGTTCACACCTTGGCGCGATATGACAAGCGCGGCAAAAAACTATGTTGCGTGGAGAGTTCAGGCGGGGAAACCGAATCAGGCGGATGTGATGATCCCGATGGCTGACGGGGTTCGGCTTGCGACGGATGTTTACCTTCCGTCCGCACAGGGCGCGTTACCCACGGTTCTGATGCGTTTGCCTTATGGTAAGCGTAGTTATGGTGAAGTTCGGTTTTGGGTCGATAAACTGACGCGCCGTGGATTTGTTGTTGTTGCACAAGATATGCGTGGGCGACATGGGTCCGAGGGCGTGTTTGCGCCCTATCCGCACGCGGGTTCGGACGGAGTGGCCACATTGGATTGGATTACAGCGCAGCCTTGGTCGAATGGCCGAGTTGGTACGCTGGGCTGTTCTGCATTGGGCGAGGCGCAATTGATGTTGGCGGCGCAGGCCCATCCCGCGCATCGGGCAATGGTGCCGATTGCGGCTGGCGGAGCGATTGGCAGTCTTGATGGCAGTCATTCCTATTTTAGTACGTTTGAAGGGGGCGTCTTTGGACTGGCAACTGGGGCTGGATGGTTTGGGGAGCAGGGGGGCAAAACGCCTGCGCGTTCAGGCGCAATCCCCACGGACCCAGCACGTGCGTTGCCGCATCTACCATTAATTGATGTGGTCCGCCAAATGCGTTCTGATTCAACAGACTATGAGGCATTTTTAATGTCTTTTGAAAACTCAGATTTTTGGCGAAATGCCGGATATGTAACTGGAGCGGAGCCCTTTGCTACCCCCGCCTTGTTTATTGATACGTGGCATGATCCTGGCATTCGCTCGACGTTGCAATTGGCACAGGCGGTTGCTCAGAAGGCCGTCGAAACACGCACCATAATCGCCGCAGGAACCCATTGCGGCTATCTGGGGAGTGATCAGGACACGCTTGTTGGAGATTTGGCGGTGGAGTTAGAGGTTCCATTTGGATTTGTGGAGACCATCATCTCATTCCTGTCGCAACATTTAGCGGATGGTCCGGCGCTGGAGTTGCCAGAATTGAGTTATTTTTCATTGGTCGAAAATAAGTGGCGCGGCGCATCGGATTGGCCGCCTAAAGGCGCGGAGGAAGTGTCGTTTTATCTGTCGGAGGGGCAGGTCTTGGACTCGCAGCATCCTACGGAAGAAACCCAAGCATGGCAGTTTAGATCTGATCCAATGAACCCCGTTCCTTCCGTGGGTGGGGCGTTGTGTTGCACGGGGGACCCCGATGCGCTCGAAGGACCCGTTTTCCAAAACTCGATTGAGGGGCGGGACGACCTGCTGTTGTTCACTTCCGCGCCCTTTAAGAATCTGTTGCTGTTGGCGGGTCCCATTCGGGCCACATTGCAGGTTTCGGCGGATGTCCTTGATACCGACCTTGTGCTTCGCTTGACCGACGTGGACCCACAGGGACGGTCGCTCCTGTTACAGGAAGGTGCGTTGCGGATGCGATACCGCGCAGGTGTGGAACACCCCGAATTGATGGAGCCGGGGCAGACCTATGGCGTGACAATCGAAATGCGCGATATCGCTTATTTGCTGCGAGCGGGGCACCGGCTGCGCTTGCATGTTGCTGGCAGCAGCTTTCCGCGTTTGGAGCGAAACCTGAATACGGGCGGGGCGAACTGGGATGAGACCCAAGGTATTTCGGCAAATATCACCATTCACAGCGATGCCGCACGGCCTTCCTCCGTGACGGTTTATGTTTTGGATGAATGATCCGCAAGCACCTGTTCAACGACAGCGGAAAACTCTCGGCGGAACCGCTCGGCACCAAAACCGCTGGCGTGGGCATGGATTTGGACGGGATCAAAGGTGCTCTCAACGGCTTCGAAACTGTCCAGAACATCATTGATTGCGGACGTATCTTGCCGGTCAAAGAACAGTCCTGTTTTGCCTTCAACGACACTGTCGCGCGCGCCACCTCGTCCATAGGCAAGAACTGGTGTGCCACAGGCCATTGCCTCGACTGGAACAATGCCAAAATCTTCTTCTGCTGGGAAAATGAGAGCCTTAGCCGTTTGATAAAGGTGGGGTAAGTCATCATTTTCAACCCGCCCCAGCAAGGTGACATTCGGTGGCAGGTCGCGCTCTAGTTCGGAGCGTTGGCTGCCGTCGCCGACCACAATCAGCCGTCTGTTTTGTCCGCGAAATGCTTCGATTACAAGATCCGCGCGCTTGTATGGCACCAGCTGGGATACAAAAAGGTAGGTTTCGCGCGGGGAGTCAGCTTTGGGCAGTCTGTAGGCTTCAAGATCAACGGGGGGATGCACGACACAGGCGTCGCGGTTGTAATAGGCGCGGATGCGACGCGCGACGAAATTGGAATTGGCAACGAAACAGTCTACCCGTGCGGCGGTCGTCACGTCCCAGATGCGCAATCGATGGGCGAGGCGGGAAAAGTAAGCCCGACTCAAACGCCCGAGACGGCTGCTGTAGGACGGATAATGATCCCAAATGTAGCGCATTGGAGAGTGGACGTAGCAGATATGTGGCGCGTGGGGCGGGGCGATGACGCCCTTGGCGGGGCCGCTTTCCGAAGAGATGACCAAATCGTAGGCGCTTAGGTCCAACTCCTCGAGCGCGCGGGGCATAAAGCCGAGATACTTTTGGTAATGTTTGCGCGCGCCAGGCAAGCGGGACACTGATGTTTGGAAAATGCGTTGGCCTGCCAACAAAGGCGACAATGCCTCCACGTCTGCCACGTGGGTAAAGATGTCAGCGTCAGGGTAGAGGCGGATAAACTCTTCGAGAACCCTTTCGCCGCCGCGCATTCCAACGAGCCAATAATGGATGATGGCAACTTTCATCGCTTGATCTCTCTAATAGGTATTGGAATACAGGTCGGCCTCGCGGGCCGCTAAGTCTGACCGGCGCACCATGGTCAGCACGGTTCCAACAATGTTAGCGTCGCCGTCTTTGAGACGTCGGATAGCATTTCGCACTGTTTTCGTCCGCGTCTTGTTACACCTTACCGTAAACAACGTGGCATCCGCTCGATGCGCCAAAACAAGTGCGTCTGCGAGATGCATTACGGGTGGAGCGTTAATGATGATATGGTCATACTTTTTCGACATGAAAGACAACAACGTACCAAGCCGCGGCGATAGAAGGAGTTCTGCCGCGTCATGCGATGGTTGTACCGGAGAAATGACGTCTGCATTGATGATGTCAGAATGTATCACCAAGTTTTTTTCTACAGCTTCCCCATTCAGGTACTTACTGAGGCATTGGGCCTCTTGTTTCAGCTGCAAAACGCTGCGCAGATCGGGTCTGCGCAAGTCGGCGTCTATTAATAATACATTTTTTCCCGAATTGTTAAGTATGCGCCCAAGCGCGCAACAAAGCGATGTTTTCCCTTCGTTGGGAGCCGAGGAGGTAACCAAGATAATCTTTGGTTTTTTGGATCGGGAAATATCGAAAAGGGCGGTTCGGATACCGCGAACATGCTCCATATAATTAGAACTTCCGCCAGCCGACAACTCTTTGCGCAGCCATGCATAATTTCTAAAAGTATTTCTAATATGAGGCAGAGTTGCGAGGTTGGGCAGGTTTGAAATTGCCATAAGCTCCTCGGGTGTGCGAATGGGCGCACGCACAAGGTTGCGAATGAATACGTAGGCGATTGACCCTGCCATCCCCACAACGATTGAGGCCAAAAGCAATAACGTCTTGCGCGGCGCAGATGGGACTGCGGGTACTGTCGCTTCACCGATGATCCGGGCCTCGGGCGTTTGAAAATCTGCCTGTGCTGTTGTTTCTTTGAAACGCGACAGGAAGTTTTCATAGACCAGTCTCGTGGCGTCTGCGGCGCGTTCAAGTTGGCGCAACCGGACTGAAGACATTGCATGTGAAACAGCGCGCACAGAGACCGCATCGATCTGAGTTTGCAGCGCTTCTTCTCGGTTCTGGGTGACCGTGACCTCACTGCGCATTGCTTCTAATCTGCGACGCAATTCCCCGTCGATGCTGCGATTGATATCGCTAATTTGGGCGCTGATGCGGATCATCTCAGGATGCCGTGGGCCCAATGTGCTGGCCAACTGCGCCTGCGACGCCGCCAATTCCGCGTACTGGCGTTGCAACGTGTCAAGAAGGGGGGATGTCACAACATCCGCGACCCTGCTCAGGCCGCCTTCTGTCATGAGAGCTTGAACCTGACCGAGCCTCACTTCGGCATCCGCGCGGTCGGTCGAGCTGCTGACTAAACGTGTGTTCAACTCGGCAAGAAGTTGATTGATGCTGTCCGCATTGCCGTTGGCCACTTCAATCATCTCAGCCCTGAAATCCACCACGGCTTGATCCGCCGCCTCGACTTGCACGCTTAACTCTTCTAGTTGCTTTGCCAACCAGACATTGGCACGTATGGCGGCTTCTGTTTTGGCGGAAAGCTGACTTTGGATGTATTGTTCAGCAACAGCATTTGCGATCTCTGCTGCCCGCACAGGGTTGGCGTTCGTGTAACTGATCCCAATGACATAGGATACGCCAAGTTGCGACACGACCAAATCGCGCCGCAGATCGCCGATGATCCAAGAACGTAGCGTCTCAGGTGGCATGCGTTGCGCGAATTCATGTGGTTTTTCACCAGACCCGCGCACCATTCGTTTCACACTTGCAACGAGAGTTTCATTGCCGGGCAGTCGGGGATCAAACTCTGGCGTGTTCAAAAGATCGAGGTTGTCGACGACCTGACCTAGCAGCACGTTTGTCCGCATCGAAATGACTTCGCCAGCCAAGACTGACTGGGTAAGATCCAGATTTGAGACCACGCCTTCGGCTGGCGTAATGCGTTCTTTTCTGGTGTCCAGCATAAGTTGTGCATATGCGGTGTAAGTCGGAGAGACAAACTGTAAATAGATAAGCATGGCAATCATGCATTGTGCGGTTACAGTGACCACAAATCCGATATTGCTGCGCAAGATGGAAAAAAGATAGCCAAAATCGATAGGCGGGAGCAGGTGCGATCGCGTTCCGTCCCCATCGTTATAATGCGCACTCTGCTGAAAATCCATCTCATTGCGGTTATTGTAGGGTGCCGGCTCTTGCAACCGAGCCGCAGCATTCCTTGGCGTGGTGCTTGATTTTCGCGAGTTGCCTGCAGTGGGCGTTTTTTGAACAGTCATAGCTTTTCACTCAGCGCTTCGGGTGTCTTCACAAGTATCACCAAAAGATCACCCGGTAACAGTTCGTCAAAAGGTTCAACAATAATATTATCAGTGTGCCCACCGATCCGGCGCCGCACCTGAAACTCTAGCAACAGCTCCGTTTCCATACCAGAAGCCGCGTTCATCCATTGCTGAATCAGCCGCATCCTATCCTCAAGCGATGCACGTCGTGACATGGCTTTGTTGATTTCACTCAGGCTGACTTGTTTTTGCGAGAGCAATTGCTCTTCGGTGTTGGTGTCAAACCGCGACAATTGCCCCTGAAGGTCCGCGAGTTGAACCTTTGCCGCAGAAATCTGTTCCCGCATCTGCAAAACCTGACTTTCTGCTTGGGACACTTCTAACTGTTTTCCGGAAACCTGACTGCTCGGCACCAGTCCACGCTCTGCCAAATTCACAACGCGTTTCGCTTCTTCATTGGTCTGGTCAACAATCGACTGTGAGACCGCTTTACGCTCGGTGAGCAGTGAAATGCGGGTCAATGCCTCGGCAACAGAGTCGGTCAACAGCTTGCGGCGTGTCTCGATGTCGTGACTTTCAAGCGCAATAATTCTGTCTTCCTCTATGCGATGTTCATCAAAAATCTCTCGACTGATTGCGCTGCGGATTTTTGGTGGCACATCAGCCCAGACAACACTGTTATCTCCGTTTAACTGCGCTTGTGCACGGGCATATTGAGCAGCCAATAGCGCCATCTCGAACTTCAGACTGTCTAACGCGCCCTCTAACGAACGGCGTTCAAGCACGCGCGCCTCTTCATTGTTTGCAGAGATAGACGGACCACCAGCCATCCCCACGGCCTGTTCGGCAGTCATTTGTGGCTGATAGTCAAAATTTCCCGGATTTTTAACATCACCGAGCACAGAAATCGGACGGAAATTTGCGATGGATAGTTCTATCTGGGGATTTACGAAAATCTGTTTATCAACATAAGCTTTGTGAATGAAGAGGCGTGCATTCCCCAAAGTCATTGAACCTACTGTAACCCCCCCGATAAGCGGGAATTGCACAGACCCGTCCCTGCCTACAATAAACCGCTGGGGCGGATCGTTGTCATCAAGGACATCGAATTCCAGCTCGTCTCCAACACTGATGATATACGCATCCGATGATGCCGCCATAGCATTTGTCACCGCAAAGAATGCAGTCAACGCAAGCACTGATATCAGGTGAGTTACCACAACGAGTGCGCGATTGTGCAAAGAAATTAGCATTCTATAGAATCATCTCGCCTCTAATACCTCTTAACAACACTATAACAATTATTCCTACGCCTCGAAAAAAAAGTCAAAAGAGCGGGTAAGATTGATCACTTTCTATTTAAAATAACTTATATCAACAATTTACATGACATACTTAACTTCGGCGTAAGTTCGCTCAAACCAGTGTAACAGCTTGTGGTTCTACAATTTGCGGAAATCACAATAAGCTTTCGGTATGTTTTGTTTGACTCGCTCTATGCCCAAGGCGACACTCAAGACAGACTACCATTACGTAAACGCCCAATTTGTCGCGCTGACCTAAGTTATTGATTACCGTTCGGAACGGGTTTTTGCTCTTATATCTGATTGGTGCCCCGAAGGATATTTGACATGAAAGCTTTACAGCGAAATGACGTTATAGGGACGTTTCCCACATCAATCGGGCAGAAACGTTGTTGGTTCATGGAACAGATGCATCCTGGCAATCGTGGCTTGAATCTGGCTGTTCGGTGGGAATTGCGCGGCCCGGTTTCGAGCGAGATGGTCGCCACGGCGTTCAATAGGATTATCGCTCGCCATGAAATTTTGCGTACATGCTTTGCTGAACAAGACGGCGAGCCTGTGCAGCAGGTGGTAGATCACGTTGATTTTAAGCTTGATGACGTTGATGTGCGCGCCCTTGATGAAGCTGATCGTATTGCGCGGATAAATGCAATCGCGGTCGAACATGCCGAGCAACCCTTCGATATGGAGGAGCCCTGTTTGTTGCGGGTGGTGATGGTTCGCACAAATACGCAAAAGGCTGAATTGCTGATCGCGGTGCATAATGCCATTTTTGATGGCTTTTCAATTGGGGTTCTGGGACACGAATTGGGGCTCACACTTGAGGCATTATCGAAGGGATTAGAGCCCAATTTGCCTGATCTTGAGTTGCAATACGGCGACTATGCGCAATGGTCGCAGGATTATGAAAAAAGCGGCGCGATGGAGGCCGAACAGATATATTGGACTGAAACCCTGCGCGAAATGCCCTATTTCGAGTTGCTTACCAACAGGCCGCGCAGTCCAAGCCACGCCCATTCAGCTTCTTGTGCCAGTGAACTTCCCGCTGATTTCGACACACAGATGAGTGTGGCGGCCAAACGGCTTGGTACTTCGATTTTTGCATTGGGAACGGCGGCGTTCAGCATTGCATTGTCGCGGTTTTCGGAAAAGCGCGACATCAGCTTTGCTGTTCAGGTTGCGGGGCGGACTGATGTTGATCTTGAACCGCTCATAGGGATTTTTACAAACCCGATTGTGCTGCGATACAAGGTGGATACAAAATGTAGTCTCACGGATCACGCCGAAGCCTCCCGTGATATTGTGAATGGCGCGCTGGCGCATCAGACCTTGCCGTTCGATAAATTGGTGCAAGTGCTCAATCCGCCGCGCGACCCACTGCGCATCCCCTTGGTTTCAATTATGTTCAATCTTCAAAAGGCGTTTTTGAATGAGCGCATGTACGGCGATCTGGAACTTGTGTCTGTGCAATCCCATTCACCCGCGACCTTGTATGATCTGAACGTAAACATTGTTGGCCGCAATATCGGATGGCGCATGGTGATTGACTATAACGCCAATCTGTTTGATGCGGACACGATGCGAGTGTTTTCGGACCTCCTGCTTGATGTCTTTGCGCGGATCGTGGCGCAGCCTGACGCATTAATCGAAGATATCCCCTTGGTCGCGCGTGACTTGTCGGTTGATGAGCCAGAAGGAAAGTCGATCCAGTTGGCGACCGCACCGTCAAAACCCTTTGATGGAACCCATAGGCTACGTGAGATTTGGGCGGATATTCTGGCCATGCCACCTGACAAGATTACGGGAAGCTTCTTTGATCTTGGCGGGCATTCCGTGCTGGCGTTACGAATGTTGGCGCGGGTTGGTGAGGAATTTAATCAACGTCCCAGCCTATACGCCTTCTTGAGTGACCCAACGTTGGAAGGGCTGGCGGGCCAATTGGAGGAACCCGAGGCGTCAATAGACGACCTTCAAGTGGAAAAAATGCCGACGCAAAACTCGACTTCGAGTGCCATCTGGGAGTTGATTGAATTGCGCCAAGGCGACGTGGAGGGCCCAGTGCTTTTGACTGTGAACCAACCCTTTATGTACCATACCCTTGCCCAACAGATGACCAGTGGGAGCACCGTCGCCAACATTGGAGTCCCTCATAACAATGCGCTGGAGGAGTTAGGCAAAATTGGATTTGACGGCGCAATGGTTGATGCCGCTGGCTTGGTGTCGGAACGCTATGGGAATAGGCCGTTGGTGCTGTGTGGTCTTTGCGTGGACGGGCGCGTTGCGTTGGGTCTGGCACAAGCGCTGAACCAGATTGACAAAAAAGTCGAAGTGGTTGGAATGATAGACACTTGGGCACCCGGTGCGATCAAAGCATTCTCGAATATGGCCCGCGCCCGTGATGGGTGGCGGATCAGGATGCGGCGCTTGCGCTATTACTTTGGTTTGCGGATGAGTGGCGAAATTACTTGGCGCGATGTTTTCAGTCAGAATGCCTTTGCTGCCAGCCTCCTTGGCAAAGTCGGGCTGGTGCCGAGCAAGAGCGAGGAAGCTGGGCTTGTGGATGCCACGGTTGATTGCCTCGTTGGCCAGACTCGCGGTTATGACTTTGATCCCTACAAAGGGGAGGCTGTGCTCTTTGTGACGCGTTCGCAAGGGATGGTTCCACGAGATGGGGTGCTGGGTTGGTCTGAAATCTTGGCCCGTGATGTTGCAGTGTATGCGGTCAATGGTTGGCATGGTGATGCATTGACCCGTTCAGGTTTTGAGAAGGTGATCGGTGTTTTGGATGACAAGATGCAACGGCTGATGCCGCAACCTAGACCGTGAAGATTAAGGCTGGCCAACGCCCGTTACGACTGCAGATCGTGGCGCACGCGAACGACACTTTGGCGGACTGGCAAGCGATGTTATTGGATCGGCTCGCGCGTGATCCACAGATTGATCTTGTTGGCCGGATGGAGGGGCAGGGTCTCGCACGCCGTTCCCAGATCGATGTATTCCTGCGCGCCTTTTTGGCCGTGGAGCGGCTGATCGTTGCCCGACAAATATTACCCTATGATACGTTGGGCGCGCGGGCGGTTTTGTCCGAATTGCCGGTCACAGAAAACGCGGCTGCTGCCGACATTGTATTGGAGTTTGGTGAGCGGAAATTAACGGCCGAGCAAATGGCCGACCAAGATCAGGGCGTCTGGTCGCTGACGTTTGGCGGTGGGCTTGATGCGACGAACGTCGCGACTGGTGTCACCCAACGCACGGCACCAGGGATGATCGTTCAGATCGTGCAGCGGAGTGCGGAAGTGCCAGAGGGGCATGTGGTGCGTGCGGCGCAATACCATTTGAAACCTGGGGCTATTTTGACGGGGGCGTTCGTTGAGGAGAAATCAGTTCTCCTTGTTCTGCGGGCATTGCACGATCTTGCAGCGGGACAGACAGCATGCGCGGGGTCCAAGCCGCCCTTATCCGCGCCACAGCCGCAGACTGTGTTCGGAGAAATTGGCTACGCCGCATCTTTTGTGACCGCCTTGGCCGCAAAACTGCGTGACAGATGGCAGGCTCGCAAGGGACGCGCCCCTGATTTTTGGCGCCTTGCCGTCGGGTCCGGCGATGTTGTCAATCTGGAGACGCGAACGGCGACTGCGTTGCCCGCATTAAGTCATACGATGGCGGACCCTTTTCTATTTGAGAATGACGGCAAAATCTGGGTATTCTATGAGGCTATGAATGCCGATGATGGCAACGGTTGGATTGATGTTGCCGAACTTGACGGAGATACGCTCAAACCTGCGGCAACCGCTTTGTCATGTCCCTATCACCTTTCGTTCCCTTTTGTTTTTCGGGACAAAGATGACATTTATATGTTGCCGGAAACCCAGCAATCACGCCGTCTTGAAGTGTGGCGCGCGGTGGAGTTTCCGGCGAAATGGGAACGCCATGCAACCGCGTTTGAGGGGAAATATCTCGCAGATTCAACCCTGTGGAAGGCGCAGGACGGACAATGGTGGTTGTTAACAAACTTGTCGGATCATCATTCGTTTCAAGATCACTCCAGTGAGCTTTATCTATTTGCGGTCGACGGGCCAGAGCTTGGGTCAATTACGCCACATCCAAAAAATCCGGTTGTGATTGGCTCGGATATTGCACGGAACGCAGGCGCCCTGATCCGCGAAAACGGGCGCCTGTTTCGCCCGTCACAAAACAACAGTTACTGTTATGGTTATGGGTTGAACTTGATGGAGATCACCACGCTGGATGCCGTGGAGTTTGAGGAAACAATGGTGCGGCGCTGGACGCCGGACGACCGCCCCAATACTTTGGGTATTCACCATCTCAGCACGTCTGGGGACAGGTTTGTTTTTGATTGGAGCGGCAAATGAAACTTTCTCTTTTCTCTTTCGTTGCGATGGTAACCGGCCAAATAAATCCACTATTTGCACAGGACGCAGTGTCGTCTTTTGCGTTGGGTACGCAGACACACTTTGAGCAAGGTTGGAGCATCGATCTGCTGGATGCTGCGCAGGTTTTGGGGGCCGTTGCCTTGCGAGACGAAATCGGCTGGGATCAGGTCGAAACCGAAATGGGCGTCTACGACTTTACGATTGCAGACCAATACATGCTGCCGTTGATAAATCGCGGGTTTAAACCGTTAATCGTCATCAATGAAGTCAACCAACTTTATGACGACGGCAAGACCCCACATTCACCCGATGGGCGCGCCGCCTTTGCCGCCTATGTATCGGCTATTCTGTCCCATTATGGCGCAGACGCTGTCAGGATTGAGATCGGCAATGAAGTAAATACAACCGATTTTGTGAGCGGGCCTGCGTTAAACGACCCAGCGCGCAGTTTTGCGGCGCTGACGCGGGCGGTTGATGCGCGATTACAAGTTGATCATCCCGATGCGCAGTTTAGTTGCGGTGGCTTGAACACGATTGGGATTGGTTTTTTACAGGCGTTTTTTCGACGCGGTGGCTTACTGGCTTGTGATGCAATTTCGGTTCATCCTTACCGCGACCATCCTGAGACGCTGCCAAGTGAATTGACCCGCCTCAAGGCGCTCATGCGGGAGTTCGGGGGCCAAAAACCGATCCATGTCACCGAGTTTGGCAATTGGTTTGACGATCCACAGGACGCGCCCGCCTATATGATCAAGATGGTGGCAATACTGTCTGCCGCCGATGTTCGTTTTGCCTATTGGTACGCCCTGACGGACGAGAAATGGTGGCCAAACATGGGGTTGCTGAACGAAGCGGGAGTGGAGCAAAAGCCCGCAGCCGCCGCGTTTTCGTTCCTCCAGACCCGCCTGTTGCCACTTGGTCGCGCGCGTCGGCAGGGCGATGATACGGCCGCGTATATCTACACCTTTGGCCCGCAGGGGAGGGGTGCGGTGTTTTGGGGGAGTGGTGGGGACATCACGGTTACGGATGCCTCCGCTTTTTATAATGTCGAGGGGGTGGAGATTCCACCAGTAACAACCCTTTCTGATAGCCCGGTTATCGTGCTCGGAGACTCGATCTCAATCATACAATCGGCACCAAATCGGATTGCGGACAGCCAAAGTCAATATGGCCAATCGCCGTGGAACTACTTCGCGCGGCGTCCTGATATCGGCTTGGTTCCGTTGGGGATTATCGATTCTAACTGGACGAGTACGCGCGGTGCACCTGATCTGTCGCCCCTGCAAATCGGGGACAGTTGGATCACGACGGCGCGTTTTAACGACGCCCCTTACAGCGTGGTTGAGCGGTTTACGGCTCAAAGGGCTGGCAGTTACGTGATCGACGGTTGGTGGCAGGCATCTGCCAAAACGGACGCTCCGCATCTTACCATTTTGCACAACGGACGACAGGTTGTTGAGGCGAACATCACTGCTGACCGTTTTAAGGTGTCGGGCATGAGTATCCCGCTGGAAATTGGCGATACTCTGGACTTTGAGGTTGCTCCGCAGGAGCCTAGTGGCACGGGTGCATTGCAAAGACGCATCCGTATCACAGGCCCCTAACGTCAAACGCTTCGCTGCGCTCCCCTACGATAGGATTTTAGCGACGGTTTTTTCGGCCCGCTGTCGTGTCCCTGCTCTGTGCGCTTGTCGACAAATTCGGCAAGCCGCGCAATGGATGCGTATTCCAACAGGTGCCGCGCTTCGATGTCGAAATCCGCGTCGATCAGTCGGGCCGCAATTTTAAACACGGTCAGGCTGTCGGCCCCTAGCGAGAAAAGTGTCTGAGAGGTGCTGATGGCGTCATTGCCCAGTACGCTGGACCAAATCGCGGCAATTTTTCGTTCCGTTGGTGTTGCCGGTGCGGTTTGAAGCGCGGTGACGCTTGCCGAAGTATCAGGTTCGGGCAGTTTGTTTCGGTCAAGCTTACCACTCGCGTTACTAGGTAGCTGGCTTAAAAACACCCAAGCCGTAGGCACCATATAGGGGGGCAGTAAATCCCCTAGCGCCTGAGCGAGGGTTTCGGGTTGTGTGTTTGCGGTTGAATTGGCCACGATATAGCCGACCAAATGGTCACCTCCACGTGGTGAAGGTTTCAACGCGACCGCAGCGGAAGTCACTGTCGGCAGGCTACGTAATGCGCTTTCGATCTCGCCAAGTTCAATCCGAAAACCACGCAGTTTGACCTGCGCATCGGCGCGGCCCAATACTTCGATCCGGCCATCGAGCAGGCGGCGCGCAAGGTCGCCCGTTTTATAAAGTCGCCGCGTACGATCGAGCAGAGTAACCTCGCGAAAGGCCGCCGTCGTCAGGTCAGGTTGCCCAAAATACCTCTTTGCCAGTCCCGCGCCACCAATGTTCAATTCGCCCAACGCGCCGATTGGCAGGAGTGTATCATTGGGACTGAGCACATGGATTTCGGTGTTTGCGACGGGCTGTCCGATCGTAACTCTCTCACCCTGAGCCAATTTGGCAGCAGCCGACCAGATCGTTGTTTCCGTCGGGCCATAAACGTTCCAAAGCGTGGCACCTCCTGCGGATAATTTGTCCGCAAGGTCTTGCGGCAGCGGCTCACCGCCCGCCAAAAGAGTCATGGTTTTGTCTGGCGCAAATCCCGCTTCAAGGATCATGCCCCAGAGTGTTGGTGTGGCCTGTACATGCGTGATATCTCCTTGTTGGAGACGCGTGACCAAGCGGAACCCGTCAATCACATCTTCATGTGGGGCAACAACACAGCACCCGCCTGTAATCAAGGGCATAAACATTTCCAACACCGAGATGTCGAACATTATTGTGGTGACTGAGAGCAAACTGCTGCCCGAGTTGAAGGCCGTGTCCTTGGCCATTGAGGTCAACAGATTGACCACAGACCCGTGTCCAATTTCTACACCCTTGGGAGTGCCTGTCGATCCCGAGGTGAACATGACATAGGCCGCCGCGTCACCCGTTTGTGTTATGTTTTCTGGAGTTCCCCCCTGCGTGATGGCGTCGATCTGGAGAGCGGCTAGCCCTAGTCCGTCAGCGCACGAGGGAACTGCATTCCCTTGGTGAACGATGGCGGAGACATCCGCGTTTTCTAGGATCATGCGCAGTCGTGTGTCGGGTTGATTTAGGTCGATTGGCACATAGGCACATCCGGCTTTCATCACCCCAAGCAGTGTTACAATACATTCAGAAGATCGGGGCAAGGCTACGGCCACGCGGCTTTGCGGTTTGATCCCAGCCGCCTGTAAGGACGCCGCGATACTGTCGCTGCGCTGTGCAAGTACGCTGTAACTCGTCTGGCCTGCGCTATCTTTAATAGCAATGGCATCGCCGTGTTTTTCGCAAGCTTCAGCGAAGCGCCCATGGATGGTGCGGGTCTCTCCCATTGGTGTTTCTGTGGCATTGAGTGTTTCCGCCAACCAAACCGTTTCCTGTTCAGACAATACGGGCAATTGCGCAATTGGGCGGGCGGTATTTTGTCCAAGTTCGGCTAGAACTTGTTCTAGATGGCCAACCCAGCGCAGAACCGTCGAGGCCTCGAAAACATCCGCATTATAATCCACATCGACACGCAGTCCGTCCTTACGTTCCACGATGTTGAAGAACAGATCAAAATTGACCGCGGCCTTGGCATTGGGGTGCATGGTCGCCCGCAAGGGGCCCATTTCGATGCTTTCACTGAGCTTTTCGAGGTTAAACTGGATTTCTGTAAGCGGCAGTCGATTTAAGGACCGCGCGACGTTCAAATCCTGCACCAATGTGCCGTATGTGTAATCCTGATGATCAAAGGCATCCATGACGCCTTCGCTAACCTGTTTAAGAAAATCAGACGCAAGCAAGTCTGAGGTATGGGTTTGCCTGATGGGCAGGAAATTGACGCAATGACCTACAAGGTCGCTGTTTGCCAACATTGCCTGACCACCTGTGGGAACGCCAAGCACAATATCGGACGCACCGGTGAGCCGCGCAACGGCGATGTTTAGGGCCGCAAACAACGTTGAAAAAAGTGTGCATCCCTGTTCGGCCCCAGCCTTGCGAGCGGCCCGCATGACATCACCAGAAATATGGGCGGTACAAGTGGCGCCAGCAAAGGTTTTGATTTCAGGACGAGGGCGATCCGTCGGTAATTCCGGAAGCTCTGGAATGTCCTGAAATTGCGTTTTCCAGTAAGCTCGCGTTTTCTCGGAAACCGATGCTGCAGCCTGTTGCTTTGCAAAACTTGCAAAGGATGGGGCTGGTGGAAGTCCTGCTGTTTTGCCTGTCACTTCTTGGGCATAAAGGGTCGCGAGTTCCTCAGACAGAACATTAAACGACCACCCGTCGCAAACGATGTGATGCGCATTCAGGACAAGCACATGTGTATCTTGCGACGTGCGCACCACAAAGGCGCGTAGAGGGGGGCCAGATACGATATCGATCGGGGTCGCCGCGTCGTCCAAAAGCAAATGGTGCAACGCAGAGGCGGGATCGTCCGACGTGCTCACATCATGCAGTTCCAAAGGTAAAGGATACGGGTCAACAACGTCAAAGCTTTCGCCATTGCGGGCAAAGACCATGCGTAACCCGTCATGCCGCGCGATGATCTGATCCATGGCGCGTTGTAAGGCAGGCAGGTCCAATGGACCACTGAGTTCAAGCGAAACACTTTCGTTAAAACAGCACGAGGCTTGTTTGCCCAATTGCGTCGTCATCCAGATTTCACGTTGAGCCGCAGTCAAAGGCAATCCTATCTGTGCTGTCGCCGCGGGCTGAATTTCAGCTCCGAGAACGGGATTTCCACCTAGGATGCCCACAGCGCGCAATGCGTCAACGGACTGCTCAAACGCTGTCACAACCTTGTCGGCGTCGTCTTGAGTGTGGGCAGTGGTGAATATGCACGGATATCCGATCTGTACATGCACTCCGGCAAGTCGCATCAAGGGAAACAACAAGGCGGCGTTGGGATCCAGATCTGTGACCTGTGGTACAAACCAGCTGGAAAAAGTTTCAACGATGCGGGGCAGTCCGCGTGCGTCCAGTATGTCATTTAGGCGCCTCACAGTACGCGCCGTCAGGTCGGCGGTTGCCTCCCAAAGGTCGGCGCCGTGTTGCTCCATGTGATCCAAAGTGGCCTCGACTGCCGCAAGCACCAGAGGATGACGCACAAACGTGCCAGCAAAAAACGTGGGGGAAGCCTCGGGAACGCTTTCGTCGCCAAACTGCCACTGACCGCCATCTAACGCGTCCATGAATCGATCCGACCCCGCGAGCATGCCGATAGGCATACCACCGCCAACAACTTTGCCATAGGTCGCCATGTCGGGTGTGATATCCCATGCGCCTTGCATCCCGCGTGGCCCGACGCGAAAGCCCGTGACCACTTCGTCCATAACCATTGCCGCTCCACCATCGCGGGTAAGCTCGCGCAGGGTTTCGACAAAGGCGCGCGGGCGCAAATCGGGATGGCGGCTTTGAACCGGTTCTACGATCACGGCGGCGATATCGCCTATGTTTTTGCGCAGCCAATCAAGCGTGGATTGTTCTGCGTATGGCAAAACAACCATTTGCGAGAGCGACGCGCGCGGGATTCCAGGGGCAATTGGTAAGGCGGCTGGGTCGCCACCGCTGCGCTTGCCTTTGACCAGAACCTCGTCGAATTGGCCGTGATAGTCGTTGCCAAAAACGACAATTTTTTCGCGCCCTGTCACGGTGCGGGCAATACGCATTGCGGCCATCACGGCCTCAGATCCGGTGTTACAGAACGCTGCGCGTTGATGGCCCACAAACCTTGCAAACCGTTCGGCGATGGGTCCAGCGAGATCGCTTTGCGGTCCTATGGCAAATCCGCGTTCCATTTGGCGAGTGATTGCGTCGACAACAAAATCGGGTGAGTGGCCAAAAGCCGTCTGGCCAAAACCGTTCACAAGGTCGATGAATTCGTTGCCGTCAATATCCCAAAGCCGTGATCCTTTGGAACGATCACAAACGACTGGAAAAACCAGTTCTTTCCATTCAGCCCGAAAGCCCGCCGCCGTACGCGGATCAGCCATGGCAGGGCGATACCTCTGAACATATACCTTGGTTTTTGGGCTTTTTGCGCTGTATCGCTGGGCCAAGTCACGGGCGAATTCTGCTTGTTGCGGGGTCAAATCGCCACCGCCGGCGTTTGTTGCGCGTCCAATCGAAAAGGCGGGTTTTTTGGGCGTTGCCTCAACGGGCTCGCTGTAGGCTGTGGCCGCTGTTTCGCGGATTACCTCTGGCATAGGCGGAGGGGCGGGGGCTGTGACGGGTGCCGCAGAAACCTGCTGAAGGGCCGTACCGGATAGGGCCAGCAACTGCTGAGAAAACAACGTCTGCATCGCAGATATTTGTGCCAGCATCAGGGGTGATCCACCGTCTGAAGTGACGGGCGCCGAAAGGGTAGGCTGAGAGAAAGCTGCAACTTGCTCGGCCATTTGGGGGGCCGCAACAGGTGCTACGGCTTCCACAACATCTGGTGGCAAGTTTTCATCCAGTAATCCAGCAACAGCGGTGGCCGTCGGATATTGCGACAGCAATTGGCGGAATGTGATGTCGATCCCAAAGTCAGCACCCAATTTCTGCGCTACTTGCCCCAGAAATAGGGAGTCAAATCCGAGATCTAGGAACGTGGCTTCTGCATCTTCCTGCGAGAGTTCTTCTCCCGAAAGGTCGCAGAGCAAAGCCAATACTTCGCCAACAAGCCGAGGTTTGCGGTCAATCGGAGTTTTTGGTGCGGGTGCGTTCATGATCTCAGTTTCCAGTCGGGAGGCCTCAGAGGAGGGGGCTGTTGGTACAGAAATGGGTTGATCCAAGGCGGTTGGCGCAGGCGCTGGGTCCACCCAATGCAGTTTGCGCTGAAACGCGTAAGTTGGAAGGGCGACGCGTCGGGTGCCACGTGGACCAAGTAAGCTCCAATCTACTTTCCCACCGGCGGCCCAGATACGACCAAACCCATTTGCCATGGCGGTCATGTCATCTTCGGAACGGGTGTGGTCTGGCAAGGATTGGACCACAGCAATATTTGTGTCGCGGGGCAAGGTCTGTCCGCAGAATGACGACAGCGTATTTCCTGCACCGACCTCAAGCAGGATTGCAGGTTCGTCTTGGGCAAGGGTGCGTATTGCGTCGGCAAAGTTGACAGCTGCGCGGGCTTGTCTTGCCCAATATACAGGGTCGGTACATTCTGCGTCGGTGATCCACGTGCCGGTAACACAGCTCACATAAGGGATATTGGCGGGGGACAAGGTGATGTCTTGCAGGGTTTGGCTTAACCTATCACAAGCGGGCTCCATCATCGCGGAATGAAACGCGTGCGATGTGTGCAAACGCGAGCAAGCGATGTCAGCCGCTTTCAGGCGTTTTTCTAGGGTCTCAATCGCCTCGGTATTTCCAGCCACGACATTGAGGTGTGGCGCATTGCGTGCCGCGATTTCTACGCCGGCGTCGAGGTGAGGTTGCAAATCCTCCAGAGACGCGCGCACGGACAGCATAGACCCGCTGGGTTGGTCCTGCATGAATTGCCCGCGTTGACTGATGATCTTGAGACCCGTTTCAAAGCTAAAGACGCCGGCGAGTGCTGCAGCCGCAAATTCACCCACGGAATGCCCGATCATCGCGGCGGGATGTATGCCACGCGACATCCAAAGCCGCGCGCAGGCGTATTGTGTGAGGTAAAGCGCGGGTTGTGTCAGACGTGTTTCGCGCAAGGCCGCGGCAAGGTCTTTGTCAGAAGGATCGCCATAGCATAACATTGTTTTCACATCGAGGCCGAGGATGGGCTGTAGGATTTCGGCACCTAGATCAATCCAACGTGCGAATTCAGGCTCTTGTGCATAAAGCCCGCTGCCCATGTTGGGGTATTGGGCTCCTTGACCCGGGAACATGAACGACACCTCAGGCGATCCAGATAGGGCCGCATTGCGCGGCAAAGCCGCTTGACGCAATTTGGCAGCAACGGTGCCGTGGTCCTCGCCCGATACCGAGAGGCGATATTCGTATGGCGCTCTGCCGTCTTGTAAGGTGAATGCGATATCCGCCAAAGCAGGTGCCGTTGGTAGGTCAAGCGCATCCGCGAGCGTGTCTTTCATTTCACGCAACGCATCCTTGGATTTTGCTGACAAAACAAGTGTTTGCATGCTTGCTTGCGCTTGCGCTTGCGCTTCAGAATGCGCCGGTGCCTCTTCCAACACCAGATGCACATTCGTTCCCCCGACTCCAAATGAACTGACGCCAGCGCGAAGGGGATAAGAAGAGGTCCATGGGGCGCCGTCAACTTGAATGCGGAAGGGCGCGCCCGAAAGGTCAATTCGGCTGTTGAGGGTCTTGAAATTCGCTAAGGGTGGCAATTCCCGGCGGGCCATCATCATTGCGGTTTTGATGACGCCGACAACGCCCGCACCCGCATCCATATGCCCGATATTGCCCTTCACAGAACCCAAAGAGCAGGTGACCTCCTCGCCCTCTAACCCGAAGGCTTGGCGCAATCCGCTAACTTCGATCGGGTCGCCCATCGGCGTGGCTGTACCGTGACATTCAACGTAGGAAATCGTGTTTGGTGAGACGTCAGCATCCGCATGGGCGCGACGTATTGCATCAGCCTGACCGCCAACTGCGGGGGCGGTAAACGCAATTTTGTCGGCCCCATCATTGTTGATACCTACGCCACGGATAACGGCATGGATCGTGTCGCCATCCGCGACGGCGTCGGCAAGTCTGCGAAGGGCTACAACACCGCCCCCGTGAGAAAACACCGTCCCGGATGCCGCATTGTCAAAAGGCCGACAGGTTCCGTCATCGGAGGAGAGGCCGCCCTCTTGCGCAAGATAGCCGCGCTTTTGCGGAAAAGTAATCGACACACCACCTGCTAGCGCCATATCACATTGCCCCGCACGCAGCGTATTAATGGCCTGTGCAATAGCGGTCAGCGACGTAGAACATGCGGTTTGTATCGTCATCGCAGGGCCGCGCAAATCCAGCTTGAAGGACACGCGTGTTGCCAGACAGTCAGGCAAATTCCCGGTCATTTCGGCAAATTTTCCGGTCTGATAGTTTGACGTGAAGGCCTCGGTCGCGGCGCGGTTCCCCAACACATTATGCATCATGTATGAGTTCATTGAAGACCCTGCAAAGACACCGACGCTTAGATTATCCTTGCGGGCGGCATGACCACTGCGTTCCAAAACCTCGTGCGCCATCTCGATGAAAACACGGGCTTGCGGATCGGTCACGGCAGCTTCGCGAGGGAGCATTCCGAAAAACTTGGCGTCGAACATGCCAGCATCCGCCAATTCGGGACGCGCCCGAACATAAGACGTCGAAGCGCGTTCGCGTTCTGAAAAGTTGTCCTCGGCCTCGTCCGCGGGAAACAACTCAATCAGGTTTGTGCCTTTTACAAGGTGCTGCCAGAATTCATCAAGGTTGGCGGAGCCAGGGAGGCGCGCAGCCATGCCGACGATGGCAATGGCGTTATCGGGTAGATCGTCGGGGATAGGTTGAGCCACATCCGCAGTCCCAGCGGGGGCTAAGGTTGGGGCAGGGGCCGCAGCGACAATTGCCGCCAGCTTGGCTGCAAGCTGTCCCAGACGTGGCGCTTCAAACATGAGTGTGATGTCAAAGGACACTCCAAGCTCTTTCACAAGGGCCGCATGCACATTGACCAGTTCCAGCGAACTGCCGCCCGCATCAAAGAATGTCAAATCGTCCGAAACCGCGATGTCACCAAGGGCCTTTTGCCATTGCGCGGCAATCATGCTTGAGATTTTTCGCGCGCTCAGGGCGTCAGTATTGGGACGCCGTCCTTGAATTTGCTCGCCAGCAGCAAGCTGAGTTTCGGCGTCAAGGTTTCGTAGGAGAACCTTGCGATCTATTTTGCTGTTTGCGGTCAGTGGAAAATTGTCGACGACCCGATTGATCCTTGGCAACATGCCGTCGGGCAACGTTTCGCCCAATGTCGCCAGAACCTCTTTGATGAATGCGGCATCCGTACAGTGTGTTGGGTGCTGTGGCTTTAAGAAAGCCGCGATCCGCTTCTGGCCGCGCACATCCGTAGCCAAAATCACCGCAGCATCTGTGACCATCGGCAACTCGCGCAGGTGATGTTCGACGTCGTCTAGTTCGATACGACGCCCGCCAAGTTTGACCTGACGATCGGCGCGCCCAAAGAAATCATACACCCCGTTTTCGCGTCGGCGCGCCAAGTCACCTGTGAGATAAACGAGCCCGTCACGATCTTTCCGCGGATCCTGAATGAAAGCTTCTGCAGTTCGAGCAGGTTGGTTGAGATATTCGAGCGCGACACTGGGCCCGGCAGCAACCAGCTGTCCCATCTCGCCGTGGTCTAGGACTTGGTGGTCCTCATCTATTACAAAACATTCACAATGACCTGTTGGAATACCAATGGGAATTGGACCGGTTTTTACATCTTCGGCGGTCAGTAAATGCATCGTGGTAAAGACCGAGTTTTCTGTGGGTCCATAGCCATTAATCACTTCGAGGTCGGGGTAGGATTCCATTAGCAGACGCATATGTGAAGTCGACATGACGTCACCGCCCGCTCCGAATTGGCGCAACTGTCCCAACGCATCAAGATGATGTTCGATCATGAGGTGCGCAAGTCCGGTGTAGAAGTACGCGACCGTCACCTTTGCGTCGCGGATCACCTTTGCGAGCACATCAAGCGCGGGTTTGGGCTGGGTCACCAGCGCCACGGCGGCACCGTTGAGCAGAGGCGCCCAAATCTCCCACGTGGACACGTCACAGGCGATGGTTGAATTGGCCAAAGAGACGTCGCCCGGCAGGAACTGCCCAATTGGCTGATCATACCCGAGCCGCAGAATGGCGCGATGTGGCAAGACCACACCTTTTGGTTTTCCGGTCGAGCCCGATGTGTACATGATGTAACACGCGTCTTCGCCATTTCGGATCGGAAAGGGCGCGGCGTGTTCGGGTGTGGTTTCTAGAACCTCGGTCATATTTAACTGAGGGATATCTTTGGGTGCAAGATCGCCGACCAAGTCTTGGTAGGGTTTGTCCCACAAGATCGCTGTCGGGCGGCTGTCGGTGATTACATAAGAAAGCTGTTTGGAATCGTAAGCTGGATCCAACGGGACATAGACCCCACCCGCGCGCATAATGCCCGCCATTGAAATGACCGCTTGCGCGGTGCGATCCGATATCATGACAACATTATCGCCGGGCAAAACTCCACTGGCTATCAAGTGCAGAGCAATTCGTTCCGCCGCGAGATTCATTTCTGAATACGAGTAGGAGATGCCGTCTGCGATCAGGGCTATTGCGTTGGGTGTGGATGCGCAGACACGAGTGAAACCATCAATAAGGCTATGTTTTAAATTAAAATAAGAGCTTTCCAAAAAATTGGCTCCTCCCCTATCAGGGACAATGGTTTTACTAATGGCTAAGGCCTAAGCTTGACTAAAATTGGCAAAATTAAGTGCCAAAAAATTTAGCCTCAGCCAATGGGCGACGATCACTCAGCCGGCACAAAAAAAGGTACGATATCAACTTAAATAGTGTAGGCGGGTTTTTGCCAGCACCCCAAATGAATTTTATAAAGCACATGGCGCCTTAATAACCCAAGGGCACACGTGATCCAAAATTTTTGAGTAAATTCGCAAAATACTGTGTGGAGGAGTATACTATCCGCAGGATATTGCGTTTTCCCATATTTACAACAAAATTGCAATTATTGGCGACAATGGGCTTTTTTGAGACGTATTGTTCGCGCAACTTTAGGGCAAGCCCGATTGGCTAAAAAAGAATCACCGCTAGTATCAATATCCAACTCAAGCTGCAGAAACCAATAACGATTCTACGCAGAGTTGAATTCGAAAACCGCGTGCACAGGAAAGCTTCTTTTCGTTGCGTCTGATCTGTATGGTTTCTTTTCAGTAACATGGAGTTAAACCTTTAATAGTTGAAGGCTTTCCTGACATAGTCCTTCAACCTCATATTCGGCTATTTATTACCCAAAGACGAAACTTAAAACCAAACAGGTAGTATATAGGAAAAATGCTGCCGTTTTCAGGCTCAATTGGCTAAATCTTGCCGAAATCCTGCTGTTTTTTAACTGTTTTCCCGCAATGCTTCCTTCTGAACCTAGGCACTAGGAAGGCTAAAATTGATTAAGAATGTGTCAAGATTAAGAAAACACTGTGTCTTTTAATGCGCTGAAGACGCAATCAACCTGGACCACAAAGTGCGGTCACACCGGAAAAGTATAGGTAAATAGACAGCGACCATTACCAGACCGAGGCATACGAAACGAACAAGCGGATGTAGTTGCCCTAGAAAATTTTGTTCCAGCAATATCAATATGACACCAGTAGCCACCACAATGGCAGGGAGAACGGCCCAACTTCGCATGAATATAGCCGACCATCGAAGGCCTGCATGCTGCCTCATGACCCGTGCACTGATAGCAAACACAAGTGTTGCTGCGACGACCTCGGACACAGCCGTTGCCAAAAGCCCATTCATCGCGCCAATGCTTATACAAGCGATTGAAACAAGAGCGTAAATCAACATGTAGCGCGGCAGGAGCGCCACTTTGCCAACAACCGATAAAATCGGAACCGATGCCGTTCCGGACGCTCGGATAAGCCCAGCGATGGCGAGGACCTTTATAACGGGCACGGCCGCAAGCCATTCAGAGCCAAGAATTCCAAGCGTCAAATCATGTGCCATCAGAATAATGCCGATAAATACTGGGGTGCTTGCGTAAATTAGGATGGGAAAGAACTTATTTCCGGCTTCACTGATTTCCGCACTGGATCCGTCGATTTGTGGCGTATTTCGGAAGAAGCTCCATGCCAAAACGCGGACTGGTTCGCTAATGATTTCCTCGAACGCTCCCACAACCCGCTGTGCCGCACGGTAATACCCCACGGCCGCGGGCCCTAGAAAACCTCCAATGATCAACGTAGCACCATAAGCCCGAAACGTCATGAGCAGACGCGTCACTGTAATGTTCCAAGAAAACCCAACCATTTCCTGCACCAAACCAAACTGGCGAATTACCAATGGCCGAATGCCGCTAGCCACAAGACCGCACAGACATGCTGCTATGGCGCCCGCGAGCCGCCCGTAAGCAAGAGACATAATCCCGTGTCCCATTAAAAGCGTCGAGGCAGCAATGGCGAAATTGACGGATTCCCCCACCAAGGCACAGCTGGCCGAAGTCGCAAGCCGTTTCTGCCAGATTAGGATCCCCCCATAGGTAGTAGCTCCGGCGGAAAAGAAAACTGCCAAGGATAGGATCCGGGCAAGCGGCCCAGCATCCGGCGTCTTAAAAAATGATGCCAGCGGGATTGATATCACTAGGCCCAATGTCGCAATCACCGCTCCAAAAATCGCCGCAACGAACAATGTTTGCCGCAATCGGACAGAGTCGCCCTGCCAATTCATGACATATTCTGACCAACCTGCCGTTGCGATCAAGTTCAGGAAAACAATGACCGCAGCAACCAACGCAAAGACACCGAAATCTGCGGGGGTCAATACACGCGCGGCAACCACAAAAATCCCGAATTGGATCAACTGAGACAGAATCCGTGCTGCAGCTACCCAGAGTCCACCCTTGAATTGAGGAACAGGGCGCTTCATGCTAAAGTTTGTTCGCTTGCCATTGTTTGACGCCCAAAAGATATATTTTAGAAATACACTTAGGGCATGGCTCAGGGCCTATTTTAATGGAAAAAACGATCGCGTGAAGTTCTAAGGCAGAAAATATGTTCAAAGAAATACTCCGTTACCATTAACCCTACTTACCTCATCAGAAAACTCAAAGGAATTTCTGGGTACTGTTATAGGAATTGACCTAGGTGGCGTAGGACGAGCAACTACCGCAGAGTTATGGGAAAGCGCAGCTTTCAACGACATTAAAACTCGTCTGGTAATTGTCCAATTTAACTAACCTGAAACGGACAGGGCGCTGATTCACAGTCTGGCCATGACAAAACGCTCTCCTTCTCGATATTTCAAAACCAGCCTTGAGTTTATTCGCTTAGCGGTGATAATGTATGTCTGCTTCCTGCTTTTGTTTCGGAATGTAGAAGACGTGCTGCATGAATGAGACATCAAATTCAGCCACGAAACTATCCGTTTTTGACGGAGTAAATTTGGCTAGGTGTTTGCTTCAGAAATCCGTAGAAAGCGGGTCAGTCGGATGTGAACCGCCCCTTGTTTGCCGGAGGCTGATTACTTCATGTCATGCGACCATATCTAATGTGTTGAACTGTGAATAGTACCTCTCTTCTGCTTCAGCTGGTGGGATGTATCCGAATGGGGCAAGCAAGCGGCGATTGTTGAACCAATCCACCCAATTGAGGGTTTCCCATTCGACGGCTGCCATAGTTTTCCATGGGCCAAGCCGGTGGATGACTTCTGCTTTGTAGAGGCCGATTATGGTTTCGGCCAAGGTGTTGTCATAGGAATCACCAACTCTGCCAACAGAGGGTTCAATCCCTGCCAGAGCCAATTGCTCAGTATTGCGAATGGACAGATACAGGGCGGATTCAACCGGTCGTCGCAACACCCGGTTTTAGGAGGTGTAGATGACAACGGGCAGACGAGAATCCGAACGTTCAACACGGGGCAAATTAAACTCACCAGGAAGCCCTCCAGTCTGGCAACGTAAGAATCTGTGCCGGTTCTGGCGGGGCGTGGCCGCAGGTCATTCCAGTGAGGTGTCCGCTGTCGAAGCGGGTGTTTCCGGTCCTGTCGGAATCCGGTGGTTTCGGAGTTCTGGTGGAATGCCTCCCACGCATCTTGCACCCTCGGCGATTTCCCTAACGAGCCGAAACCTGGCTTTCTCTGAGCGAGAAGAAATTGCATTGGAATGCGCGAGGGGGGACAGGTATCCGCGCAATCGCGCGCAAGCTGTCGCGGTCACCCAGCACGGTATCGCGGGAGATCAGGCGTAACTCCGCGACACGTGGGGGCGACTTCGACTATCGCGCGTTCACGGCGCAGTGGCTTGCGGATCGTGCAGCGCAGCGCCCAAAACCAAGTAAGCTGGCGAGTAACCCAGCCCTGCACGATTATGTGTAGGACCGTCTGTCCGGTCTTATCGCTACGCCGGGTGGCATCGCCTTCGATGGTCCTGTTGTGGTATGGAAGGGGCGGCGGGCTGTTCATCGGCAAAGTCGGCGCTGGTCCTGTGCCTGGAGCCCTGAACAGATCGCGCAGCGTCTGAAAATAGACTTTCCTGAGGATACAACCATGCGGATCAGTCACGAGGCCATCTAATAGGCGCTTTATATTCAAGGACGGGATGGCCTGAAGCGGGAACTTTCGGCCTGTCTGCGCTCTGGCCGCGCACTGCGGTTGCCCCGCGAACGCGCCCGAAGTCGTAGCAGACCCTTTCTCGCAGATGCGCTGATGATCAGCGACCGCCCGGCAGAGGTTGGCGATAGGGCTGTTCCTGGCCATTTGGAGGGCGACCTCATTCTCGATCTCGGAAGTTCAGCGATTGACGCGCTGGTCGAGTGCACAACACGCTTCGCCATGTTCTTGCACCTGCCGCGCTGGAGGGCCATGGGAAGAGCGGTGTACCCAAGAATGGACCAGCATTGGCTGGCCATGGTGCAGAGGCTGTTCGCGATGCTATTGCAGGGACAATCATGGGACTTCCTGCATTTCTTCGCCGATCTTTGACTTGGGATCAGGGTGCGGAGATGGCCCAACATGCGCAACTCCAAATCGATACGGGGCTGGAAATCTATTTCTGCGATCCTCAGAGCCCTTGGCAACGCGGAAGCAACGAAAATACCAATGGGCTGCTGCGCCAATACTTTCCCAAAAGCACGGACCTCAGCCAGCACGGTGTCAATGAGTTGAGCGCGGTCGCGCATGCTTTGAACACAAGACCCCGCAAAACCCTCGGCTGGAGAACTCCCGCCGAAGCTCTCGACCAATTGCTCAAACAGTTTATAATCGAATGTGTTGCGACGACCGGTTGAATCCGCCCTGCCCGCCGCGGTCTGAATGATGAATGAGGCCGCCTTTGTGAACTGGGCGCCGATCATGCAGCGCCTGCTCCAAAGCATCCAGCACGAAATCTGTTTTCGGTGAACTTGAAACACGCCAGCCAACATTTTTTCCGCGAACGTGTCGATAATAACAGCCACGCAAACGAAGCCCTGCCAAGTTGAGACGTAAGTGAAATCGCTGACCCACAGCATGTTTGGCGCAGGGGCTCGGAACTTCCGATTCACTTTGTCTTTTGGGCATGGCTGGCCTTTGTCCTGTACGGTCGTTTTCTGCGACTTCCCACGGATAACGCCATGAAGATCAAGGCGTTTCATCAATCTAGCCACAGTGCAGCGGGCGACACTGAATTCCTCACGTTCCAATTGGTGCCAGACTTTTCGAACGCCATAGACCTCATTGTTTTCTTCCCAGACACGCTTGACCTCAGGGCTAAGAACCGCATCTCGTTTGGCACGATCCGAAGCCAAATCCAGATTTCGGGCAATGGCTGCATGCGCATAAAATGTTTACTGGACGATTGGCAAAACCTTGCAAACCGACTCGACACCCATGTCATCTCGATGCTCTTCTATGAAGGCAATCATCGTTTGAATGGGCGGGCGAACTCCGCCTGCGCAAAATATGCTGACGCCTTGCGCAGGATCTCATTGGCTTGGCGCAGCTCTCGGATCTCGCGTTCCATTGCCTTGATCTTGGCGCGTTCATCGGAAGTTTGGCCGTCTTTGCGGCCGCTATCTATGTCCGACTGGCCAATCCAACGCCTCAACGTGTCCCTGCCGCACCCAATCTTAGAGGCGATGGCAATGATTGCCGCAGATCGATTTGAATCCTAGTGCTCATGTTTTAAAATCATCCGAACGCGCGTGCGCGCACTTCAGTAGAAAATCTGTTTGCTCTGTTACTTTTTTCCATAGGCTCCACCCATACTTACATTGGAGCCTCCAGCAAACAGGGGGCAGTTCAATTGGCCATGTTGTCATTCGCTATATTAGGTACTTAAGCGCGTAAGATTCGGCTATTTTCGCTCTATTGTTGACGCAGTTTTCCCAATAATACACGCTATGATTGAAAATTCGTCAAAATTGCGCCCAAATGTGTCATTTTATTGACAAAATTAGGAAGCTAAGCCTTAATTTGGGCTTAGGCTGGGAAAACCAGCACAAGTTTTTTGAGGCACCCGAGCAAGTTTTTAAGGGGTGCGTAAAGTGAGTATAGCGGGACACTATGGGGATAATTCCCTGGGGAATACTGGAAGTGTTGTAAGTCTGGTTGAAGGCATGGCTGGCTGGTGCCAAGCGGTGCAAGGCGCTGCCCCATTTCGGCAGGGCCTTAAGGCAATTTCTACGGGATTTGGAGCGAAGGTCGCGACGTTGGTCAAGGCCACCAAAACACAAGATGGAAGAATCCGCTCTATTTCCGTGGACTTACAGCGCAATGCTCAGAACGGAGCCTTGGATCGCTCGTTCGCGGATCTTATTTTAGGATCTTATATCACTAATGCGAAAGTTGGCTCAGTCTGGTACGCCAGCATGGCCGCCCATGCGGATGCGCCGGAATTGGCGGAGTTAAGAAATCGACGGAATCTGGCCGAAACGGTGGTGGTCGTTTTGGGGCAGGATGGCAAATGGGTCTACCTTCTGGAGCTGCATTTCGCGCATCGCCTGTCGTCTGGAGCTGGCGCGATGATTACGTCTCTTAGTGATACTCTGTGTCAAACGTGGTCGGGCCGCTCACCGGGCATCTTTTCGGAATCCTTGCTGGACCGGCAACCTGAAAACCTCAATGTTACGCTGGCCGCGCCACTCCTGTCGGATCGTAATCCAGCGGGTTTGAGCCGTGCGGAATTTCGCGTTTGCCTAATGTTGACCCATGGGTTGAGTCGTGACGCCGTGGCCCTTGAATTAAAGATTTCGTCCTCGACTTTGCGCAGTCACCTGAGACAGATTTATGATAAGTCCGAATGTCGAAATCTAAATGATTTGCTGCGCAGATTGCTGCTAAGTGGTCACCAACCCTCAACTTCTGCGCAACGCACCGCGCTAACGCAGAAGTACGTCGCATGAAACCCATGCCATGATGCTATAGCCTCTTTTGATCTTCACGCCTGTACATACACTATGTGGCACAAAGCGACGTGCGGCTGATGAGAATACCCAACATGGCTTCACTCATTGCAGAGTTGTTGCATAGATATCCGGCTCGATTTGATAGTGATGCAGTCCGCTCTCTGTGGGATGCCGTAAATGCCACATAAATTCAACGCCGATCGTCGTGACAAGATCCCGTAGCAGAAGTATCGGGTGACTAACTGGTCGAAATATAACGAGAGCCTTCGGCGGCGTGGGGATTTGACAGTCTGGATCAGCGAAGAGGCGCTTGGTCTGTGCTCGGCGCCACGCCGAACGACTGTGAACTCAAGTTAAGTTGCGACATTTCTCTATCTCAGCTTTCTGAGTTGTTCGGCGAAGGCTTCGGTTGGCGTTCGCCATCCGAGGCACTTTCGGGGAGTACCATTTAGGCGGTCGCAAATGGACTTCATATCTCGATCTGAGATCGCTGCAATGGGTGTGTCCCGTGGTAGGTATCGCCGAGCGCGTTTGTTGAGATTCTCTACCGAGACTTTCTGCCAGGGCGCTTGCGGATCACAGAACCACGTTTGGGTTCCGACCTCAGCCTGCAAGTGCGGCCAATCCATGAGCTCGGAACCCTGATCAAAAGTCACAGACTTGCGCGCCGTTAAGGGCAGAGTACGCATGACTTTCGCCAGATACCCCATAACGCGGGCAGTTGTTCGGTCTGGGTTCATTTGCAGCACAGTGAAGCGACTGACGCGCTCAACCAATGACGTCACGTTTGCCGTGCCAAACGTCTGGCGAAACCGCATTGGGTCGCCCTCCCATGTGTGGATGCCCCGTTTGATGCAAGAGATACTTTCAACGGTTGGAACATGTGATCGGATACGGTCATGTGTCAGGCCTCAGATTGCGACGTTTCACAAGCCGCGGGCCGGTATGGCGATGCGAAGGTCAGGTCCATATCAATGCCGCAAGCGCGAAGCTCTCTGGGAAGGCCTGGTTTTCCTAACCTCGATCTAGTCGATCATTTGTCCTTACAGTCTCAATGTCCTTCTCACATCATACCGAGCGGTACAGCTTTAAGCTGGCACGACCGGATCTCGATAATCTTGTTGTTTCGTCATCATGGCCCAAATTGTTCGGGTGTGAGCGATGCTTGAAGTGCGACTCTTGTTGGGTCTTAGGGTAGGGGCTCAATGCCTTTCCTCCAACATCTTTTCACGGAAGACTTCTGCGCGGGTTTTCCGGCCGAGGCATTTGCGGGATGTGCTGTTCAGGCGGTCACTGATTTCTTGATGTCGTGATCCGTCATTCTTCTAATGTCTCTTTTGCGGGGCAACCAACGTCTCGCCCTTCGATTGGTGTTCTTCACCGTGCCTTTCTGCC
>NZ_JBGFCD010000024.1:0-40349 GCF_041205405.1 Falsihalocynthiibacter sp. S25ZX9
TCGTTCATTTCAAAATAATTTCACCAAACGAAATTACGAATTTTTCACGAAATTTATTTGCAACCAAATGAAATTATTAGTAAAACGTTGCTTCTCGACCGCACCAATATTTTCCCCTTAAACAGTGATATCCCTTGTTTATATAAGGTTATACAGGGGTTTATGGTGGGCGTTTCGTACTGAAATGCACTAAAAACCATTAAAATTGACATGTCACTACGAACGAATTACGAATTTTCCGAGCGGGAGAATTTGAAATGGCGTCTTTTAAAAAGCTGCAAACCGGCAAATGGCAGGCGCAAGTCGCCATGCAAGGTATACGAAAATCAAAGTCATTTGAGAAGCGGGTTGATGCCAAAGACTGGGCCGCGCGCCAAGAGTTCTTGATTCGAGAAGGAGAGGTTTCGGGATCGACCGAGACCATGCGCGATGCGTTGCTGCGCTATGCGCGGGAAGTCTCGCCGTCAAAGCGGGGTGCGAAGTGGGAGCAGCTGCGTCTGGAAAAGATTGCCAGAGGATCCTTGGGGGATGTTGTCCTGCGCGATGTTCAACCGATCGACATTGCGAATTGGCGCGACATGCGATTGAGCGAAGTGGCGGCCGGCACCGTAAATCGGGAAATGACCCTCTTGTCGGGCGTGTTTAGCATTGCGCGAAAGGAATGGGGGATCATCAAAGTTAACCCCATGACGGACGTGCGGAAACCCACCAAGCCCAACCCCAGGGACCGACGGATTTCCGACGAAGAAATTGCGTTGTTGATTGAAAAGGGTGGTGGCGATTTGGGCGTGCAGATCGGTCGGGCGATCCATGCATTTCAATTTGCGATCGAGACCGGCATGCGCGCCGGAGAAATTGTCGGGCTGGTTTGGAATGATGTGAATTTTGAGACGCGCGTTGCCAAGCTGGAGATGACTAAAAACGGCACAGGGCGATCTGTCCCGCTCTCAACTGCCGCTGTGGCGCTTCTGAAGGCGCTACCCACTGCAAAGGCGGGTGAGTCGTGTTTCGCCGTGACCAGCGCCAATCTGGACGTTCTGTTTCGCCGCGTGCGCGATCGGGCAGGGATCAAGAACCTGACGTTTCACGATAGCCGGCACGAGGCCATCACGCGGATGGCGTCCAAGCTCGACGTGTTGAGCCTAGCGCGTGTTGTTGGGCATAAAGACATTCGAATGCTGCAGATCTATTACAACGAAACAGCGGAGCAATTGGCGCAGCGCTTGGGATGATGTCGGCGGAGCTCGGCCATTCGTTGCAGTTGCGGGGCGCAAAGAAAGTTGGGGCAAAAGCGGACACAGTACCTTGGCCGCCGGTTGCGAATTCTAAGCATTTAGCTAGCCAATTCAGCTTCAACTGCTACGATTGTGTAAAGTTATTATTGGGGGAAGTCATTTGGCTCGAAAAAAGGTAGTTTCCATTCCAAACGGATTGGTCGACGCGATGAGAGAGCAGCGAGCAATCCTTTTTCTTGGCTCCGGTGCTTCACTGGGTTCCTCAACATCAGATGGTCGCAAGATGCCAAGCGCGGGTCAATTGTCTGGGGCCATTGCGGACGAATTCCTGAGCTCAAAGTTTAAAAAAATGGATCTGATGCGCGTTGCTGAACTGGCGCTATCTCAAGCTGGGACGAGTGTTTTTTACCAATGGCTAAGAGAGTTCTTCGAGCCTTTCTGCCCAACAGAAGCCCATCGAAAGTTAGGCGAGTTTCGGTGGCGCGCAATTGTTACGACAAACTACGATCTTCTCGTCGAAGACGGCTACAAGGGGAGTTTGGATAGGTTACAGAAACTTGTAACTCGGGTAAAAGATGATGAACCGATTGAGACAATGCTTTCACGCCATTCACATCCACTGGAATTCATCAAACTTCATGGGTGCATAAATCACGTTCATGACAAAGAGATACCACTTGTCTTGACGCCAAGCTCCTACAATGATCATGAAAACAACAGGCAGGATTTGTATGCCCGCTTGGAGAGCTGGGGGCGGGAATACCCAATTGTCTTCTGCGGTCATAGTTTGGATGATTTGCACATCCGGCGACTCGTTGAGAATCCGCGGAGCAAATCAAGACCAATTTTTTATTTGGTGTCTCCTGATATTGAGCCTGAAGAACGTCAAATGTGGTCTGACAAGCGGGTTGAAACCATCAAGGGCACATTTTCGGATTTTATCTCGGGATTAGAAACGGCTTTGCCTCCGCTCATGAGAGTTCCAGCACAGGATGAGTCCGTCAAAGAACGCCCGTATCGCAAGCACTTCAAAGTCCTGGAAAGGGAATCTGATGAAACGCAATATGCGTTCCAGAATGAGGTCACCTTTCTTCATGCAGGTTTCCAAATCGACGATGTTGATCCTGGTAGGTTCTATGCTGGTTATGATCAACGTTGGGGAAATATAGCTCGTGATTTTGATGTGCAACGCAGGGCATCTTTTCAATTGTTGGAGTATATAGTTAGTGAAAATGACGAAGTTGCTCAACTCGGGGTGATCCAAGGCGCAGCTGGATATGGAAAGAGTATTGCGCTTATGCGTGCTGCATGGGAGCTGGCAGTTTCGTTCAATGAATTCGTTATTTGGATGGATGATGATTCAAAACTTCGATCCGACGTCATCCGCGAACTGTTTAATCTTTCAGGAAAGAGAATTTACGTTTTTCTCGACAGGGCCGGCCTAAACAGCACGAAAATCGAAGAGATACTGGCATTGTCTAGTGCCGAGCAGATACCGGTGACAATAATGACGGCGGAACGGAAGAACGAATGGTCGATGTACTGCCAGCGACTGGAAAAGTACCGACCTGAGTTCTTTGAATTGAAGAACCTTTCGGAGAAAGAAGTTGTCGAGCTACTGGCCAAACTAAAGAAGCACAGTTGCGAAGGAATTCTACAAGGCGAACCCGACGACAAAAAGAGGGAAATGATCGTCGAACGCTTGGATCGGCAGCTTCTCGTGGCGCTCTATGAGATTACGAGAGGCAAGTCTTTCGAAGAAATTGTTGGAGACGAGTATTCGGGAGTTTCTCCTGAAAGTGCACAGGCGCTGTATCTCGATATTTGCACGCTGCATCGCTTTGATGTGCCAGTACGAGCTGGCGTGATCTCCAGAATTTCTGGGATTTCTTTTCGGGACTTCGAAACTGAGCTCTTTGAGCCTCTGCAAGACCTTGTATTCACCAAGCAAAACGCGATCACTGGAGATTGGGAGTACCGTTCTCGCCATCCCATAGTTTCTGAGATGGTGTTCAACCAAATCTGCCGTTCTGATGCGGATCGTAGAGATCAGATTTCTCGCGTAATTGACGGGCTAGACACAAGTTATCGTTCGGATGACATTGCACTGTCGCAACTCATTCGGGGGCGGAACCTTGCAGAAACTTTTGAGGATGTAACTCTTGCACGACAAGTCTATGATATTGCGGTTCGTAGAAACCCCTCCAGACCTTATATCTCTCAACAGCGAGCAATCTTTGAATACACCCATACTCGTGGTAGTCTTGATGAAGCGGAAGCCGCTGTGGCTGAGGCTTTATCGCTGGAACCCAGCAATCATTCATTTCGCCATACTGAAGCGCAGATTCTACGTAGAAAAGCCCTTGAGACATCTTCGGAGTTTGCACGCCATTCACTCAGGTCGCAATCCCGTGCCGCTCTTGATAAGATTCCAGATCAGAGCAATGCATATGTTTTGGGCAGCCGTGCTCGATTGAGAGTCGACAGTGCAGCTGATGCCTTGCAGAAGCTTCGTAAAAACCCAAGCGAAGTGTACGAAGACGAATTGGCTGATGCCATAGATCAGGCTGAACGTGCCCTTCACCGCGCATTCAATATGTATCCAGGAGATCCAGATTTTTTGGAAGCCGAGGCTAGGCTAAAAGAAATTCTGGGCGATACCGCGGCCTCTACGGAGCGGTTACAAAGGGCATGGGTAAAGATGCCAAGGGGCTCTGGAGTGGCGAAGCGTTTGGCCAAAAGGTATATTGCAGACAATAAAAATGATCTCGCGCTGAAGGTTCTGGGAGAAGCGTTGGAGCGAGATCCTTCGGAGCGATCTGTTAACTTGCTGATTGCCAATATTTACTTTTCAACCTCGAAGAGTTTGGAAGACGCTAATGCAAATCGTTTCCTTGCACAGTCATTTGTACATGGTGATCGAGAGTACTATGCTCGGTTCATTGCTTCTGCTGTTGCTTTCGCAAGACACGATTTCGACGGCGCTTACCAATTAGCAGATGAGGTCAACGATAGAGCTCCAGGTGATTTCTACCCACAACTCGGTAGGGCGGAACGATGGTTGGAAGAGTTCCTCATGGCGCGGAAAGGTTCGCTTAAAAGTTCTTTTGGATCATATGTCTTCGTTAGCATGCGAGATTGCCCGCGTGATATTTTTGGACCAGCCTCCAAAAGTGAAGACGATCAATGGGATACGTTGAATGTGGGGGCGGACGTCGTGTTTGATGTTGAATACACTCGCAAGGGACCAATAGCTGTGAAGCTGAGAAAAGATACCTAGCGCCCGAATGCCCGGTCTGGGTAAGCTGCGCTACAGCGACTAAACTATCGGTCATGGTCCGATAAGGGCCGGGGTAATCCCCCCATTTTTAGCGGGGCGCGGTCGTAGAACTCACGCGGCCATTTTCAGTTTCATGGCGGGTGTAATGCCGCCGATGCCCATATTCGGGCGATCATTGTTGTAAGTCCATAGCCATTGCGTGGCGAAGTCCTGTGCCTCCTCTATGTTTTCAATAATGTGTTGGTCAAACCATTCGTGCCGGACTGTGCGGTTGTAGCGCTCAATGTAGGCGTTCTGCTGCGGCTTTCCGGGTTGGATGTGCTGGATGGCAAGCATGCGTAATTGGGCAGCCTTTCGCTGCCCCTGCAAAACAAAACCAAGACCCGACAAAAATTGGGCGATGTTTGATGAACGACAACTGCCCTTACAGACTCAGTCGCCAAATATGTTGGCCCTCAACTCTCGATAGGTCGACATGGTAGGAACGAGCAGAGGTGCAAGTGTTTGTTTCGCAAATGCATTTTTGTCATTGCCTACCTGTCTCAATGACAAAATTCGTTTTGCTTCAGTATAAATCTTGCCCGCAGCCTTCTTGAGATCATCTTCCGGAAAGCCTCTCGTTATCACACTTTGCAATTCGGTGGCTTTAGCTTGCAGCAAATCGTCGGTCAGCTCGGGTTTTCCGACTGAATTACACAAAGCGGAAAGCACTTCATCATCATAAAGGTAACATTCGAGATGGCGGCGGCTAAGTATATTGATCCCCTGTGTCTTGTAACCTATAACATCCGTCGGTGAGTGATCGTCAAGATCAATCAAACGTACAACGTTAATTCCCTTTGCTATGTTGGGGAGCTGGGTTGCCAGCCCAATGAAATCGCTTTGAATTTGAATCGAGTTTCCTGCGGATATAAATTTGACGTCCGGCTTTTCCTCACCGAAAATTTTTCCGTAGACATGTGCATCATATTCGCTGTTCTTTCCCGGAACGCCGCCCGTAGGATTGCCCTCACAGATTATGATCTCGGAGGGAGCTACCAGAGCCGAAAGGTCATCAAGCGCGACTTCCAGCACTCGTGTCCAAAATTCTCGGTTGGGTTTTGCCGGTTCTATTGTTTCGATTTGGTCGAAGTTCTTATCCCCGAAGTCTAGGAAGGCTACGGTTGAAGTGTCAGCGTCGTAGATTTCGCGAGCTTTTCGCATCATACCTATCGAATGCGTCGCGATCCATAGCTGTGAGTTGTCTGGAATAAGCGCCAGCAACTCTTCCAAGAGTGCCCCTTGAAGCTTCGAATTCATGTGAAGTTCCGGTTCGTCAATGCAGTAAATTGCGTCAGGATAGCTGGTTCGTTTCACAACGATATCTAGAACTAGATCGAAAGCAGCCTTCTCACCTCCCGAAAGATTTTTGTAGTCGAAATTCTTCGAATTTCCCTTAGAAAAAAGAAAGCTGCCATTGTCCAGAGGGTTGCCCAATCCGACAAATTCCAAGCCCCCAAAAATGCGCTTCAAAGGGGCACTTATTTCGCCTACTAGCCTATCGCGATACTGTGAAATTGTAGTGGCACCGTCTTCTTTGGCGAAGACATCTTCCATAGCCTGAGATGCTAGGCGTTGATAATTATTGGCAACGGTGGCATCCAATTCGATCAAGCGCGTCAAATTTGAACTATCCAGCACATTACCTTGTCGACTGAGCGATCGCGTAACGAATTCTGCATCGTTTCGATATGCGCTGCGTACATACACAGAGCCTCTTACAATATTAGCATTGTCATGGGTGGTTAGGATGACGCTTCTACCCGCAGCAGTAGAAGCCCCCTCTCTTTTTCGATCATAGTATTTGGGATCGTTCTTTGAGCCAATTCCTGTCGTGGCACGGTAACTCGAAAGGAATGCATCAAAGAGCGAAGACTTCCCGCAACCATTGGGCCCAGCAATGACAATCAACTTTGATGTCTGAGGGAGGTTCCGAATTGTCAACTCTTCAAAACGTCTAAATTTCTTAATTTCAACTTGAGAAATGCGCATGCGAAACCCTATATTCGTTGATTTGGAACTCAGCTTGTACATAACCGAAGTTTGCAAGGTGATCTAGCGTTGCCCGCGCCTTGCACTGGCAGTGAGTGTCCGCTTCAGGGAATCTGCAGCGCAGCGTCGGGCAAGCATGCGAACGGCAGCGTTGGGCCGTTTGTGTCATTCAACACAAAGGGCGTATTTTGTTGAAAAACTCCGATATCGGGCGTTCATGTCAAATTTGACAGAATTGTATTCTGGTTCTCTCAAATTCTTCCAATATTTCTTGGCATATCCTCACCAACAAAGAACAGCTTTCTGATTTTTAAAAGTTTGCAGACGCAGCAAAGAGTTTTTCAACAGAATTGGCGGAAACCGGACTTTCGCTGCGGCCTAGACGAACGGCAGCGATGCGCAGGGAAGCTGCCGCACGGCGCGCCGCCCTGGACCGGTCGGGCGACGCAGACAGCGGACCTTCCTCGACATGCATTCCACCGCCCCGCAATCGGCACTTCCGGCCCGAAGCTGACGCCAGTCCATGCCGACAGCAGGCGCTCAGAATCTTCGTCCAGACGTAATAACTCGATCGCCCGCACCGCCGTTCATAGGTACAGGAAGGCAAAGTGCCTCCGGCCCCGCTTGCCGGTTTTCGTGGAGTGTTGGTACTGTATGAATATCCATTCAGCCTTGACTTCAGCCAGCACTCGTGCGGACTATTACACAGTATAACTGTATCCTAAAGCCAAGTGAGAAGGTACGCGCAGGATTAATTTTCTTTAACCAAAGAAGGATAGCATTCATGGCACTTAAACCAGGACCAAAGCCGACAGCAAAATCAACAGGGAAACCGGATCAGCGTCGCCGGGATAACAAAACCACACCAGGAAATACACCGTCCCTCAAGCCTAGCAAATCTAGCAAGCCCCCCCCAAAAAAATGAAAGAGGGCTCTCGTTAATTTGCCCTTCTGACCCAGTAGTCGATCGAACCTGCGCGGAATGCCGCGCAGGCCTATCACTTTAAGTTGGATGACGGCTCTTGGGACGGAAAGGCCGCTTAGGGCCGTTCGTGTCGCTGGCAGCATTTCTTGTATGTTGGACAATAATCTTTTGACGTTCGAGCAACGCTATCACTTCGCCAAAATCACGTCGCGGCGGATTAGCATTTTGCGGCCACCTTTTTCGCGTTCAAATGGGATGGATCCGTTGCGGCATTTGGTTCGGAGGGTGTCGGGTTTTAGTTTTAGGATCTTCGCGGCTTCATCAATGCTGAAGTAGGCTTTGTCGTCGGGCGTTAGGGCGCGGGACAGCATTGTTTTTAGTTCGCGAATGTCAGCAAACAGGGGCGCCGTTGCGCGCTCTACTGCTTCGGTGATTTCGGTTTGCATTGCGCTCATGTGGGGCTGCTGGTTCATGTCGTTGCCTCTGTTGCTGTAGCTAAATATTGGCGCGCAGCCGAAAATTCCGTGAGTGAAGTGGCTGCGCGCGCGGTTGTAAAAGGGCCGAAGGCGGGAGGAGGTACCTTCGGCCGAGGTGGCCGACCCCTTTTCAGGCTTGGATCGGCTGAGGTTGGTTTTGTTTGGCGATCGCGGCCTCTAGGTGGCGCGCGAGGTGGCTGTCTTCTGGGGTGCCAAGGGACTTTAGGGTCTGGCAGTGGGCGTGAACTACGGCGTCGCTGATTGAGGCTGCGTCGCGCAGTGCGTTTCGTGCGGTGTTCAGTTTCTCGGCGGTTTCGACGCGGCGATTGGCGCATTTCATCCAGTCGTGGATGGCCTCAATCGAGGAGGCGCCAAGTCCGGTGATTTCAAAAAGCTGTACCTCGACCAAATGGGCCACGCCGCGCGGCATGACGGGCCATGTGCCGCCTTGCTCCACGACCCAGCTTGCAAAATGGCTGGGGCGCTCTTCTTCGGTGCGCATTTGCAGCGAGCCGAGGCAGGTTTGAATGTGTTCTAGATCGATCATGTGCGCGACGCCGCGTTTTGGGCGCGATAGGCGAGCAGTTCGCCGATGACGTCTGGCAAGTACATCGCGAGCGCGGCTTGATCTTCCAAAGATACGACGCCGAAAACGCGCTCTGGGCCACCTTTGGCGAGGAAGCGAAGGGCGTGGGTTGGGACAAGTTCTTCATTGCTCAGCGCTTTGTCAGGCGTAGCCACTATCGCTTGCGCTGTTGCTCGGGGTAAATCGGCTAGAAACATAAAGACCTCCATCGGGTTGATGAAAGATCACTAATGGACGATTTTTCCACTGTCAAATAAAATTATGGACAAAACATCCATTGCTATGCCGTGTGATATCGGCCAAATCTTGGCGCAATACTATTTTGAAGCAATCATGGGGTAGGGTGATTTGAGTAGCTATGGGTTTGGAGAGCGTGTTTTGTTTTGGGTGTCTAACTTAACAGGCCTGTCTATTGATAAAGTTTACAGCTTCTCGCCGCGTTGTATTGTGGTTAAGGCGTCGGCGAGGTTCTTAGGCAGTTCTGTCAAGCGGCCACGGTAGATGAAGTCCATTGAAATCCCCCACTTTTCGGCAATAATATAAGCCATATCGGCTTTTAGGGGTTTTGTCCCATTTTCAATTTTGGTGTAGCTGGATCGATCAATTCCCACTGAATCGGCGAAATCTGCTTTATTCAAATTGTAGTGATTTCTAAGTGCCGCGAGCCGTTCCCCGACTAGAACCGGATGGAAAGGGTTGTGAGATGTATGGGTGTTTTTGATGTTTTTCATACTTCAATTATTGCCTATGTATGGAAGATATTTCCATGGATGTTTTGTCCACTATTGACTAATGGTAAATTCTTCCACTAATTGTGGCGAATGGATGATTTTTCTACTTTCAGAGAGTTGATTGCATTGTGGCCTTCTCGGGCGGCATTTGCTGAAGACGTGGGTGTATCCTTAGGAAGGGTGCATAAATGGGCTCAAAAAAATAGCATTCCGGCACCGTACTTAAGCATAATTTTGACCACTGGTAAGAATAGGCGTTTTGATATTTCCGCTGATCTTCTTTTGCGGCTGTCTAGTTCGGGTCTCGAAAGGAAAGTTCTCTGCCCCAACCTTGAGGGCATTTCCCAACATTTAAAAAGAAACGAGGTTTCCAGTGGGTGATCCAGTTACGCGCGGGATTTTCGACGGGCTCGTGCGCCGCGCGGGCGGCGTTGATGCCGTTGCGGCGGTTCTTGAGGCCCGCTATGGTACAGGCTCAAAGGGCACGGTTTCCAAAATGTGCAGCGGCATTATCGGCGTCACGGTGGATGCTGCGGTTGCGGTGGAGGATTTCGTCGGCGCATTCCCGATTACCAACCGCATGTTTGAACGCACGGGGCGCGAGGGCGTTAAGCATGGCTGCCTCAAGGAGCTGGCGGCGCAAAGCACGTTGGCGACGGGGCAGGCGCACTCCGCCCTGATCCGCGCGTTTTCGGCAATAAGCGATGATCCCGAACAATTGACCGACAAAGAACGTGCCGAGGTTATCGCGGAAATGCGAGCGGCGCGGCAAATCATCACCAATATAATCGACGCAGCGGAGGCCGCAGGATGAGCCATAAAGCAACCAACTGGCTGTCGGGTATTCCGGCGAATTTGATCGGCGCAAGTGAGTTCCGCATCCTGTTTCACCTCTGTGATTGTCACAACCCATCGAAGGGATGTTTCCCGACGCAGGCCTATTTGCGGGGCTGCACGGGGTCCTCAAACGGCACGGTGAACAACGCTCTCAATGCGCTCGAAGCGAAGGGATTGATCGCCCGCCATCGGGAACGCGAGAAGGGCTCAAAACGGCAAAAACCGACGCGCTATATTTTGGGTTTCGAGATGGAGAAATCGCAAAAGCCGTCTCCAAATACTGGAGATGGAGCCGACTCCAATCTAGGGGGCGACCCGTCTCCAATTTGGCGGCAAAGCCGTCTCCAGCCCACTGGAGAGAAACCTGTAAGTAAACCAGTAAATAACCATGCGCGGACGCGCGAGGCGCAGTTTTTCACCAACTCCGAGCAGTTTGAAGCAAAGCAGGTTTGCGAGTTTGTGAAGGGTGGCGGCAGGCCAAATGCGCAGGCCATACCGAGCCGTGTTTTGGAATGTTTGATCGCTAAGGCGATGTTGTCGGTGGATGAGATGACGCGGGCAGGGCTTGGGAAAAAGTGAGTTCCCTTTTTTTGACGAGCCGACTCCAATTATTGGAGTTGGGTTTGTGGCAAGTGAAGATTGAGCGGAGAGGATTGAGGCGATGAATGCGGAAGAGTTGAAGGCAGGCAAAGAGCGGGTGCGCGACCTTCTGATCGCGCCGTTAATTGAGCTGGGCATGAAGCGCAAACGCGGCGACACGGTTGAGGCGCATGACAAGATGCTCGACAATCTAGCCGCAATTCTGGCCTACATGGATGCGCCCAACCTCAAAGGCCTCAAGAGCGTGATGATCGGCTTGGCGGGTGGCAAGGCGCGGGACCAGTGGCCGTCACAGATCAGCTTTCTCAACAACGCGAAACGGTTTCAGGAACCTGAGGCGAGCGATAGCGAAATGGTCCATAGCCTGATCGGCTCCAAGGCAGGGCAGCGCGCCTATGAGGGCGGCTATCTGGTTGAGTTCTATTCCGATTTGAAGGCGGGCAAGCATGTTCTTGGGTCTTATGCTGAGCGGAATTTGCGTGAGCGCGGGGCCGCGAATAAGCGGCGGTTGGATCGCATTCGGGCGCAGCAGGATCGCGATACCGCGCTGCCGTCGGATCTGAACTGGATGGCGGGTTATGCCGGTTATGAGCGCCGTGCGCTGGCGGTGCTGGAGGCAGAAAATTGCAAAAACGAGGCGGGCGCATGAACATGGCAAAGATCGAGGTAGGTGGCGTGGTGCGGGTTACTCCAGCGGGTGTGGCGCGGGTGGTTTCAAAACGGTTGGTGGAAGCTGAGGCGGCGCGGATTGCGGTGGTGAAGGCGCGCGGTGCGGTACCGCCGCTCTGTGGGCCAGAAATCCCCGCCGCACCCGCACGTGGCCCTGTGTTGCGGTTTGAACCGCTTGAAACCGCCGTGACTAAGGATGGCAACATTCGGGTGGTGCGCTCGGGGTTTGAGGGGCGCAAGGCGTTGCGCGCGGCGGATATCTTTGACGTGATGAATGCCCAGGCAGCACGGCGCAGCCAAGGTGCCAACATGTTCAGCAAACGGCAAATGGATGCCGGGCGGTTCTATCGTGATCTGGTGGAGCGGCACAGCTCAGCAGGGGTCAAATGCTCGTCGCTTGAGGCCATGGGCGGCGGTGGATCGGGCGGCAATTTCATGGATGCTGTGCTGGCGGCAGGCGAGGAAATCCGACGCCAGCAGCGGCTGATTGGCAGTGGTGCGGCGATGGTGGTGCGACGGGTGCGCCCCTCGGCGCGCGGCACGCGGGTGATGATCTATGACCGTGTTCTGGTGGATATGGTCTGCCTGCAGGAAAAAAATCTGAGTGAAGTTCTGACGGCACACGGCTGGTCTCTGGGTGGCAATGTTTCTATTGTTTTCAGAGCGCTGTGCGCCTGTCTTGATCGGATGTCTGGCGCGCAAAAGGGCGGCTCACGGATCCTCTCGTGGGCGGAGGGGCAAAATTTGTGTTGATCTTTATTTAATCCGCGTCCACTTATGTCGATAATATCACCAACTGCGCCCTCCGGAAACGGTCTGGGCGTTTTTGCTTTTGGGCGTCCCGCCTGCTTCTCACATTCTGGATATCTCTATGCTGTCGGTTCGCATCAAAGGCGCGCGCTCGTGGGGCGTTTGAAAACAATCCCGTCGCGCCTGTCGCGGATGCAGCCGCGCTTGGCGCAGCCTGTGCCGTTGGTGGTCGAAGGGCAACGGCGCTCGGAAGGCCCGATCAAGAGCTATCGCTGGCAAAAGCTGCGCCAGAAGATCTTGGCGCGGGATGGCTACATTTGCCAGCAAACCGGCGTGGCTTTGATCGGCAAGTATCCGGAGGCAAACAGTCCGGTGGTCGATCACATCAAGCCCCATCGCGGCGACCTCGATCTGTTCTGGGACGAAAGCAACCTGCAAGCGGTGGCGAAAGCCTGGCACGATCGCGAGAAGCAAAGTCTTGAGAAGCGCGGTCTGGCGTGAGGCTGTCACATCATTGAAAACGTTGGATAATATCCTGCACCTCGGCGAGGAGGGGGGTGGGGTCAAACTCAGGGGCTTTTGGGCATATCGACCCGTCTCCCCTCACGTAGAGGTTTTTTTTCATGGCGGCGAAATTTGATCTGCTTGGCGATCCGATCCCGGACAACCATGGCAAGGCGGGGCGGGATGGTCATGTGGCTTGTCGTGAAAATCATAATAAAATCAGACTATTAGCGATTGCAGGTTGGACGCAGGCGCAGATTGCCAAGGAGCTTGGCCTGTCGGCGCCGACGTTGCGCAAGCATTATTTTCTATCTTTGAAGAAAGGCGCCTCGATCGCGGTGTCTGAAATCAAAGCGCAAGTGATGCTGATGTTGTTCAAGGCAGCGCAGGGCGGAAACGTCGCCGCGATGAAAGAACTGCTGAAGCAGGCAGAGCGCAGCGAGTTGGAAGCTCTGGCGGGCAAAGCGCGCGGCGACGGGAAGGCCAAGGAAAAGCCGCTGGGCAAAAAAGCGCAACAAAGCAAAGACGCGCGCGACATCACCCTAAATGCAGAAGGCGGGGTTGCGGCGCACTTGCCAAGTTATTCGGATTTCAAACATTAGGGGGCCGAGGTGGCGCTAGATTTTTCCTTTGCTTGCCTTGATTGGGAGGAAAAACTCAAAGCGGGTGAAACGCCGATTTGCGCGTTGCCGATCGACACCAGGAAGGCGGATCAAGCCGAAGCGATTTTTAATTCCCTGCGCCTTCCGGATGTGATCGGGCAACCGACCATGGCGCAGGCGGGTGGGCAATGGTTTCGCGATATCGTGCGCGCAGCCTTTGGCGCCTATGTTGAGGGCGCGTCTGAGCGTCTGATTGGCGAGTTGTTCGTTCTGGTGCCAAAGAAGAACTCGAAAACCACCAACTCGGCGGCGCTTGGGATCACGGCGCTGGTGCTCAATTTGGTGCCTAATGCTGTGATGCTGATCGTCGGGCCGTCGCTTGAGGTAGCGGACACCTGTTTTTCTCAAGCAATCGGGATGATCGAGGCGGATGAAACCTTGAAAGCATTATTTCAGGTGCGGGGGCATATCAAAACGATTGAGCACCGGATCACTGGTGCGGTTCTGAAAATCAAGACGTTCGATATGAAGGTGATGACGGGCGCCATTCCGATCCTAGTTATCCTGGACGAGTTGCACATCATGGCCAAAAACCACTATGCGAAAAAGGTTCTGGGGCAAATACGCGGCGGCATGATCACACGGCCGGATACGCTCTTGATTATGATCACAACGCAATCGGTTGATCCGCCGTCAGGCATTTTTAAATCGGAACTGGAATATGCGCGCGGCGTGCGGGATGGCGTGATCAAAGAAGAGGTGCGGTTGTTGCCAATTCTTTATGAGTTCTCGGAAGCCTTCCAAAAGGACAAGAGGGAGCTGTGGCAGGATCCGAAGTATTGGCCGATGGTGCTGCCAAATCTTGGGCGCTCGATCGAGATTCACCGGCTGACGCCTTTGTTTCGGCAGGCGATGGACAAAGGCCTTGAGGACAAAATCCTTTGGGCCTCGCAGCATTTGAACATTCAAATCGGGCTAGGGACGCATTCCGATCTGTGGATCGGCGGCGAATATTGGCTCAGCTCGGAAGACGAAAATCTAACCTATGAGAAAATCAAGGAAGTTTGCGACGTTTGTGTGGTCGGGATTGACGGCGGCGGCCTTGATGACCTTTTGGGCCTCACGGTGATTGGCCGCCATAAAACCACGAAGATTTGGTTGAGTTGGTCGAAAGCCTTCGCAGACGAGCTGGTGAAGGAGCGCCGCAAAAATATCGTGGCGGAACTTGAGGATTTCGAAAAGGCGGGCGATTTGGTTTTCGTGAGTGATGGCGTGGAAGATATTTCCGCCGTTGCAGAAATATGTGCGGATTTAAACAACGCGGGGTTGCTTCCAGACGAAAACGCGATCGGCCTCGATCCGGAGGGCGTAGCGGCAATCATCGACGCGCTGATCGGTGCGGGGATCAGTGAAGCGCAACTTGCGGCGGTGTCGCAGGGCTACAAACTCAATGCCGCGATCAAAGGTGCGCCGCGCAAGCTGAAAAATGGCACCCTCAAACATTGTGACCAGGCGCTGATGAATTGGTGCGTCGGCAATGCGCGGGCGGAAATGCGCGGCAACGCGCAGATCGTGACCAAGCAATTGTCCGGTTCCGGCAAGATCGATCCGCTGATGGCGTTTTTTGATGCGGTGATGCTGATGAGCCAAAATCCTTCGCCGTCTATGAAAGCAAACATGGATGAATTTCTCTCAAACCCTGTGATGGTGATATGATCCGATTTTTGAAGGCGGCAACGCGCGTGGTGCGCCAAGAACTGGCCAGCGGTGAATCCGGCTGGGTGTCTTTGTCGTCGAGCGAGGCAATTTCATCGAGCGGGGTGACGTCTGCCGCTGGGAAAATAGTATCCGAGAAGGCCGCGCTCAATGTCTCAGCGGTCTGGGCCTGTGTCAGTAAGACGGCGCAAATCGTTTCGACCTTGCCCTTGGACCTCTTTGAGAAGCAATCGGATGGGTCGCGGGCCAAAATTGAAAACGACCTGTCGCAAATGGTGAAGCTTTCACCAAACACCATTCAGACGGGTGTTGAGCATTGGGAAGGGCAGGAAGCCAAAAAGCTTCTCTCGGGTAACGCCTATTCCGAAAAAATACTCTTGGGAAAACGGCTCGTCGGGTTGAGACCGCTGCATAATGTTAAGCCCGTGAGAATCCCGACAGGATTCAAATATAGGGTCACGGAAAACGGGCGCCAGTATGATCTTCCGGCTGAAAAAGTGCTGCATATGCGCGGCTTTGGCGCGGGCGATGGCTTGGGGTTGTCGGCGGTTTCTTATGGCGCGAATTCCATGGGCTTGGCGCTGGCGGCGGATGAAACTGCCGGCGCGGTGTTTGCCAACGGCCTGATGGCCAGCGGCATTCTCAAGGCGGATCAATCGTTGACAGAACCCCAACGCGCAAAGCTTCAGGAGATGCTCGAAGCCTATACCGGTTCAAAGAAGGCTGGCAAAGTCATGGCGCTTCCGGGGGTTCTTGAGTTTCAACAACTCCAGTTCAATCCTGAAGATATTCAAATGCTGGAAACGCGGCGTTTTAGCGTTGAAGATGTTTGCCGCTGGTTTGGCACGCCGCCGATCGTGATTGGCCATGCCTCTGAAGGTCAAACCATGTGGGGGTCGGGCGTTGAATCGATCATGCTGTCTTGGCTGACAACGGGGATCAATCCCCTTTTGTGCCGCAATGAGGCGCGGTTCAATCGCGATCTGATCCCGATCGAGAAGCGGCGGCGCTGGTATTTTGAATATAACCGCGAGGCCATGCTGCAGATGGACAGTGTGGCGAAAGGGGAGTTCCTCTCCAAAATGCGCACCTCGGGCATTATGTCCGCCGATGAAGCGCGCACAAAGATCAACCTGCCCAAACGTGGCGGCGCTGCGGATCAACTGATCGCGCAGACCGCTTTGGCTCCCCTTGAAAAACTCATGACAGGTGAAAAATGACACTTCGCATATTGCCTAAGGCAACCCTCAACACGCTCCCAAATTGTCGCTCTGACATTCCAGAGCGCGCGATCAATCAGTGGAACCCCGATGTGATGGCCTCGGAAGGGGAGAGTGGCGAAAACACAATCACAATTCTCGACCCGATCGGGGCTGATTGGTACGGCGAAGGGGTGACGGCCAAACGTATTTCGGCGGCTTTGCGGCGGATTGGCCCAAATCCGGTCGAGGTTGTGATCAACAGCCCAGGCGGAAGTTTCTTTGAGGGGCTGGCGATCTATAATCTGTTGCTGGAGCATAAAGGCGAGGTCACGGTCAAAATCATCGGCATGGCGGCGTCTGCGGCCTCGGTGATTGCGATGGCGGCGGACAATCTGCTGATGGCGCGCGCTAGTTTTCTGATGATCCACAATACTTGGGTGATGAGTGCCGGAGATCAGCATTCCTTCCGCGACGTTGCCGATTGGTTGAAACCTTTCGACGAAGCTGCGGTTGATATTTACCACGCGCGAACGTCGATCGACCGTAAGAAGATCTCGGCGATGTTGGACAAGGAGACCTGGATCGGCGGCACCTCGGCGGTCGATCAGGGCTTTGCGGATGATCTTCTTTCTTCCGATCAGGTTGAAACCAACGCTCAGAATTCTACCGAATTGACGCCGCATGCTGCGCAAAAGAAAGCCGATCTTTTGCTGGCGCGCTCTGGTGTCACCAAAGCCACGCGGCGCGAGATTTTCGCTGCGATGAAAGGGGGCACGTCTCGCGCTGCCCTATCCAGCACGTCCAGCGCTGCTGTTCATGAGGCGGCGACGCGCCTCCTAACTCAAATCAACAACATCTAACGGAGACCAAATATGTCTAAACGATTTTTAATGCCGAGCATTGCTCTGGCAACCCTTTCGGCTGCGCTGCCAATGGGCGTGATGATGCTGCCGCGCAACGATGCCGACACGCAAACCGTGGCCTTGTTGAAAGAAGTCAGTGCCAAATTGGCCGACGTCAGTGACAAGGTGAAAAGCACCGCAGAGGATGCGCTGAAGCAGGCGCAAAAATCCGGCGAAGTGTCTGCAGAAACCAAGGAAACTGCCGACAAGCTGCTCACCTCGCAGAGCGCGATGAACAAAGTTGTGGAAGCTTTGAAGGCGCAGGTTGAGGGGCTGGACAGTAAGACGCAGGACATCGCACAGCAATTTGCCGAGGGCGGCGCTGGCGGGGGGCAGAACGGTCCAGTGCTGAGCCTCGGGCAAGCATTTGCGGGCGAGACGGACAAGATCAAAGCCTTTGTCGCCAATGGCCATACGGGCACGATGGCGGTCACGATCCAGAATGCGATTACGACGGCGGCGGGTTCCGGTGGTGGCTTGATCGGTCGCCACGAAGAGACGATGCCGATCGGCATTCAACGCCGCCGCTTGTTGATCCGGTCGCTGTTGACGCAGGGCAAAACCGGCAAAGATGGTGTCTATGTCCGCAAACAGGTTTTGCGTGACAACCAGGCGGCGGGAACCGCTGAGGGGGGCACTTCGCCAGCCTCGGCCTACGGCTGGGACAAAGAGCTGACACCGGTGAAGAAAATCACCCATGTCACCAACATCAGCGAAGAAACCATGTCTGATGCCGACGAGTTGCAGACCGAAATTGACAGCGAAATGCGCTATGGACTGGACCTCGAAGAAGAAAACCAGCTGCTTGCGGGCGATGGTCTTGGCGAAAACCACAGCGGCCTTTTGACCGAAGCGCCGTCTTTTGTGGCGGCTGCCGGCTTGCCCAATGCCACGCGCATCGATCGCTTGCGCCTGGGGATTTTGCAGATCGCGCTGGAGGATCATATCGCGTCTTCCTTTGTGCTCAACCCGCTGGATTGGGCGGCGATTGATCTTCTGAAGGACACGACGGGGCGCTATATTTTCGGCAATGCTTTTGGGCAATCTTCACCGTCGCTCTGGGGCAAGGATGTGGTCGAAACCTCTGGCATGGGGGCGGGCGAATGGTTGACCGGCGATCTTGCGCTGGCGGCCACGATTTATGATCGGCAGGAAACGGAAGTGCTGATTTCTTCTGAGCATGGCACAAATTTCGTGGAAGGCATGCTGACCATGAAGGCGCAGAAGCGTCTCGCTTTGGCGATCAAACGCGCGCTCGCCATGTGCAAAGGCGACTTTGTCTTCGTGTAATCTATTGATGGATTGAAAGAAACAACGCGCGCCGATTGGCGGCGCGCGTGACCTTAAAATTGTGCGAGGACATATGTTAATCAAAATGAATTCGACGCGCCACACAGCGGTCGGCACGTTTAAATTCGGCGTGATCTATAACGTCGATGAGCGGGATCCGCGCGTGGCCAAAGCTCTCAAAGGCTTGCGGGCAGGTGCCACTCCTGCGGCGACGGTCCTGACCGAAAAGCAGGCGAAAAAACTCAACGCAGAGGTGAAAAGCCTCGCGCCATTGCCAGCGGCCAGTTTCAGTGCTCAGGATGCGGATGTGCTGCAGAAGGAACTGTCGGCAACGCAGGCCACTTTGGAAGAGCTGCAGGGAACTGCAGAAGATTTGGCGAGCAAGGTTGGGGCGCAGGATGCCGAATGTCTCGATCTGAAAGCGGCGGTTGCCGCCCTGTCTGATGAGCGCAAACAGCTCGAGGACGATCTTGCCGCGATGGCGGCTGAAGCTGACACCTTGAAGTCCACGCTTGAGAACGAGCGCACGGCAGCGGTTGCGAAAGCCGAAAGCGCGACGACGAAAAAAGCGACCTCTGGGAAATGAGCGCAGTCAGCCTTGCGGACGCCAAAAAAGAAGTTGGCGTCCGCCATGACGAGCATGACACGCTTCTGACGGGATACCTTGAGGCTGCAACCGTTCACGCTCAAAACCATGTGAACCGTATATTTGCAGACGATTATGGGGCGGACCTTCCATCTCCCATTCGCATCGCCATTTTGATGCATGTTGCATTTCTCTATCGCAACCGAGGAGCGGCATCTGATGGTAAAAATTCCGAACTTCCAAACGGCTATAAAATGCTTTTGGAAGCTTATCGAAACTTCTTGGGAGCTTAAAATGCTTAAAAAAGTCAAAGTGAAAACGAAAACCGTGACGATGATCAAGTCGCGGGCCGTGAGTGGCCAAACCCGTGCCGTTGGCGATGTGTTGCGCGATCTTCCCGAAACGATCGCTGATATGCTGGTGGGTCGCAAGGTCGCGGTCCTTGGTGAGCAAACTCAGCCAAAGCCCGTTGAGGAGAAACCCGAGCCAAAGCCGTGATCTACGCCGATATTTGCCGCATCGAGCATCCGGTCGAAACACCGGTTGCTGGCGGGGGGCGCGAAATTCAATGGCAGGAATTCATGGTTCTTGATTGCCGGATTGAGGCGCTGCGCTCCTTTCAGGCCGCCGTTGAAAGACAAACGGCGGGCGGCATTGCATCCATGCCACCGGTGCGCCTGCATTTTGGGTATTTCGCTGGCGGTTTGGCCATCACAGAGGCGATGCGCGCGGTCAATTTGGAAACGCAGGAGGTGATGAATATTCTGTCGCCGCCTGTGGATTTGAGCGGGATGCGGGTGGAATTGACGCTCTCCGCCGCGATTGGAAAGCCGAGCTGATGGCCAAAATTCGGGGAGCAAAAGAGTTGCGTCGCGCGTTGAAGCATGCGCCGAGCGCCCTGCGCAAGGAAGCCACCGAAGAGGTGAGAATTTCATCCCAAACCATGTATCGGCGGGTGATGGCGGGGTTGGCCACGGCGGGGCGGCTTGCGCCGTTGTGGCACGGAAAGATCGGCATGCAGCGGATTACTGGCAATGCCCGGCGGTTTTACCGTCATTCTGTTTCGGAAAAGAAAATGAGCGGTCGTGTCGGCTTGTTGACGCCAGGCGCGCATCGCTCGGCTTTCTATTTGCGGATGTTTTTCTACGGCACCTACCGCCAACCGGCGCGCAATATCCATGAAGAGGTCTTTGAAGACGAGGCCGACGGGTTTGTGAAAGCCCAGCAAAAGGCGCTTGATCGCGTGGTGAGGAAATTATGACCGTTGAACAAGCTTTCCCTTTTCAAGTGTGGATCGCAGAGCAAGTAGCTTTGGCGCTGGCGGCGGACCCGATCGAGGTTTTTGATTATGCGCCGCAAAAGCCGCCGGTGGAATTCATCCGTCTCGACGGGTTTGGCCTGACCGATCACAGCCTGAAAAACAAAGAGCGCGGGCGCCACAGTTGCGAGATCCATTATTTCCATCGACCAAAGGGGGCGGACCTAGGCGCGCGGGGGCAAAAGCGCGCCAAAGAAGTGCTCGCAGGGATCCATAGCTTTTTGAAGGCGCAGGCCTTCCTGGGGGAAACCCTGTCGTTTCAGTCGATGAGCAATGAAAAAGACGCGGACGGTGTGACCCAGCACGGCCACCTGCGCTATTCGATCCTGATTTCTTAAACCTTGGCGGGGTTCGCCTTTGTTTGCTCGGCCTTTTGGTCGGGTCAATTCGTGTGTCTAAATCAAAAAAAGGAGGCCCAACATGTCGGGCAAAGACTATCTTCTCTATATCTCCGCCGATGGAACGTCTGTGGGTGCTAAAACCGCAATCGAACTGCAAGGGGATATGAGCCTCAATTTTGGCAAAAGCGTTTCAAAAACCGCGTATAAAAACGGCGCTAAATCTTCGCAGGGCAATGAGGGCATTTCGGGGTCTTGTTCGTTTGGCGACGAAGCGCCCCTTCCGGCAGGCATTGTCCTGTTGTGGGATGCGCATGACAACGACGGTGCGGCCTATTTGTGGATCGAGTCCAGTAAGACGGGTGGGAAAACTTGGGAGGGTAACTTCAAGGTTGCCATTACCGAGCTTACCGCGCCCACGGAAGGTGAAGTGTCGCACAGTCTTGAGTTCAGCGAAGACGGCACAATCACGCGCGGTACCGTCGTCTAATGCGCGGTCGCGTTCATATCGAGTTCGGCGGGAGGGATCATTCCCTCCTGCCGACTTATGAAGTTGCAGAGCAATTTGAAGCCCGCCACGGCGGCATTGTTGATCACTACGAAAAGCTCAACAACGGTTCCGCTCCGATGCAGGTGCGCGCTTATTTGATTTTGCTGGCGCTCAAACAGGGCGAGGGCGGCGACAAGTTCACCCTGCAAGGCGTGATGAAGGCCATGTTTGAATTTGGCCTCTGGCATGGCGATCTGGTGCGCAAAGAGAATGAGCTGATCGAAGGGCTCATTTACACGCCGGAGCAGCTCCTCGCAAAAAAGGAAGAGGAGAAGGCGGCGATGAAAATCGCGTCCGAAGCCTTGGGGGTCTTCTCCGAATAGCCTTCCAAGTGGCCACCGTTGATCTGGGCTGGCCACCGTCCGAATTCTGGACCGCAACCCCGAAAGAACTCTGGGCGGCTTACGATCACAAAGTGAAACGAAACAAGGGAAACTAGAGCATGGCGCGCAAGGTTATTGCTGAATTTGATGCGATCGACGGACCGTTTGTTCAAAAGCTCAAGCGGATCGACAGTGGGATTTCGCGTTTTGAACGGGGCACACTTTCATCTTTTGGCCGCGTTGAGCGCGGTATGGATCGCCTTGTGTCGCAGGGCGCAAGGTTGCGGTCGACCACGGCCTTTCTGGGCGCAGGCTTTGGTCTCAAGGTGGCGTCGGATTTTGTGGATCAAAGCAAGCTTATCCGGAACGCCCTGCGTGATGTCGGCGGTGACTCACAAGAGGCTTTTGAGGCTGTCTATCGAAGTTCGGTGAAGTCTTTGTCCGGCTTTACCGGCTTTGCACAGGGCGTGCAGCGGATGCAGAAATCGCTAGAGGGGCAGCAAGCCCTCACGCAGACCATTCGCGATATGGAAACGCTCAACAAGTTGCTGGCCGTCGGCGGGAAGTCGGCGCAAGAGCGCGAGTCCACGATGGTCCAATTCACCCAAGCGCTGCAGTCTGGCGTTTTGCAGGGCGATGAATTGCGTTCGATCCGCGAAAACGCACCCATCAGTTTTACCCGCGCGATTGCCCGGGAAGCGGGCGGCACGTTGGCGGATTTGAAGGATCTCGCCAAAGAGGGCGTGATCACGACTGAGGTGATGATCCGTGCGTTGCAAAGCCTTGAGGCAGAAGCCGACGCGAAATTCGCCAATGTCGAGGTGACGGTGCAAGCGGCGGCACAAGTGTTTAAAAACGGCGCGATTGTAGCGGCGGAAGGGTTTGACAAGGGGCTGGGCTTGTCGCGCGCCACGGCGGAAAGCCTGCAGGGCTTGGGCGAGATCTTGGGATCGGATGCCGAGGCCGCCGAACTCTTTGGCAAGAGCGTGAAAGTGGCAGGCTTTGCGCTGGCGGCTGCTTTCGGCGGGCGTAAAATGACTGGCTTTGTGAGCGGCGTCAAAGATTTGACAGCGGCGCGCTATGCCGCTGCCACTGCAGCCGATCGTGAATTGCGCACGGCAAACGAACTCGTGGCAAAACGACAGCTGGGGGTGGCGGCGACGCAGGCCAGCGTCGACAAGCTGGCATTGCAAGGCGCTGCGACCCAGCGCATGACCTCGGCCAACAAGCAGGCCACAAAAGCGCGCACACAATTGACGGCGGCAACCGCTCGGCAGGCCATTGCGACGGCGGGCGTCGATGTGGCGCAAAAACGTCTTTTGCTCTCCACACGCTTGCTAACGGGGGCGGGGTCGGCGCTGCGCGGCGCCTTTGCCTTTTTGGGCGGTTGGCCTGGACTGCTGCTGATTGCCGGCACGGCGTTCCTCACTATGGGGGAGTCGGCGGAAAGCGCGACGGAGCGTTTGGAACGGCTCAACCAGATGAGCGGCCAACTTGAAGGCTCCAGCGATAATCTGCGTGCGGTCTTGGAAAAACTCAATGCGGCCATAGAGACGCGCGGCGACACATCGCTCGAGGCCTCCTCGAAAATCATTGCGGCCACGCGGCAGGAATTTGAAGCCAAGAAGGTTTTGCTGCGGCAAGAAAAGATTGGCGAGCAAAGGTTGCAAGCCGAGCGGCTCAAAGAGTTAAATCGCCTGATCAAAGAGCGCGCGGACATTAAGTCGATTGAGGATCGGGTCATCGAGGCCATGAATGAGGGCGCGGCCTATTCCGGAGAATTGCCCGCGAGCTACCGACAGAACATAACGAAAGGGGCCGCAAAAGCCTATAACGCGGACCTGCTGGCGCTCGATCGCACAATCGATGGCTTGCAAGCGACCGTCGACCTGACGGCCCAATCCATTCAATCGGCCAATGAAATTATGAATACCTCGTTTGATGTGGAGCCTGCCAAGGAATGGGGGACGCAGGTGGACGCGGCGCGCAAGATGGCAGAAAAGTTCATCGCGCAGAATATGTCGGCCGAGGAGCGGCAAGCGGCGGTCACAGCCGAAGTCGCGGCGGCACGGGAAAAGCTGGTGGCGCAATACGGGGCGGAAAGCGATATCGTGTCCACACTCGATCGCGCGATGTCCAGTTTCCAGAATGAGCTGAAGAAAACCAAAGGAGACACCGACAGTCTGACCACGGCGGCGACACAGCTCAATCAGGCACTTTCTGCAGTGAGCAGCGTGCACCTAAATCTGGGTGATCGCCTGTCGGTCGCGCGGGCGCAATTGAGCGCGGCACAGGCGGGGGCGAACCAGGACAAAGTAAGTGCGGTCGGGGATGCGCAACAACAATCAATCACGCTGGTGAAAGCTGGCGCCACGCCGGATCAGATCGCGGCGGCCTATACGAAAACTCTCGAGCTCAATCTCGAACTGTCCGAAACACAGGGGCTGATTTCGGCGATCTTCACGCCCAAAAAAGAGGGTGGAGGCGGGGCGACATCACCGCTCAAGACGCTGGAAAAGGAGGCCATCAGCGCGATCGAAAGCATGATGACAGCCGAGGAGCGCCGCGCGCAAACCATTGCCAAGACGGTTGAGATTAGGCGTCAATTGGTGGCTACCTATGGCGCGGAACATATTTCGGTTGCGGCCCTTACCGATGCGCTCGATCGAATGAAGAACGAGCTCGATGACGGCAAAAACAAAACCGACGCACTGTTTGATACGCTTTCTGATCGCATTGCCAGTTCCATCAACGAATGGAAGGGCTTCGGCTCCCTTGTTAAAGCGATTTTGGCCGACATTGTCCGGCAGGAAGGCGTCAGTTTCATCCTGAAATCAGTGGGCTCGGCTATTGGTGGCAGCTTTGGCGAGTCCCTCTCGGCGGAGGTGCATCATGCGGGCGGAATAGCGGGGTCCGGTACGACTAAGCGCCAAGTATCGCCCAGGATGTTTGTTGGGGCCCCGCGTTATCACAACGGCGGAATTGCGGGTCTGAAACCCAATGAGGTTCCCGCGATCCTTGAAGCAGGCGAGCGGGTGTTGCGCAAGGGCGAGACCATGGGCGGCGGCGGGATGAATGTCTCGATCGCCATGGCCAATGATTTTCGCGGCGTTGATAACGGCATGAAAGAGTTTCTGGCCAAGCAAATGTCCAAGATGGAGGCCAGCTTTAAGCCCAAAGTTCTACAGGTGATCTCAAATCTGCCGCGCACCAGGGAGGGTCGTTAGATGACTGTGGCACCGATTTCCGATCTGTTGCTTGGCTATACGTTTCTGACCACAAGCTTCACCCTTCAGCAAAATCAACGGGTGTCGCGCGACAAAGGCGGGCGCGCTTATACGTCCGATTTTGGCGCGCCGTTCTGGATCGCGACCTACGGGTCGGTGATGCTTGGACACGATGATCTGGTCCAAGCGGAATCGCAGCTGCTGGAGTTGGACGGGGCGATGGGCACATTCTGGGCCTATGACACGCGCCGGTTCCAACCGCGCAAACATAGCGGGGGCGCTTTTAGCGACGTCGGGGTGATTGCGTCTATCGGGGTCAACAATGACGCGGTGACGCTGTCCGGTCTGGCGAACGGCTTTACCGCCTCAATCGGCGACAGACTTTCGATCGAAACCGATGGCGGCGGCAGGCGCCTTTTCTCGGTCGTGCGCGAGGACGTTGTCACGGTGGGCGGCGCCCTCACCATTAAGATCCGTCCGCACCTGCCGATCTCTGTGAGTGTCGGGGCCGATGTGCGCTTTTCCAAGGCCACGGTTCTCATGCAAGTGGAACCACAATCCGTCGAAACCAACGACGCGGGACGTGCCCTTGGGACCGTCAATTTTAAAGCCGTCGAAGTCATCTAAGGATCCCCATATGCCCAATTCAATGAGCGCTGCAAACCTTGCGGCGATTGCACAGCGTCGCCTTTTCCCCCGTGATTTTCTCTGGGTGACGGCGACGCGCTATTCTGATGGCGTGGAGGTTGCGCAAGGCTTCTGGTCAGATGCGGGTGACATTTCCGCTGAAATCTTCAACCCGGACACCAATGCAAACGAGATCCGTTTTTTCCACGGGGTCGGCACGCTGATTTCAATTTCTACCTTGGCGGATGTGAGCAACTTGACCATTCAAGAGTTGGAGATCGCGATTCCGCCTGAGGAGGCTTTCGGCCAAGACCTGTTGCGGGTCTATGATCTCAGGCGCGCAAAAGTCGAGATTTATCGGGGGTTTCTAGATCCCGCCACCCGTCGCTTGGTGGGGCCCGCCGATCCGCGCTTTCTTGGTTTCATCGATGAGGTCGAAGAAGACGAAGACGATGCCGGCAACACCACCGGAGTTGCCAAATGCGTGTCCTTCACGCAGGAATTGACGCGCTCCAATCCAGATACGCGCTCCGATGATAGCCAGCGCTTGCGCTCGGCCACCGATGATTTCTTGGCCGATGTTTCAACCGTTGGCGATTGGTCGCTGTTCTGGGGCCAAAACAGTGGGGTCGCATAGCGTGGCCGTCATTCGCCAAGCGCTTCCATGTGAGGGGGAAGCCATTGCAGAACTGGGTCGTGATTTTCTAGCCCATACCGGCGCTCATATCCCGTTTGATCTGTCTTATGCCGAACACACGGTGCGGACGTTTATTTCCGACCCGACGCGCCTTGCACTGGTGCTGGAAAAAGACGGCGCGGTTGTGGGCGCGCTGCTGGCGGCCACCTCATCATCGCCCTTTTCGCCTGTGCTTTTTGCCCAGGAGGTTGCGTGGTGGGTCAGCCCGAACGCTCGCAGCCTAAGATCGCTGCAAATGATTGCGCAGTATGAAGCTTGGGCAAATTCTCGAGGCTGCCGCTTTGTCGCGATGGCCAGCCTGAATGATCACCGGCTTGATCGTTTCTACCGTCGGCGCGGTTTTACCCCGATGGAAACACACTATTTGAAGGGTCTGAAATAATGCCATTTGTCACCGCCGCCGTTGCTGCCATTGGCACCTTCTTTGCGGGATTAACCTTGGAAGTTGTCGGCGCGTTTTTGATTAGAACCATTGCCAGTATTGCTGTGAATGTTCTGGTGAATACGCTGCTTGGCTCAAAGGAGAAAAAACAGCCAGCGATCGGGGTGACCGGCGCATTGTCGTCTGGCGGGGATGTTCCGAGGTCGTTCATTCTTGGGCAGTCGCGGGTTGATGGCTCGCTGGTCTACAGAAATACTTGGGGCAATGCCGGAGCCACGCCGAATGCCTATTACACGCGGGTCATCGCCCTTTCCGATTTGCCGCATTCGCAATTGGTCGAGTTTTATGTGGATGGCGAAAAAGTAACCGTTGGGGATACAAAGCACGGCAATCTTGGCTACCCGATTGAAGAATATTCAGATGCGTCCGGCGTCTATCTCTGGATCAATTATTATGACGGTACGCAAACGACGGCCGATCCGCTTTTGGTGGCCCATGCGAGTCCTGAGCGGCCGTATCCTGCAACCCGCGTTGGGGTTGGCATGTGCTATGCGGTCATTACCGCGCGCAGCAAGCCGGCCTTGTTCTCGGCAGGTTGGCCTAGTTATCATTTCGTTCTCAGTTCAACGCCGTTTTACGATCTTTCCAAGGACAGCTCGCAAGGCGGGGCAGGGCCGCAGCGTTGGAATGACCCGACGACCTGGGGCGGCGACGGCGATGATCTGCCCGTTGTGCAGGCCTATAATATTCTGCGCGGCATCTTCTACAACAGCACGTGGTTTTACGGCACGCGCGGCCTGAGTTCTGGGCGCTTGCCGAGCGCGAAATGGATTGCGGAAATCAACAAATGCCGCACGCCGACGGAAGGCCTGAACGGATTTGCGCCACGGTATCGGTGCAGCGGAGAGCTGCGGGTATCGTCGGAACCGGCCTCCGCGCTGGAAGCGGCCTTGATGACCTGTTCGGGCCGCATTGCCGACATTGGTGGCGTTTATTATCCCCACATCGGTGAGCCAGAAGCGCCGGTGGCCAGTTTTACCGACGCCGAAATCTTGGCAACTGAAGAGGAAAGTTTTGTCCCTTTTCGGCGCTTGCACGACACCGTGAATGGCATCACTGCGACCTATACAGAACCTTCCGAGGGCTATGTCACCAAGGCCGCGCCACCGCTTTACAATGCCAATTTTGAGGCTGAAGACGGCAACCGCCGCCTGACCTCAAATGTCGATCTGCAAATGGTGCCCTATAGTGAACAAGTGCAAAGGCTGATGGCCGAAGCGCTGTCTGCCTCGCGGCGCAACCGGCGCCACACGCTGTTTTTGCCGCCCGCCTATAGCACGGTTCTCAACAATGAGGTTTTGGCTTGGACCTCTGAAAAATACAGCTACGACGCCAAGCAATTCATCATCAACGGCCGCGTCCTTTTGGATGACGGGTCGATCGCGCTCGAACTTGGCGAGGTGGACCCCGAAGATTACACGCCGCCCGCCGCGAATTCCTATGTGCCGGTCACCCCGTCGCCAGTTGTTCTGGTGCGGCCATCAAGTCAAGCTGTCCTGAATTTCGCAGTTGCGCCGGACTCGGTGGTTGATGGAACCGCGCAAGGGCGTCTCCCCGCAATCCTTGCGACATGGGATACCAGTCTGGACGACATCGAGGCGCTGCACGTGCGGGTGCGCCTTGAGGGAGTGGCGGCCTCTACTGAACTTTTGCTCCTTCCCAACTTTGAGGAGGGGGCCGCCCGCATTATTGCCGGCATTCTCCCCGATACCGCTTACGAGGTCTCGGCGCGTCTTGTGCCAAATGCGGCGCGTGCCGTGTCCTGGACATCTTGGCTCAAGGTCACAACGCCAGACGTGCGGTTTGGCTATATCGATTTGGCGGAGGAAATTCAGGAGGATGTGGCGGCAGCCCAGCAAGACGCCGAGGACGCGGCCGCTGCAGCAGTCGCTGCGGATGCGGCAGCCGACAACGTGCAATTTAATCTCACGCAGGCGATTGCGGATTTTGAAGAAGGTTTGGGGGAGGTGCCCGCCTCAATTAGCGCTGCGGTTGCGGCCGAAAGCACGGCACGCACGAATGCCGATGCTGCTTTGTCGAACAGCATTTCCACGGTTTCCGCGACGGCGGGGGCAACTCAAGCGACGGTGGCCACACAGGCAACGGCGATTGCCGATTTGAACGGCTATGCGGCTGCGGCCTATACGTTTCGAGTGCAAGCAGGATCGTCAAATTCCCTGCTTGAGCTGGTGGCGGCGGATGATCCCTCGGGGGCGGTGTCGGTCGCACGGATCTCGGCGGCCAACATTCTGCTTGAGGGGTCTGTTGGCACCGACATGCTTGTTGTCGGCCTTGGCCGCAACCTTCTATCCAACACCGACTTTTCGGATGGATTAACGGATTGGATCGTTTGGGGGGTCGGCGACTGCCATGCTGATACGACATTCCAAAAGAGAGAATTAGCTTGGGGGTACACGGGGGCTGGGTATCCAACGGTCAGTATGACGCAGAGTTCGGGAGATACGGCGGGATATTCAGTATTTGAGTATCGAGGTAATATTGATGGAAATGATCCAATATTCGGAGTGCCCGTACAGGCGGGAGAATGGATTGAGGTCAGTATCAAAGCCGCAATTATTGCCTGTAAAATGGTCTTGCGCCTTCGGTATCGGGATGCAGATGGATCGTGGGTTGGTGACAGCCCACATCTGGCAAGTTTTGACGCGGGGGCAGGCACCAACGGCGCCTCCACAACGAACCCTGAACTCTGGCCGATCTATTGGGGAAAGGATCAAGCCCCCGCTGGCGCAGCCACAGCGACGATTCAGGTGATTAAATACGGCACAACATCCGGCCAGACCGGTAGCTGGGTTATGCTGCACAAGCCGCAACTGGTAAAAACCCATGCTACAGCGAGCCAAGCCACGCCGTATTCGGCCGGTGGCACGACGATGATTACCGGCGGAAAGATTGTCACCGGGTCAATCACGGCAGCACATGGCCTCTTTGCGACAGCCGCAATTGGAACCGCAGATATTGCAAACGCGGCCATTACCAATGCCAAGATCGGGACTGCTGCGATCACCACCGCCAAGATCGGCAATCTCGCCGTGGATACGCTGCAAATCGCGGGATCGGCGGTCACGACGACGGCGAGATCTTATAGTTCTGGGGATGCAGGAATCGCCAGCAGCTACAGCACTGTGGCCACCAAAACCATCACCCGCGTTGCGGGCTATACGTCCCTACTTGAATTCAACTGTTCAATTACGAGTGTGGTTGGGCCGACGGCAAGGATTGCAACCTTCAAGATCAAGCGCGATGGCGTGGAAATCCGCACGGGGGTTTCTGTGACCATTCCGCCAACGGGCACTGGAACGAATACGCTCCAAAGCGCGACGGTGCATGTGGTTCATGAGGATGGAAACACATCGGGCGGTTCAACCACCTACACCGTTGAGGGCTACGGTCCCTACATAACCGCAAAACAGCGATATCTCGCAATCACACAGACAAAAAAGTGAGGACTTCCGATGGATAACATTCGGTACACAATTTACGACATCGCGGCGGGCCGAAGTCTGGAAGTTGGGGAAACACAGGCCGACGCGATCTCGGCTATGATGGCCAACTTGCCGACAAATCACGCGATGATCCCCTTGGAATATGGCGACGAGGAATGGTATTTTGTCAACGGCAAGCCGGTGCCGCGTCCGGCACCTCCGGACCTCGCGATCCGCTGGTTTGGCGTGATTTTGCCCGATGTCGACGCGCTCAATCCATTGGAGCTGGAGATCAAATCGACCCATGTGAACGGGCGTTTTAACGTCACAGCCCCTCGGGTCGTCTTTGCCCAGCCCGGGATTTATGAGGTGACGCTCAAACAGGCGTGGCCCTTGCGATCGGTGACGGTAACGCTTGAAGTGACGGCGGTACCGGAAGGGATTTCTCTGCCTGAAGGCTTTGTGATTGCGCCGGATATCAATGACTTCCGTGCCACCTTTATCACGGCGCTTTATGGGGAAAGCGAAGCGGTCGCGCGGGCGGTTCTGGGCAATCCGGATGATACAACCCGCCAAAGATGGCTGTTGAAACGGGCGATCCATGACCGCGCGCTTGCCGGCACGCTGAGCGCCTCCGATCAAGTGGCCTTGGAGCAGGCGGTGAAATATTCCGGCATGTCCACGGCGGACGAGCTGGCGCTGATTGGCCAAAAAGTCGCCTTTGAAAACTGGGTGGTGATGCGCACCGAGGGCATCCGGCAGGAAGCCGAGCGGCGGATGCTGGCGGCCCCCACATGCGATGACGTTCTGCAGGCCGTCGACTGGGCCTATGCCGAGAGCGCGACGGCCGTCGCCGAGGCGCAAACGCTCTAGGCGTGCCTGGGGCCAGTCCCCCAAACCAATCCTGACACCAACCTTGGCGCTAGAGCGCGCCCGAACACACGGAGTGCCGATGTGACTGATGACCTATGCGATCAGCGGGGCCAAAGCCCGACTAAAACCTACTTGGCGCAATTTACGGAACTGGAGCGTCTTGCGCTGCATTCTCTGGCGGAGATTTTTCAAGACAAGCCCGCGCGCGATGATCTGCGGCGGTTGGTGCAAGAGGGCACGACGCTCAAAGAGATCATTCTCGCCTATCGCACCCAGCGCCGGATGATGTCGTCGCTCAAAGCGGTGGCCTCGCTGATTGCGGTGGTTGGCGCGGCCTATGCGGCGCTCAAGACGCTTGGCGTGTTCCCCAAATAGTCCAATTGAAACAACAGAAACGAGGTAAGAATATGAAATTGATACCAGAATGGAAGCAGGTTTTGACCGGCGCATGGTCGGCAATTTTGGCCATCATTGGCGCAGTGGCGATGGCGGCGGGCGCGGCGTGGGAGTATTTTGCGCCGGAGGATCTCGGGCTGGAAAGCTGGCAATATCTGATGATCGCGGCGTTGCTATCGGCGGGGGTCTCAGGCGCGCGAGTGACGCAGCAGGAGGCGCTGGCCCAAAAGGTGGCGGAGTATCTGCGCGCCAGCGGCGGAGCGATCCAGAAAAAAGGCGTGGGCATCCTTGCAGCCAGTGCGGTGGCTTTGGCGAGCGCTGTTGGCTTTGTCGGCGGTTGGGAAGGTAAAGAGAACCAAGCCTATTGGGACAATATCGGCAAAGTCTGGACGGTGTGTCATGGCGAAACGCGCGGTGTGGGGCAGGGGGATTACTACACCGATGCGCAATGCGCGGAGATGCTGGCCGAGGGGCTCATCGAGTTTGAGCGCCAGCTTGATCGCTGTTTGACGTCGCCCATCGATATCCCCGTCAACACAAAGGTCGCGATGATGGCTTGGTCCTGGAACGTCGGTGTCGGTGCTGCCTGTCGCTCCACATTGGTGCGTAAAGTGAACGCGGGCGATCTGCTGGGGGCCTGCCATGAATTGCCGCGTTGGAACAGGGCGGGTGGCAAGGTGATCCGTGGCTTGAGCAACCGGCGCGGGGCCGAACGCAAGCTGTGCCTCTCTGGGCTGGGGTGATGCGCATCGTCAATCCTTGGCTCCTTCTGGCATTTTTGGCGGCACTCGGTGCCGCCTATGGTGTCGGGCGGGATCACGGTAGGCAAAAGGCGCTGATGGGCGTGCTAGAGGCGACACAGCGCAAAAACCGCGAGTTGTTCAACCTTGCCGAAAAAACATCCCGTATCGCCGCCCAACTCAACAGGGAACGCGCTGCACGCACAGCGCTTCAGGAGGATTTTGAATATGCAGCCATTGAAGCAATGGGGGCCGATCGCTGCGCTGTTGATGCTGACAGCGTGCAGCGGATCCGCGCCCTCTGGGATGCGCGCCCCTAGGCCTGATGCCGAGCTGCTCGCGCCCTGTGAAAAACCACGGCTCGCACCAGGTGCAAAGAGCCAAGCTCAAATGGAAATCGCGGTAGGGCGAATTGGCAATGATTTGATCACTTGCGCCGATCGGCATGGGGCGCTGGCGCAGTGGGCGATCGAGCATACTGCAATTGTTGGTCCTCTATAGAGCGACCGCAAAACGAGATACCCGCGCCTACGGGCGGGGGCGCTCGGTGTATCAGCACCGAACACCACGCGGCATATATTCAAACAAACCGCGCCGACAATCCGATAAAGAATATCGTCGCCCGACTCTCGCGAGAGCGCGCGACCAATATTTGAGAATCAATCATGAACACAATGACTAAGGTGTCCGCAGCGGCACCCGTTGCCCCATGGCTTGGCGGAAAGAAACAACTGCACAAAACCCTGATCAAGCGGATTGAGCGCCTGCCTCACAAGACCTATTGCGAGCCCTTTGTTGGAATGGGCGGCGTGTTCCTCCGCCGGATATTGCAACCCCAATGCGAGGTGATGAATGATTTTAATGGCGAGATCATCAACCTGTTTCGTACCCTGCAACGTCACTATCCACAATTTTTAGCTGACTCCCGCTGAAATACTTTGAAATGCACTTAATGTGGGGCCGTTCAAGCTGTCCCAACCCAATGCCAAACCCCAAGGCCCTATTTGGCCATACAAACCACCTTCTGGCATTTTATTTCCAATCAATTATGACAAACATTGATAAGGGATGATTAATCGTTCCCGCTTTCATCTTCTCTGAGCTAAATTTGTAAAAAAAAGTAAAAACGACGGGGATAACTACTCGGAAGAGTAAAAATAGACCAAAAATAAACAATACTACCTGCGGGTATAATTCGTTTGTTATTAATTGGGTGTGCCACATGACTAGTGAAATAGCCGTCGCTATCGCTATGAGACCGGTAACTTTAAAGTTCCAATAAAAGTCTTTCTTAGTCATTCTCCACTCCTATTTTTGTGATCGTGGTCTGGGTGAGGTTACGCCGTCCTCGTTGGTGAAAATTTCTATGTCGTCATCGTCTATATCCAAAGTGTAATTGTACGCTAGGCCGTCTGCGAGTTGATTATCTCCCACATGGAGTTAATGTCAAATCTGGTGTTTGAGGTTTGTGGGTCATGCGGCGATCTGGTTGGGGTTGGTGGTGAGAAGGACTACGGCAAGAACATGTTTGAGCGCAGCGACTTCGCGCGCATGTCTGAAATTCTCTCAAACCTCAAAGGCGCGTTTCTGCTGTCGATCAATGACACGCCAGAAATTCGGGAAGTGTTTGCGGGGTTCTATTTTGAGGAGGTGCAATTGACCTACTCAATCGCCACGTCAGGCTCCACGCAGGCCAGGGAGTTGATCATTTCAAATAGAAAGGTAGAAACAACTTTGATTTAGAACACTGGGGCGGCCACGGCCGCCCCAGTGTTCATCGCATTAAGTTCGCAGCGAAAGTCCAGTTCTCGGTCAACCTGACCATGTCCGCAAACGGCGGCGATCTCAACCGGTCGACGCAACACACTCTGCGAACTTCTCTGCTGGCGTTTGATATTGCAAGGTCTTGCGAGGGCGTTCGTTGAGTTGCCTTGCGATCAATTTCTAGCTTGAGCATTTATTTCAGCAGTGTTTCTGAAGCCAGTCGACCAAAAGCATTTGCGGCCTTGGGGCTCGCGCCCGTAATCAGACGACGATCAATATGGCATGACGCATCGGCTTTCGTGTTGGTGATCTGCACGCCCAGAGCAGTCAACTTCTCACACACCCACCACGGCATCGGGCCTGGCAAGTAGCCGATCATGGGAGTTTGTTTGTCGACCGAATCTGGGAACACAGTCATCTTGTATCCTTCATACAAGAACCCTTTTTTTGTCTTCGCGGACAATAACGCGGCAGGGCCGTGACAAAGAGCCAGTGTGAACAGGCCCCGTTCATGCGCCCAGTGCAGCACTTTCCCGACGTCCTTATTGTCGGGCAGCCCGAGCATAGCACCATGGCCTCCGGGGATGTAGACCGCAGCATAAGGTGCCTCATCATTCATATTGTGTGCAACAAAATCCGCAAGGCTGCCAGGGTTCGCAAAGGCATCTGCATGATCGCGATAAAGCCTTTTCACGTCTGCATCATCCGCAGGCATTGCCCATTCCTCGATCGCGACAGGCGCGCCGGTTGGCGTCACAATATCAATTTCAAAACCCGCGTTCATGAGATGAAGCATAGGCAAGCCCATCTCGACTGGATGGTTGCCCGTAGAGAACTTTTTGCCGTTGGCCATCGTCATGTTGCGTTCTTCGGTGCAGATCATCAGCACGCGATTTTTGGGGCCCACATAAGGTTTGGCATAAGCCCCACCATCGTAATCCGTGGTAGTCGATGTGCCCAGTTTGATTGCCAAAGGGGACGGGCTGAACGCACCATCGGTTGTGGGTATCGGTGTCGCACGGAAAAGCTTGCGAAGAATGCTCATATCAGTTGACCTCAGTGACGATGGTGTCGCGGGACTTGCGTACTTTGCCCATTGGCAGCAACCAATCACTGCCCTCGTCGCGGTAGCCTAGAGGCAGCAACACAACTGACCGCAAACCGCGCTCTTTCAGGCCAAGGATTTTGTCCACGGCATCGGGATCAAAGCCTTCCATCGGCGTGCTGTCGACCTCTTGCTCGGCGGCGGCGACCAGTGCAATACCCAATGCGATGTAGGCTTGGCGCGCGGCATGGGCGTAATTGACCTCCGCCTCACGAGGCAGGTAATTGGACTTCAGATTGTCGTAATAGGCGTGCAGCATCGGTAGGTCGCCACGTGCCGCTACATTGAGGTCGACGACGTTGTCGATCCGTTCGGCCGTGTAATTATCCCAAGCCGCAAAGACCAACAGATGCGATCCATCAGTGATCTGCACTTGCCCGCCAGCAGCCTCAGCAATCTTGCTGCGAATGTCCGGATTGGTCACAACAAGCAACTCGAACGGTTGCGTACCACTGGATGTTGGGGACATGCGGATCGCCTCGATAATCGCATCAACCTTGCCCTGCGGGACATCTTTGGACGGGTCCATCTTCTTTGTGGCGTAGCGCCAGTTCAAAAGATCGTTGAGTGGTTTCGCGGTCATATGCTTGATCCTATTGTCAGCGCCCCATTAGGGCAGTATATATTCGTAACCGACTATCTATTGAGTACTAAATGATGTTGCAAGAAGGCACATTTCTGAACCTCGGTCACAAAAAAGGAACCGCCATGCTGGACGACAAACAATGCCCGGATTGCAAACGCATCAACGAAGTGCTGTCGCGTGTTGGCGATCGGTGGAGCGTGCTTGTCGTGATCTCCTTGGCCGAATACGGGACGCTGCGGTTTAATGAACTCAAGCGCAACCTGGGCATCTCGCAACGGATGCTCAGCCTGACCCTCAAAGAGTTGGAACGCGACGGCCTTGTGAACCGAACCTATCACCCAACAATCCCGCCAAAAGTTGAATACAATCTAACTGATATGGGTCAGTCATTCCGAGAGCCCGTCAGTGCCTTGGGCTATTGGGCACTGGAAAATCTCGCCATGATTGATTCTGCGCGGCACGCATACGACGAGAAAGCGACAAATTAACCAACTCACTTGATGCAAGTCCTACCAACGCTCCAAAGCGGCCCTTCGCATATTACGCATAGATCGCAGAAAACGACCGCCAGTGGACCACTAAGCGCGGTGCATTGAACGACAGCGGAGAGTGACCGATGCCGCGCAGTGTAAAAAGGTCGGTCTTGCTCTTTATGCATCATGCTTCTTGAGCGCTGAGACGTCGCGTCAGACTTGCCGGCCTTTCTCGAGCCAGAGGGTATGGGCTATTGCCCATTCGGGAACCGTTGCTGTTTCAAAGCCATACACTTTACCGGTCGCAAACGATTTGAACGCCTTCATTGCCTTGAGGTGTGCACCCTCTGAAAGGTAGGCCAGCATTGCCTTGCGAGAAGTCCAAACAGTTATAGTGTGATGAACGCCATTGATTGTGCGTGCATCTGCCGAGAGGCATCCATCCGCTGACTTTGCTTGCGACATCGATGCGGCTGCATGACGCCAGAACGTCGGCGCATGCCACACTCTTTTCAGCTGCAATCCAGTGATCGAGACGTAAAAGACATCAGCCATGCGAATCGCCCAAATGATACCCACCCGTGATCCAGTTTTGGACCAGTTGGGTAAATTCCTGGCCCTTATCCTGGTAACAGAAATGGCCGCAGTTTTCAAAAATGGTCAAGGCACTTTTGGGAAGCCGTTTGTGCAATCGTTCTGCATTGTCGGTTGTCAGGAAAGCGTCTTGATCACCCCAAAAAACGTGGACCGGCACATCGAGTGTATCCAGATGGGGATCAATAGCTTTGGAGCCTTCCGGGTAATGCTTGAACCATGAGCAAACCTGACCGATCCGCCCGCTGTAGGAAGCTACATAATCTGCGACTTCCTCTGCTGATGGGCTGTAGTGCAAATACCCAAGCTGGATGGCACCAGCAATGAATGCGCGCGCGCCGGTCATTTTCACCATCGATCGCCAAAATCCGGAATGAATGATCTTGGTGACAAGGCTACCGTTGTCCGAAGGCAGAATGCCCGGTCCATCCCCGACCAGAATGCTTGCCGCCTTATGATCACGGTGAATGACATAATGCAGCGCCACTGGCATCGCGATATCAGGAGCAACAATATGAATGTCCGTCAGACCCATTTCAAAGACAAATTTTTCGAGGAATGCGCTTTGCGCCTCGAAGGTCATAAAGCTCATGTCACCTGCGCTGCGGCCAAAGCCCGGCAGGTCGAGCGCGATCAAATAAGTGTCAGCCGCAAGAGCGTCCCAAACCTTATCATAACATAAGATGCTCTGCGGAAGTGGGCTCAGAAGAAGCACTGTTGGACCTTTCGGATTGCCAGCCCTCGCAAAGCGGATGTCCACACCGTCTAAGGTCATACGTTCTGGCTTCATTGCAAAACGCGCTGGGGCCTCGCTTATTTTTGCGGCCCCTTTCGTACGCAGACGCCGCACTTTGAAGAACTCGGGCGTCATCATCATCAAGCTTGCCGCGTTCATGCGGCCCAGCATTCCAATCGGTTTTTTTGGCATCTTTTTTTGACTCCAGTAGGGTATATGGCGTTTTCAATATTTATTTCGTATCTATGGGTACGATAAGTGCGAGTCAATTTAAAATACCTTGGAGTCCGTAATGAAAAAAGCAGAAAAACGAGGGCGGCCAAAGACTCTGGACCGCGAACACGTTCTACAGACTGCATTGATGCAGTATTGGGATCTCAGCCCGACCGACGTCTCCATCGGCGAGATTGGCAAATTGACAGGCGCTTCAAAACCCGGAATCTACCGCGAGTTTGGGAGCGATGATGGCTTGAAACGTGCCGCGCTTGAGGCTTACCGCAGCTTGGCCCTGTTGCCGTTGTTCGACATTCTAAAACGAGATCAGAGCTTCGCGGCTGCGAAGGCCGCCTTGGTCGCGTTCACAACGCAAGACCGCGAGGCGCTGGGGATGCCGTCGGGTTGCCTGTTCGTCGCGATGCGTGCGCAGCGCGATAGCCTCGGGTCAGCTACAGGTGAACGCGTGGATCAGCTTCGCCATGAAGTGTTGGATACCTATATGGCTTGGATCGAGACCGCCAAATCCAAAGGGGAGTGCAGTGCTAAAATGCCAACCGACGCTGCGGCGCTCTACTTCGATGCTCAAAACGGTGGGGCGATGCGGATGCAAAAAGAAGGGGTTGATAACGCCACTATCGCAACCGTTCTTCGTTATGCATTCCAGATCATCGAGTAGAGTGGCAAGATATTTCGACCAAGTCACGCCGCCTCGAAGTGAGCAAAGCAGACCTTCATAGCGACCGCAGCGAAATGGCGATTTGTCCGCATAGCAGACCTCTGTGCAAACCGCAGCGAACGTCGGCTCTCCGCCCTTAGTGACGAATGCTGCGTTTGCATAAAAACTCCGAAACAACTCTTAGTGCAGTTGTCGCGAACGGCCCATTGCGGACTCTGGTGCTTGTGACAAACGCTGCGACGCAGCTTCGCCAGATCGGACATTCGAGCAAATTGCAGCATTTGGATCGATGCAAGGTCAGCAGAGCGGGACAATGCGGTTGTAAGCCGCGCGGTTCGCCATTTGGAAAACCAAAGTTTCTGGGCTAACCTCCACTAAACCTTGCAGATCAACATTTCTAGGAGACTGAGTATGCGTTTAATTCATTTACTTGCGGCAGCAGTTTGCATTGGCTCTGCGTCGCTCCCAGCGAGGGCAGAGATGACGCAGGTCGAGCGCGATATGTTCGTCCGCCGGACTTGCGAACTTGCAATATGGGGGCTGCCTGCGGTCGCAATCTACGACCTTGAGCTTGCGATTAAACGAGACGCAGGTGCAGAACCGGGTACGATAGCCTTCATGACCGCACCAATGGACTCGCGCCATGGGATGCTAACGGCCAACGATGTAACGCCTTATGTTTTTGCGGCTATGCCCATGAACGGCGAACCGCATGTGATCGAGGTGCCAGCCATCGGCGATAAAGCGCAGCTTTTCGGCTCCGTTCTTAATGCGTGGCAACGTCCTCTTGTGGACGTAGGGCCGTCGGGCGATGATGCGGGTAAGGGTGGTCGTTATCTGATCGTTCCGCCGGGCTACGAGGGCGAATTGCCGACCGAAGGATATTTTGTCGTGCAATCAGACACTGCCGCCGCGCATTTCGCATTTCGGCCAGTCGCAATCAATGGCGGGCAGATGGCGGATCAATCCACCTATTCAAAAGGCGTCAAGGTTTATCCTCTCTCCGACCCAAGCGCGATCTGGCCATACATTGATGTCTACGAGAACCCGGTAAATACACTGCCGGTTTACGACTACACCTTTTTCACGGACCTCAACACGGCGATGCAGCGCGAATTGCCGCTTGAACGCGACTACGCCATGACCGGCCGTCTGGCATCAATCGGCATCGTCCCGGGAGAGCCGTTCAACCCCAGCGAAGAAACCAAGGAAGCCATGCTTGAAGGACTTCAATGCGCATATGACTACATGCAGCATTGGTTCGTGACTGAGGGTGGCAGTCTCAAACGACTTTGGGATGACCGCCAGCACGGCACATTCAACATTCCACTGGAGCAGGCCAAGATCGGATTGCCCTTCATCGACCAGACAGGCCTGATGATCGACAAGCGGGCCTACGCGTATTTCTACGTGACCTATCTGCCAAAGAAACTGGGAGGCGGCACCTATTACATTTCAGGATTGCGAGACTCGAGAGGCGAATTGCTGAACGGGAAAGACACCTATCGTCTGAACGTTCCCGCTGACACTCCGGCTGAAGATTTCTGGTCGGTAATCGTCTATAGCATGAAGACCAAAGGCTTCATCCAAAATGCGGAACGTGTCGGTCTTGCTTCTCCAAACATGGAAAACATGATCCAGAATGATGATGGGTCAGTTGACGTCTACTTTGCGCCCAAGGCACCGGATGGAAAAGAGGCCAACTGGATTCCGACAGGTGAAGATTGGTTCATCCTGTTCCGCCTCTATGGGCCGAGTGAAGGCTGGTATGAAAGCGGTTGGAAACTCCCCGATTTTGAGAAGCTTGATTGATGTTTGAAAGAATGGCGAGCTGCATTCGTCGCGCCATTCTGAACGTCTACCTTGGGTCTGAGCCTACTTCTGCTGCGCAGAACAGAAACGTATTTTCGCTGCCCGTTGAAGGTCCGCTTCCAAAAGTTGCACCCAATAGGTTAGCGACAGCAGCGAATTCACACTTCCCGCCCTTAGTGACAAATGCTGCGGTCGCATAAAGGTCTCGAGCCTAGCTCTAGCATAGATGTCGCGAACGGCCCGATCCAGACATTCACACCATGCTAAAACGCTGCAGCGCAGAACCTTCGCCGACATTGATGAAAATTAAGACTGGAGCCAATAGATAGCTAAACAGCGAGAAAGTTTCATTGCGGGGTAAGATTGAAATTCGTTCATTTCAAAATAATTTCACCAAACGAAATTACGAATTTTTCACGAAATTTATTTGCAACCAAATGAAATTATTAGTAAAACGTTGCTTCTCGACCGCACCAATATTTTCCCCTTAA
>NZ_JBGFCD010000025.1:0-32687 GCF_041205405.1 Falsihalocynthiibacter sp. S25ZX9
ACCGACTTATCGGTCCATTCCCAAGCAAAGCTCAGTGCAATCGCAAGGCAACTCAACGAACGCCCTCGCAAGACCTTGCAATATCAAACGCCAGCAGAGAAGTTCGCAGAGTGTGTTGCGTTGACCCGTTGAGATCGCCGCCCATAGTGTCGAATGCTGCGATAACACAAAAGCACCGAAACTGCCCCCGATTAACTGACGTGAACGGCCCTTAGCTGCCGTTCACGTCCACCTCAGAATGCTGCAGTGCGGCCCGTCATTGCGGACATTCGTGCGGCGCGCAATTTTTCTGCGGGATCGTTAGTTTGCCGCACAAAGCGGCCGATAGCACCTAGCAAGTATTCCCTATCGAAACTGATGTATCTGGCAATTGTTCAGCGCAAAGCCAATAATCTCCTTAAAAGCATTTCCGTGCCCAACGATTGCGATAGTTTCATTGTCAATTTTGTTCAAATCAGCGACAAATCTAGAAATGCGTTTTTGAAACGATTCAATTGGTTCTTTTACAATATCCAGGACGGAATTATTGTTTTCATACCACCAAGACCGCGGCAAATGATCAAATGAAAGATTTGGAAAGTCTACTTTTAGCTCGTGTGGATGCCGCCCAATATCGCAACTATGTAATAGCAATTCATGGTGGCCATGTTGAACTTCAATAGGAGAAATACCTCCAAAAATCGTTTGTGCGGTTTGTATTGCGCGAGTGAATGGCGATGTTATTACGCGGGTAATTCCCAATCTAGAGGCTTTGTCACGAGCCGTCTTTGCTTGTGCCAATCCAAACTTTGTAAGCGGTGCATCAAAAATCATCGGATCATCAATACCCTTGAATGTAGCGTTGAACTCAGATTGACCGTGCCTAATAAAATAAATTGCCATGAAATACTGTTGCTCAACTGTCATCTGCTTGTCCACTGCCTTTATCGTCCCACTCCCCAAGGACGTAGATCTCGACATCCCAACTAATCTTCTCGGCTCCTGCTTTCCTAAAATCAGGTTGTGCCAATCTCTGGCCAATGCATGGCCTTTTGGCAAAGGGGACTTCGATGATAGGTGTCCAACTGACTGCGCTTGTTTTTAACAACGCTTACGAATTCGTTGCGTACAAATTTTTTTAACCATACGGTAACTAAAAACAAAAATAAAAACCGCCGCAAAGGTGGATCAAACCTTGGAGGAAGAAATGACTACATTTAACAAACTACTTGCCTCATCAGCATTTACGCTGGTCGCAGCAACGGGAGTGGCAAATGCTGCCAGCCTGACATTGTATTGCTCTGCACAAGAAGATTGGTGCCAGTTGGTTGCCAACAGCTTTGAAGAAACCTCTGGCATTGAGGTCAACATGACCCGTAAGAGTTCTGGAGAAACATTCGCCCAGATCAAAGCGGAATCGGCTAACCCGCGCGGTGACGTTTGGTGGGGTGGCACGGGTGACCCACATCTTCAAGCTGCAGAAGAAGACCTAACCATGGAATATCTGTCGCCAATGCGCGATCAACTTCATCCTTGGGCAATCTCACAGGCAGAAAGCTCTGGTAACCGCACAATCGGTATTTATTCTGGTGCGCTTGGGTATGGCTATAACACTGAATTGCTGGAAGCTGCGGGTCTTGAGGCACCTACTTGCTGGGCTGATTTACTTGATCCATCCTTTGATGGTCATGTTCAAATGGCAAATCCGAATTCATCGGGCACCGCGTATACTACGCTTGCGACAATCGTTCAGTTGTTTGGTGAAGAGAAGGGCTTTGAATTCATGGCTGGCCTTCACGCGAATATAAACCAGTACACCAAATCGGGCTCTGCCCCCATAAAAGCCGCTGCTCGTGGTGAATCCACTGTTGGCATCGTGTTCATGCATGACGCCGTAAAACAGGCTGTGGCTGGCTTCCCAATTGCTGTTGTAGCGCCTTGTGAAGGCACGGGTTTTGAGATTGGATCGATGTCGATAATCGACGGTGCACGCAATGAAGACAGCGCAAAAGCTTTTTATGACTGGGCTTTGACAACAGATGCGCAGAATCTTGCTTTGCAAGTCAACGCGTTCCAAGTGCCGTCAAATTCTGGTTCGGAAACATCTCCAGCAGCGCCTAACATGGAGGATATCAAGTTGATTGACTATGATTTCACCTTGTACGGTTCATCTGACGAGCGCCGTCGTTTGTTGTCTAAGTGGGATGAAGACATCTCAACTTTACCTCAATAAATCGTGGCAACGTCAACCAAAACGCTTTCCCAGCCGGTCCTTCTCTTATGGATTTTGGTCGGCTGGGCCGGTTTTCTATTGTTACCATGGTATTTGATAGATGGTGGGTTATTCTCTGGCCAATGGCTGGTTGACGGCTATCCTTTTGATAAAAATTATGCACCCGCGATATTTTTAATTGGTCAAGGTGAGAAGCTGTGGCTTGCACCGCTGCTAATTCCGCTGGTCATGCCACTCTTTGTTCTTAATCGGCCAAAAAGTGATCCGCTTTATGCAAAAATATTGATCCTAACGGGGGTGATTGGTTTTAGTTGGCTTATCATTCAAGGTTTTAGCATTGGTATTCGTGGCTGGAATTATGACTGGCTAACGGCCTTATTTGGTAAGCTGGACGGGCGCCAATTCGGCATGGGATATGGAGGACTATTTCTTGCCAGTTCATTCCTATTTCTATTAACCCAAGGCATTGCAGCGCGTGGCGCTATAAATGGCGATGTATTTGTGGTCAGCGCCATTGGGTTTGTCATCGCAATTGTTGGCGCGTTTGTTTTTTTTCCGATCGTCAACATGTTGATGTCGGCATTTATTACCGAAGACGGATCCTATTCGTTTATGGTTTTCGCCGGAAAATTCTTTGATGACCGATTGTGGGGACTTAGTTGCCTGTCGGGACCAGGTCGCTGTGGTGTCGCGTGGAACTCCTTATTTTTGGCGGTTTGCGTTGGCTTTTTGACCACCATTCTGGGGCTGACTTTTGCGCTGGTTGTCACGCGGTCAGGCTTTAAATACCGCCGTGCGGTGCGTGCATTGACAATTTTGCCGATCATCACACCGCCATTTGTCATTGGGCTTGCGCTTATTCTTATGTTTGGCTTGTCTGGGGCCGTTACAGAGTTTTTAAGTGAGTTGTTCGGCCTGCAACCAACCCGCTGGTTATATGGCTTGCCTGGCGTGATGATTGCGCAGGTTCTGGCCTATACGCCTATTGCTTTCCTAGTACTTATTGGCGTTGTCGAGGGCGTTAGCCCATCAATGGAAGAAGCCGCTCAAACGTTGCGTGCCTCGCGCTGGCAGGTGTTTCGAACAGTGTCACTACCGCTGATGCGACCAGGTTTGGCGAATGCGTTTTTGCTCGGATTTATCGAAAGCATGGCTGATTTTGGCAATCCACTAATTTTAGGGGGCAATTATGACGTTTTGTCCACTGAGATTTTCTTTGCCATAGTCGGCGCGCAATATGACCAAGGTCGCGCAGCAGTACTGGCGATTGTATTGCTTGGCTTTACGTTAACTGCGTTTTATGCCCAGCGAAAATGGCTTGGCAAAAAGTCATATACAACGGTTTCGGGCAAAGGCGACAGTGGCGTGCATCCTTTGATGCCTCGCGGGTTGGCCATACCAGTTTTGGCAATTGCCGCGCTTTGGAGCGCGTTCACCCTGATCATTTACGGCATGATCATTTACGGAAGCTTGGTAAAACTTTGGGGTGTCGATAATACTCTGACAATCAAACATTACGTTACAGCGTTTTCAGTGCGTATCACAGACAAAGGCTGGCAATGGACTGGGTCTGCATGGGATAGTTTTTGGACAACAATTCAGATCGCCACTATTGCTGCACCGTTAACAGCAGCGGTTGGATTGATCACAGCTTATCTGCTGACACGTCAAAATTTCCGAGGGAAAAACGCGTTTGAATTTGGCACCATGCTATCCTTTGCCATTCCCGGCACTGTAATTGGTGTCAGTTATATTCTGGCCTTTAATGTTCCGCCGATAGAATTAACAGGAACGGGTGTTATTTTGGTCATCAGTTTCGTCTTCCGCAACATGCCTGTTGGTGTGCGGGCGGGTATCGCGTCTATGTCTCAACTAGATAAGTCGCTGGACGAATCCTCACTGACGTTGGGTGCCAACAGTTGGCAAACTTTCAGAAAGGTTATCCTACCCTTGCTAAAACCCGCCATATTGGCGGCGCTGGTCTACAGTTTTGTGCGGGCGATGACGGCTATTTCTGCGGTGATATTTCTTGTGTCAGCGAAATACGACATGGCAACGAGCTATATCATCGGGCGAGTCGAAAACAATGACTATGGGCTAGCGATTGCCTATTCCACAACGTTGATTTTCGTAATGCTGTCGGCAGTGGGCATTTTGCAATTGTTGGTCGGGCGAACAAAAATTGGGCGGCGTGGAAGCGCTGCAAAGGATAAATTATGACTGATATAAATAGCAAAGCTGCAACCGTTAGTTTTCGCAACGTCACGAAGATGTATGGCAGCGATGTAAAGGCAATTGACAATATCAACCTAGAGATTGAGGCCGGAAAACTGGTCACCTTGCTCGGGCCATCTGGTTGCGGAAAAACGACAACATTGCGAATGGTTGCGGGACTTGAAATGGCAACCAAAGGCAAGATTTTTATTGGCGGTAAAGACGTCACTACTTTGCCCGCAACCGACCGTGATGTGTCGATGGTTTTCCAGTCCTACGCGTTATTTCCGCATATGACGGTGCTAGAGAACGTCTCATATGGCCTAGGGTTTTCAGGGTTTAATAAGTCAGAAACGCGTGAACGTGCCCATGCTGGCTTGGACCTTGTGGGGCTGACTGGTTATGGTGATCGGTTGCCAAGCGCGCTATCTGGTGGCCAACAGCAAAGGGTGGCAGTGGCACGCGCGCTGGTGTTGGAACCTCAAGTTTTGTTGTTTGACGAACCGCTTTCGAATTTGGATGCAAAGTTGCGGCGCCAAGTGCGCGAAGAAATTCGAGAGATTCAACAAAACCTCGGCCTCACAGTGGTTTACGTGACCCATGATCAAGAAGAAGCGCTGGCAGTTTCAGATGAAATTGTTGTGATGCGCAACGCATCAATTGCGCAGATGGGAACGCCTCGACAATTATATGACACGCCGGCCGATACGTTCGTGGCAGATTTTATTGGTGAGGCTAATTTGCTGCCTTGCGAAGTCACTGCTGTAAATGGTGATGCGGCGCATGTAACACTGGGTGATTTTCAAACAACTTTGCCCGCGAGAGGCGTCTCCCAAGGCGCTGCAATCATTGCTATTCGACCCTCTCGGCTGGTGATTGGTGCCGCGCGTGGTTTTAAAGCGGTTGTTAACAAGGCGACTTATGTTGGCAGCCGAATGGAGTACACACTAGATTCAGGGTTTTCGACGATGTTTGCAGTGCAAGACGAAGTAGATAACCCGCTTTCGATCGGACAAGAAATTACTGTTGGGTTCTCAGAAACCGGCCCAGTTTTGCTGCCGGTCAGTTAATACGATGTTATTGCGTTATCAAACCCAACAGCTCGACCTGAAAGATATCGACGCCGTGATTTTTGATCTGGATGGCACACTGGTAGAGAGCGAACCCGTTTGGGCCGAGGCCAAGAAATACATTGCCAATCGCGAGAACGTAGATGTCAGCGAGCCAATCTTATTGGCCTATGTGGGCCGTAGTGTTGCAGATTTTGTGACGGAAGTGATTGCCCCAGTCAACGTTCAGTTGGTTGAAAAGGATATTGTTGAGCGCGCGCTGGCTAATTACGAATTTAACGTATCCGAGATCCCTGGGGCTTCTGATTTGGTCAGGGAATTCTCCAGAAATGGGTTTGCCACAGCGATTTGCTCATCTGCACCAGAAAAAGCAATTCAAAAATGCGTCCAATTATTAAACATCGGGTCGTGTATTACCGAGGTCGTATCTTCTGAGTTTTTGGCAATAGGAAAGCCCGATAAATTCCCATTCGTGGAGACACTTCGCAGACTAGGGGTGCCCGCTGAAAGAGCTATCGCTTTTGAGGACTCTTCGGCCGGGTTAATTTCTTCTATATCGGCAGGAATTAAGACAATATGTGTTGGTCCATTTGCCGAATTGTGTAATTTTGAGTGCGCAATCTACGCAAAAAATATTAGTGGTATCAGTCTTATAGCACCACATTGATTTGTTTCGAAATCCTAGGAACGAGTAATTGTCCGCCCGCTTATCGTAGCGGGAATGTTCTTTTCGGCGAGTAACAGACATATGCAGAAGATTTGAATAGCCTATACCTTCAGAATGTTAGTTTTAGGAAAAGACGTAGGGCGACTATTAGAATTTCTTGAAGTTTTGTCGACTTTGGTTCACCTTCGCGGAAATGGAAGAAATAAAGCCATCAGCCTTTTTCTAGTGAGTAACATGAATATGTCAAATTTCAAAACTGGTGATGCAAACGAAATTGGTGTGCGAGCCACCTTTGCTGTGGAACTCATTCGACGCGCAGGTAAGCTCGCGCAAAAAGGGTTTGCTGCACAGTCACAGCAAAAAATAATGATGAAAGGTCCGCAGGATTTTTTGACAGAAACTGACCTAGCGGTCGAAGAATACATCAAATCCGCGTTGCTAACAAAGTTCCCAAATGACGGTTTTTTTGGAGAAGAGACCGGTGGCATAGGTGAAGAAAACTATTGGGTTGTAGATCCGATAGACGGGACGGCCAATTTTGCACGAGGAATTCCGCATTATTGTATCGCCATCGCATTTGTATCAAATAATGAAATTGAATTGGGTCTGATTTTTAATCCGCCGTTTGACGAATTGTATGTCTCGCGCAAGGGAGCTGGGACAACTCGTAACGGAGACGTGGTCCGTGTTTCAGATGTTGAGGACATTGACTCAACAAGCGTGGAAGTTGGCTGGTCAAACCGTTTGCCTAACCTAGGCTATCTCAATATTTTGGCGGCAGTTTTGTCGGCGGGGGCCAATGCTCGGCGGGCATCATCAGGAGCACTAGGGCTTGCATATGTAGCCGACGGCCGCTCAGACGGTTATGTAGAACTACATATGAACGCTTGGGATTGCCTCGCAGGATTGCTCATGGTGCGTGAAGCAGGTGGAGTGATAGCGGGCACTTGTCTCACTGGAGATTTACGAAAGGGTGGTTCTGTCTTAGCTGCAACGCCAAAAATCGCGCCCATTTTGGCGAAAGCCAGCGATATAGCCATTAAGTACTGATTTTCAACACAACCCACGCGACGGGCATGTCGGTGTTAGAAAGACGCGCAAGAGTTTCTCGCAGATGGTACCGCTGATTATCGAGGACACTAGGCATTTGATTGCTATCACCATCGGGAAGGTTTCGCGAAACAGGAGCGGGAAGCTGCGGCTCGATTGGGAAAAGAATTTGGCATCATTTTTGAGCTCAATTTGAAAGTAGGGATCGGCGAAAGATCATTTGAATCGTTTGTCATCGATGCGCGGCATTCTTTATAAGGGAAATTGATAGGCGTTCGGCTTCTCGATCAATGTGAACGTCGGCATTGCCAAGGTACTTGAAACTGCTTCGCATCCGCAGTGAACGTCCGATGTCCGCCCTTACACAGCAGGGAAATCAATATATCAGTCGGATATTCTAAAACTGCTGCTTGGGAACCATAAATTGAAAGGCTTTGCCTGCCAAAACCCTGTCGAGAAGCTAAGGTGTGTTGGGCGATAGAAATTGCCGGAAGCGCCTGCATGGCATCTCTTTCGCAACGGCTGGAACCTTCGCTTAGCAGACCTTGGTCCAACCCGCAGCGAACGACCGCTATCCGCGGTGGTTTCAACCGGTGGACGCAACACTTTAATCTTTTTGGAAAGATGGAGGGCACTGTCAGAAGAAAACTCGGTTGAAGTGTGCAAGTGGCACACTTAGCGTCTCCGGATGACAAAACGTGACCCATTCAAGTACTTCAAGACGAGCCCGCAGATCATCCGCTTGGCGGTGATGCTTTACGTTCGGCACCCTCTGTCACTCCGGAATGTGGAGGATCTGCTGCATGAGCGCGGTATTGAAATTAGCCATGAGACGGTGCGGTTCTGGTGGAACCGGTTCGGCCCGTTGTTCGCCGCGGAGATCCGAAGGAAACGGGTCGGTCGGATGCGTGCTCATTCGAATTGGCAATGGCATTTGGACGAAGTTTTTGTGAGGATCAACGGCGAGACCCATTATCTTTGGCGAGCCGTGGATCACGAGGGCGAGGTGCTGGAAAGCTATGTTATCAAGCGCCGGGATGGCAAGGCGGCGCTGAAATTCCTCAGGAAATCAATGAAACGATATGGTCGACCCCATGTCATCGTGACTGATCTTCTGCGGTCTTACGGCGCCGCGATGAAGGTCATCGGCAATGCAGATCGCCAGGAGACAGGTCGCTGGATGAACAATCGCGCCGAGAATTCACACTTACCATTTCGACGAAGAGAACGGGCAATGCTTCGCTTCCGACGAACGCGAACCTTGCAAAAGTTCGTCTCCGTCCACGCCTCCGTTCACAACCATTTCAACCAGGAAAGACATCTCTACTCCCGAGAAAACTTCAAGCTTAACCGCGCCGTCGCTCTTGCAGAGTGGCGTCAACTCGGTGCGGCATAAAGGGCGGCTTCATCGTCCTTGTCGAGACTGGTTCGCATTCGTCTGACAGCACCATCTGGGCAGTTCCATATTGAAATTGCGCGGATTGCCGGTCAGGCGACCATTGCCGACTTCGTTGAAACTCTGATTGCAAGATCGTCGCTCATCATTGCCCTTTATTGGCGCCGACAAAGTGCGTTGTGCGAGAGCCACGCTCATAATGCCTTGGTTCAATCGATCCAGGATCATGAAGCCACGCGGGCTGAAGAGCTCATGCGAAGTCACTTAGTTGACCTTCATTCCGCGCTCGACCTGCGCGAAAGCCCCAAACAAATGAAGAAATTACGGGATGTTCTGACGCCATAAAACGTCAGCTCAAGCGAAGACCGAACGCGTTTCTGCGAGGCCAACATCACGGCTTTCAATTACGCAAACCCGCCTCAAATCAGTTGCCGCCAAGTGTATCCAATGCTGCACTTGTGCCACGGGTTTGATAGGTACCAACCCCCATCTTCGCGACGATACCGCCGTTCAGGACGATAGTCTCTCCCCGCAAAATTGTGCGTGTGGGCCAACCCGTAATACGCATTCCCTCATAAGGTGTGTAGTCGCAACCGTGATGCAGTTTGTCCTGCGAAATAACCGCTGTTTTGGTCGGATCCCAAAGAGTGATGTCGGCGTCTGCACCGATGACAAGTGCGCCTTTCTGAGGATAGAGCCCATAGAGTTTGGCAGGGTTCGTTGAGGTCAGCGCTACAAAGCGCTCCAGCGAGATGCGCCCTTTACTCACCCCTTCAGAGAATAAGATTGGCAGGCGCGTTTCGACTCCAGGAATACCATTTGGCACCCATTTAAATGAGGTCCGCGCCTTGGGGTTGTCTTTGCCAGTATTCTCGGGCCCATCGAAATAAAACGGGCAGTGATCGGAAGAAAAAACATCAAATGTACCATCCCGTAGACCTTCCCAGATAGCCGCCTGACTGTCGCTATCACGCGGTGGTGGCGAGCAGACATATTTTGCGCCCTCGAAGTCCATGTTCAGCCCCTTTAGATCGTCGCGCGTCAGGACGATATATTGCGGGCACGTTTCTGCATGCACTTTCATGCCACGCCGCTGGGCCCACTGGATTTGCTCCATTGGATCGCGGCCGGACACATGCACGATCATCACAGGCACATCCGTCATCTGCGCATGACTAATAGCGCGATGTGTCGCCTCGCGCTCCGCGGCTTGGTGATGGGCTTCAGCGTGATAATAGGGCGCAGTTTTCCCCTCATCCTCAAGTCGTTGGGTCATGTATTTGATCGCATCATGCCCTTCGGCATGCACCATTACTAACGCGCGTTCGCGCCGTGCCACGTCGAACACCTCAAGCAATTCGGCATCATTCAGAACCAGATCGTCATACGTCATGAAAACCTTGAACGAGGTATAGCCATCACGTACCAATGCGGGCAATTCCTGTCCAAGCACCTGTGGCGTGGGGTCGGATATCACCAGATGAAACGAGATGTCCGTGTAGCATTGCCCCTCGGCTTTTGAATGATAATCCTGCACACAATCGCGAAGGGAGCTGCCTTTTTGCTGCATTGCAAAAGGCAACACAGTTGTGTTGCCCCCTGCAGCTGCTGAACGCGTACCGGTCTCAAAATCATCTGCCATCACGGTGCCGTCGGACGTTGGCTGCGCCAAGTGCACATGAGCATCGATGCCGCCGGGCAAGACCAGAAGACCGGTCGCATCAATAACTTCATCGGCATCACTAAGTGCGGCAGCAATTTCTACAATCCGCCCATCTTTGACGCCCAAATCCGCGCGGTATCGGTCTGAGGCCGTCACCAATGTCCCCCCACGGATAATTAAATCCAACCTTTCCCTCATGACGCATGCGCCATCTTCGAAACAACTTCGGCAAGGGCAGCAGTTGCGCGGTCGACCTGTTCCAGCGAATTATAATGCACCATCGAAATTCGTAAGACACCGTTGTCCACGTTTTCCTGTAGATCCTCTACCAAGCGGCGGGAATGGAAATCCCCAAACCGAATTGCGACCCCGTAGTCATCCATAGCCCGCGCAATGGCACCGCTATCCAAACCATCAAACTTAAAGGCAATTGTCGGCACCCGCGCCGCGTCATCCTCATGACCGATCACACGGCAATCATTGCGCGCGCTTAACCAGTCAAGCAGCCGCTTTGACAACACCGCTTCTTGCGCCTTGATGCCCTCAAAACCAGCTTCCAAAAGGGCACGGTCACTCCCCTCCCCACCCAGATGGCGACCAAGCGCTACAAAATACTCCACAATGCCCACGGTGCTATAAGCCAGTTCGTAATTTGGATTACCCGGTTCCAGTTTCCCCGGTACTTTGTCTTTGCCGTAAAAATAAAGATACTGCCCATCCAATTCACGAAGCAGATCGTATTTTCCGTACATGATAGCGGTATGCGGCCCATAGCATTTGTAGAGGCTAAAGGCGTAATAATCCACATCCCATGCCTCAACATCAATGGCGCGGTGGGGCGCATAGGCCACCCCATCAACACAAATGCGAGCACCACGTTCATGAACGAATGCCGCGATTTCCTTAACAGGGTTCACCATTCCCAAAATATTAGAAACATGGTGAACACAGACCAACTTGGTGCGCTCTGTCATCAGTGGCTCCAGATCTTCAAGCCTCAGCGACATGCTGGATTGATCCAGCGGCCAGCATTTAATAACAACACCAAATTCCGCCAATTCGTTCCAAGGTCCGATGTTGGATTCGTGATCAGCATGGCTGACAATGATCTCGTCACCGGGGAGGAATTGTCTCCTCATTGATGAAGCTAAAGTCCTCAGAAGCTGGGTTGTAGAGGGGCCGAATACAATTTCCTCCGGACGTGCTGCGTTGACCAACGTTTGCGCCGCTTGACGACCAAGCATCAAGGCCTCAGCTGCAGCCTGTGAAACTTGATAACTGCCCCCAATTTGAACGTTACGTTCAATCAAAAACTCGGTGATTTTATCCACAGCGCCCTGAATAATCTGACTACCACCGGCATTGTCAAGAAATACCCAACCCGATTTCAAACCGGGGAAATGACCCTGTACAAAGTCTAGATCAATTGCGTCTTTTACTGTGCTCATTTTTAGTCCTAACGTTTCTTGAAATCAATGATTCAGCACTGCGCTGAGAAAGTTCTGCGTGCGTGGTTCTTGTGGATTTCCCAGCACTTGTTCGGGTGGGCCAGCTTCAATAACTTCGCCAGCGTCCATGAAAATTACGCGATCAGCGACCTGACTGGCGAAGCCCATCTCATGGGTTACCACGACCATCGTCACGCCTGTGCCGGCCAGCGACTTCATCACATCCAATACTTCTCCCACCATTTCAGGGTCGAGTGCAGAGGTGGGCTCATCAAACAACATTACCTGTGGCTCCATTGCCAAGGCGCGGGCGATTGCCACACGTTGTTGTTGCCCGCCAGACAGATGCTCGGGGTATTTATCGGCCTGCTCGGCGATACCAACCCTTGCGAGCAAGGCATCGGCTTGTGCGATTGCTATCTTGCGCGTGGCTTTGCGAACAAGGCGCGGTGCCAGCATGATGTTCTCGCGCACGGTAAGGTGAGGAAACAAGTTGAATCCCTGAAAAACCATCCCAACTTCAGCGCGAACTTTTGCGAGTGAGCGTCCAGCCTTAACTGGCGTACCGTCTACGCGAATTTCACTACTCGCTTCGAATGCTTCCAGCCGATTGATACACCGAATTAGTGTCGATTTACCTGATCCAGAGGGGCCGATTACACAGACAACCTCGCCTTTTTCGATTTCCAAATTGATTCCGCGCAGCGCTTCATAGGTTCCGTAAAACTTGCGAAGATCGCGAATACTTATGTAACCGCTCATGCCTTTCTCCCCGAATTAAAACGTTTCTCCAGGTGTGACACCAGCAGAACCAACGGCCAAAGGAATGCAATATAGATCAGCGCAGCCCCAATCAGCGGCGTTGGATTGGCCGCCAAGGCCTGTGCCTGCGTAGCTTGCTTCAGTAGATCGGGCATGGCCACGACCGACGCCAATGCTGTGTCTTTGATCACGTTGATCGAGTTATTTGTTAGGGGCGGAATGACAATTCGGATCGCTTGGGGCAGGATTACATTGGCTAACGTTTGGCGCGGCCTCAGACCCAGAGCTTCAGAAGCTTCGAACTGGCCTTTAGGGATTGCCTCGATGCCAGCGCGAAAAATCTCCGCCGTGTAGGCGCTGGAGACAAGGGTAAGTGCGGCTAGAACCGAAGCAAAGGACGACAATCGGAGCCCGACAAATGGCAGAGCGTAGTAAACCACGATCAAGAGCACGAGCAACGGGATAGAGCGAAAAATATCAATATATATCCGCATTAATATACGAACTGGCGCGACGCTATAGAGGCGCATCATCGCAACAGCCAGCCCCAAAGCCAGCCCCGTAACGATGCTGGTGGCACCCAACTGCAGGGTCACAATTAAGCCCTGCATGAGCATCGGAAAACTGCGCTTCAGCACCGCCATATTGAGAAATGTGTCAAAAAAGTCCATGAGGTTCTTTCGTCGCATGGCGCAGACCGCGAACGGTCCACGCCAAGATGAGTTCCTAAAGCTTCGGCATATCCAAAACCATCACAGTCGAGGTCGTCGCTTCGGGCACGGCACCAAACCATTTTTCATGCAATTCAGAAATTACCCCTTCTTCTTTAAGCCCCGTAAGGATGTCGTTGACTTCGACAGCCAAAGGCGCGTCCTTGGCGAACATCATCGAATACTTTTCACCAGTTTCGATACGTTGCACGACTGAAAGGTTAGGCTTGTCCTTCACATAATAAAGCAGTGCGGGGATGTCGGAGATATAGCCATCAATACGACCTGCCGCGAGATCGAGCATGGCGGGGGATAGACCTTCGTAGCGCTTGATGTCTGAAAATCCGACATCACCGGTATTCTCAGTTGCCCACATGTCGCCGGTGGACCCAGTGTCCACCCCAACAACCTTCTCGTTCATGTCCTTTAGATCGATGGGACCACCCGAGACGACGGTGAGTGATTGGTCGCTGTCATAATAAGGTTGCGCGAACGTCACAGATTCTAAACGCGCATCCGTGATCGTGATAGAGGACATTGCCACTTCGATCCGGCCGGATTGCACGGCGGAAAATAAGCCGTTGAAAGGAATATTTACAATTTCGACGTCACGCCCGAGCTTTTCCGCGACGGCATTAACCAAGTCGACTTCAAAGCCGACGAAAGCGCCCGATTCGTCCTGAAATTCCCACGGCACATTGCCAATATTTGCGCCCACTATGAGCGTATCGGCAACTGCCGCGCCGCCAGCCAAGCTGGACACGACAAGTGTAAGTGCAGAGATTTTGCTGATTTTTCCAAACATGAGTAGATTTCCCTGTTGTTTTGTTGAATTTAAATTCAAACTGGTATGACCGGTCTGTCCGGTCATACCAAAACCAATCACGGTACTTGCCGTCTTGCAACCCCATAAGATTGGATTGGGAAAAAAAAGTGGCTATACGAGAGTAACTGCCAAAACAAAGGGCACTTCATGGACTATTCCACCGACAAAAGTTCCGTCACCCAAACCGTTGCGCGCCAATTGCAGGAAATGATCCGCTCGGGATCTTTGGCGAAGGATGAAAAGCTCCCGTCTCAACGTGTTTTATCAGAACAGCTAGGTGTCTCACGCACCTCTCTCCGCGAAGCGCTTTTGACATTAGAAACGTTGGGGCTAGTGCGAACCCTTCCGGCGCGCGGCACATTTGTGGTTGGAATAAACACACAAGAGGCCCGCGGTCAGGATCCGTGGCGTTTTGACGAACAATACAGCATTCTGGATGTATTCCAGTCGCGCATGATGATTGAAACCGAGATGTGCCGTCTCGCAGCGCCACATATTAACGATGCCGTGGCGCAAAAACTGCGCGAAGTCACAGATCAGTTTGAGCTTGCATGGACCCGAGGGGATCTGGTGACACATGTTGAAGCAGATCTAATGTTCCATAGATTGATAGCGCAGGCCTGCCCCAATGCCATGCTGCGCCGCCTGTATCATTCTGTCAGCGACTTGTTGACTGAAAGCCAGCGAGTGCCGATTCCCAGCACGGCGTTGGCTCGAATGAATGCCTCGATGGAGGAGCATCGTACAATTTTGCACGCCTTAACGAGAAATCGGCCTGAGGATGCAGCCAACGCGATGCAGGCTCATATCCGAAACACCGCTGCCTGTGTCGGAATATCGATCTAAGCGGGCTCTGTGGTGGTGTCATGTGTGGACGTATATGGACCCCGCCTTTTTGCAACGCCTTAGTTAGAGCTGATTTTGATCGTTGCAGGTTGCGGTCATGTGTCCCGTTGCCGGCAGTGCATGCAAAGCATGCATGAGAGGGGTCTGTTGACGCGGTGCATGTGACCGCTGGCCTTCCCTCTCAGCGATGCCAGCATCGCCTGCCGGGCAGCGGATGAAGTCCGCGTACCGAGTCCCAATCAGACGAACGAGCTTTAAAGCCCAGACAGCACCCTTAGCCGCAATGCAGCTTCGATACTTGCGATGAATGTCCAGTTTCGGCGGTGAGCTTAACACTTCCCGCGGCGAACGGCGGCTTTCATTAGGCGCCGTAAGACCGCAGAAGATCAGTCACGATGACATGGGGTCGACCATATCGTTTCATGGTGGTGTCAGACCAATTCGAACTCGTCTCAGCTAGGCCAGTGAGACTGCCCTTTATGCCGCGCAAAGACCGCGCCACTCAGCCAGAGCGGCGGCGCGGTTGGCCTTGAAGTGATCGCGTTGGGAGAGGCTTCGGTCCTGGTTAAAATGGTTGTGGATGGAAGCGTGGACAGCAACGAATTTCTGCAAGGTTCGCATGCGCCTAAAGCGGATCATGGCGCGTTCTCGTCGTCGAAACGGCAAGTGGGAGTTCTCGGCGCGATTGTTTTTCCAACGACCCGTTTCCTGTTTCGCCGCGTTACCAATTACCTTCATCGCGGCGCCATATGAGCGAAGTTTGTCAGTAACTAGCACCTCGGCTCTGCCATGACGTTTCATGGCTTTCTTGAGGAATTTCAACGCGGCCTTATGATCCCGACGCTTGGTGACATAGCTTTCCAGCACTTCTCCTTCATGGTCAACAGCCCGCCATAGATAGTGCAGTTCGCCGTTTATCTTCACAAAAACCTCATCGAGGTGCCACTGCCAATTCGAGTAACATCGCATCCGGCTGACCCGCTTTCTACGGATCTCAGCTGCAAACATTGGGCCCAATCGGTTCCACCAGAAACGGATGGTTTCGTGGCTGACATCGATGCCTCGTTCATGCAAAAGATCTTCCACATTTCGAAGCGAAAGTGGAAATCGAACGTAGAGCATCACTGCTAGACGGATGATTTCAGGACTCGTTTTGAAGTAGCGAAAAGGGGAGCGTTTTGCCATAATCAAACACTAGTTGGTTGACCTGCCCCGCTCAAGTCAGTTTCCTCTGACAGCGCCGTTTCGTGGAGTAAATCCTCCACGTTTCGAAGTGAGAGCGGAAACCGAACGTAAAGCATCACCGCTAGACGGATGATTTCAGGGCTCGTTTTGAAATAGCGAAAAGGGGAGTGTTTTGTCATGGCCCTAAGCTAGTTACTTACCCCCGCCCCGCCCCGCTCAAGTCAGTTTCCTCTGACAACACCTGCCCGCCAAATCGATGCGGCATAAAGGGCAGCGTCACTGCCCTTGCTGAGACGAGTTCGATTTTCTCTAATAGCACCCTAATTGGGGATATCGCCAAAGTGATGCGATAGGCCGTCGCGTGCTGCCGCATCAGCAGCGTCCGCAAGTAACTGTGCGTTCAAGCCATCTAAGCCGGAAGGCCACATAACGCCGCCCGATTGCACCACATCAACAAAATGAATCATTTCTGCACGGTAGGCAGCAGCATAGCGCTCAAGGAAAAATGGCTGCGTTGGCGCTGTTCGGGATCCTGAACCATTTGAAAGTTCCACCGTGTTTTCAAGCATATTTTCCGCTCGCAACATACCTAAGGAACCGTGGACCTCAATGCGTTGGTCATAGCCATAAGTGGCACGACGCGAATTGCTAATTTGACACAGTTTTCCGCTAGCTGTTTTAAGCGTCACAACAGCGGTGTCAAAATCACCCGCTTGGCCAATTTCGGGGTCCACAAGGCAGGAGGCTGCAGCCGTGAGTTCAACGGGTTCTTCGCCAAGCAAAAAACGCGCCATGTCAAAATCGTGGATCATCATATCGCGAAAAATGCCACCAGATGTTTTGATATAACCGATGGGAGGCGGGGACGGGTCGCGCGACAGGATCGTAACAATTTCAACGTTGCCAATCACTTGGTCGGTTATTTGTTTTTGCAGAGCGGCAAAGCTTGGGTCAAAGCGACGGTTAAAGGCTGTCATAAAGGGGACACCAGCTTTTTCGACCGCTGCCAAGCATTCGCGGATGCGGTCCACTGACAAATCCACCGGTTTTTCACAGAAGATCGCCTTGCCATTGGCGGCGGCCGCATGGATCAAATCATAATGTGTTGTTGTCGGTGTTCCAATGACCACGGCGTCGATTCCGCGATCGAGTAACACCTCTTCGCTACTCATCACTTTAGCGCCCAAATCCTGCGCCAGAGCCTCCGCCGCGGCGGGCAGAAAGTCAGAGACAGCAACAACGCGGGCTTTATCCATCCCCTTGAGGGTTTTGGCATGAACTTGGCCGATGCGGCCGCAACCAAGAAGTCCGATATTAAGCATTGGTCAGCCTTTCAAAGCAGAGAGAACGCGCCGAGCGGCGGCTACTGTGGGATCGTGGGTTTCCTTTAGGATGGACACACGATCAAAGCGTTTTGGATCTGCGTTTATCGCCGTGCGCATCGCTTCGCCAAAGGCCATGCGCAATTCGGTACCGATGTTGAATTTGCAGATATTGGTACTGTGCGCAAGACGGGCGCGTTGTTCTACCGGAACGCCAGACCCGCCGTGGATGACCAGTGAGACTGTTGTTGCCGCTTGGATGGCGGCAATGCGACCTTCATCCAGCCCACCTTCTTTGTTTTCCTGTAAATGCACATTTCCAACGGAAATCGCCATGGCGTCGACGCCAGTTTCCACCGCAAAAATGGCCGCTTCCGACGGGTCAGTGCCTGCGGATTTTTCGCCATTGGAATAGCCAACAAAACCAATTTCGCCTTCGCATGAAATGCCTGCCGCATGAGCGATTTCTGCTATTTGTTTGGTTTCTTTAATGTTCTCGGCCAGTGGCTTGCGAGAGCCATCATACATCAGCGATGTAAATCCGCTATCGAGCGCCAAGGAACATTCGTCATAGGTATAGCCGTGATCAAGATGAGCCACGACTGGAACAGAGGCGTTTTCGGCTAAATACCGGAACATTTTTCCCAGCACGGGCAGTGGCGTATGTTCCCGACATCCAGGTCCCGCTTGTAGAATTACAGCGCAGTTTTCCGCTTCGGCAGCCGCTACGAAGGCGCGCATATCCTCCCACCCAAGTGTGACCAATCCGCCCACGGCATAGTTGCCTTTTAAGGCGGGTTGAAGCACGTCGGCTAAGGTTACAAGGGGCATTATTTAAACTTCGCAATCATGTCTTTGATGCCTGGAATGGTTTCCAATTGATAGGCATGGCTGGGTTGGAAATATTGCACCAAGGAGCGTTGAGACAAACCACCCAAAATGGTGAAATAATACATCTGATAACCCGGAAGAACCGCGCAGGGATGGTAGCCAGAGTCCAGACAAATCGTGGAGCCATCAACGATGTGATATGCGTCGCCTGCCTTGCCGTCTTCCCTTTGTAGCATCTGAACGCCGGAACCGTGGTTGGGTTTGAAACGAAAATTGTAGGTCTCGTCGTGGCGTGTTTCTAGGGGGAGGCGGTCTGTGTCGTGCTTGTGACTTGGAAATCCAGACCAACCGCCTTCACCAACGGTGAACAATTCAGAAACGAGCAAGCGCCCAACTTTTCCGTGGTATTTTGTACCGAGGATGTGCTTGATTTTGCGGTGGGTTTTGGTGTCGTCAGAACCATATTGAATTTTGTCCAATTCGTCGGACCGTACGGCAAACGCATCCAAAACCTTGTCATAGCGCGCGCCTGCGACGAAGACTTCTGCGGTGTCACTTGTACAAACCATGGTCGCACGTGCCGCTGTCGGTACATACACGCCTTCGGGTTCGCCATCCCACACGTCAGCTTTGCGCAGGCCAAGGCCGCTCACTTTGAACCCTTCGATATCCACTTCAATCGTACCTGTCGCTGGGACAATGCAGGTTTCATATCCGGGAACCGAATACTCAAATGCTTGCCCCTTCGTCAATTTGACAATGTTGAAATAGTTCAACGGGACAGTGGCATCATCAATATCTACGATCGGATTGTTGTTGTTATCAAATGGCGCAATATGCATGAATTTTTCCTAGCTTTCTGTTGGGCCGGAATGGTCGGCCAGAAATTTTTCGAGTGTTGCAGTGTCTGCCATCGCGGGCGCGCAGCCCGGACGTGACACGGTGATGGAGGCGCAAGCAGAGCCACGCAAAATAGCTGTTTTTAAATCGTAACCATCGGCGATTGAGGTCAAGAAGCCAGCCATAAAGCTGTCTCCCGCACCTGTGGGTTTCAGAGCCGAAACCGGATAAATACCCGTGCGAATTTCCTGCCCATCGACAAAAGTAATCGCCCCTTCATGTCCCATTTTGTAGACCACTGCGGCGGCCGTTGTTTGGGAAAGCTCGCGCGCCTTGGCCAGCCCTTTTTCGACGCCACCTGCCATGAAGCCGAATTCTTCGTCATTGCCTACGATCATGTCGCTCTGCGCTGCGGCACGGCTTAAAACATCCGCGGCAACTTCAGCAGATGGCCATGAGTAGGGCCGGTAATCCACATCGAAAATAATGGGCAGACCCGCAGCTCGGGCCAAATCAAATGCATGAAATGTTGCAGCGCGAGAAGGTTCAGCGGCAAAAACGGTGCCCGCGGTAATAAGGGCGCCAAAAGCGTTATAATCAACAGCCGACACATCCGATTTATCCATTTGGAAATCGGCCGCACCGTTGCGGTAGATTACCGATTGGTGGTTTTCGACACGGGTTTCATAGACGGCCAGCGAGTTGCGATATTCGCCGCCAACGGGGGTTACATGGGTAGTATTCACGCCGTATCGTTTCAATTGATTGATGCAATACCGCCCGACGCTGTCGTCTGATACGCGCGTAACCAACGCAGCTTTGCCACCAAGTTTGCAAATTCCTGCTGCCATATTGGCTGAAGAGCCACCCAATCCAACTGTCATTGTGACAGCGTCTTCGGTCGCCGTGCCGGGAGGGTCGGGAAAGAAATCCATTCCCGCGCGTCCGATGACAACAAAATTGTTGGATTTAATTCCGTCAAAAAGTGTGGACATTTATAAGCCCTTCCGCTGCCGGGGGCGGGTCGCCTCCCAATCTTTGTGGGCGGTATTTACGCGCTCGCTTTTTGAGGTATGAGGCGTCCCGACTTCCCACCACGCGTGGCCCTCTGTTGTCCAGCCGTCATAAGGATCGACCTTCATAACGATGACATAAGTTTGCGTTGCGGCTTTCGCGCGCGCAAATGCATCCGCCAATTCGGCAGGGTTTTCAATGGTTTCCGCCAGCGCCCCCATGGAGCGCGCATGGGCTTCGAAATCGACACTCACTTGATGTGTAGCGGTGGGGGTGTCCGAAATGAGGTTGTTAAAGCTCTCGTTTCCAGTGTTGTTCTGGAGTTTGTTAATCACCGCAAATCCACCGTTATCCAAGACAAGAACAATCAGTTTCTTTTCGGTGAGGACCGAGGAATAGATATCCGAATTCATCAGCAGGTAAGAACCGTCGCCCGTGAAAACGATGGTGTCTTGGTTTGGTTCGTTTTCGGATTGAGCAATGCGCGCGCCCCAACCACCAGCAATTTCATAACCCATACAAGAGAAGCCAAATTCAACATCGACCGTGCCAATGTCCAAAGTGTTCCAATTTGCGGTGACTTCGGCGGGCAATCCGCCTGCGGCGGCAACGATGCGGTCGCGGGAATCGCACGCAGCGTTCACAACGCCGATGGCCTGTGCATAGGAAGAGGGGCCATTTCCAAGGCTGGTGTTTTGGGCTACATAGGTATTCCACTTGCTGCGTTCGTCGCGGGAAAATGCTGTCCAACCGGCGGGGGTTTGATATCCTGAAAGCTCATCGCTCAGCGCGGTAATTCCCAGTTTTGCGTCGCCCACAACGGTCAACGACATATGTTTCGCCGCATCATGACGCGCGGCGTTCAACCCGATGATCTTTGCGTCCTTCGCGAAGGCTGTCCACGAACCGGTCGTGAAATCCTGAAGGCGCGTGCCCACCGCTAGAATGACATCCGCTTGTTCTGCAATTGTATTCGCCGAATTCGAGCCCGTAACCCCAATAGGACCAATGTTTAGGTCGTGGGTCGCGAGCATGTTGGCGCGACCTGCAATGGTTTCCACCACGGGAATATTATGCGCTTCGGCAAATTTGGTCAGCTCGGATACGGCACCCGAATATTGCACACCACCGCCTGCGATAATCATCGGACGTTTGGCAGACTTTAGAAGCGCCACGGCATCGGCAACCTCCGCCATGTCGGGGGCTTGGCGGCGAATGCGATGCACATGTTCATCAAAGAATACGACGGGGTAATCATATGTCCAACCCTGAACATCTTGCGGCAGTCCAATGAACGCGGGGCCGCAATCGGCGGGGTCCAACAGTGTGGCGAGGGCTGCGGGGAGGGATTGGAGGATTTGCGCGGGATGGGTGATGCGATCCCAAAAACGGCTTACGGATTTGAACGCGTCATTGAGACCAAGGCTCGGATTGCCAAAATGTTCCAACTGTTGCAGCACTGGATCGGGGAGGCGGGTCACAAACGTATCGCCACACAGCATCAAAACTGGGAGGCGGTTGGCGTGGGCCAAGGCGGCACTGGTCAGAAGATTGGCCGTTCCGGGGCCCGCGGAGGCCGTGCAAAACATAAATCGACTCCGCAGATTGGCCTTGGCGTAAGCTGCGGCAGCAAATCCCATGCCCTGCTCATTTTGGCCGCGATAAAGAGGCAATTCATCTTTGTGGGTGTAAAGAGCTTCGCCTAAACACGTGACATTTCCATGACCGAAAATGCCAAAGCCACCGCCACACAGTCGAACGCGTTCTCCATCAATGTCAATGTATTGCGCTGCCAAATAGCGTACAATTGCCTGTGCAACTGTTAGGGTAACCGTCTCGTTCGCTTGTGCCAAAGTGCTCTCCACGCGTAGTCATTTGAGATGCGCAACGTTATGGGTATTGACCCCTGCGCATAAACAAGGTTACATAATTTGCAACCGGTTGCAATAGTGCTTTTACTTTGGGGGGCGGCATGACGAAAATAGGCATAGGGATTGTTGGCGGCGGCTATATGGGCAAAGCGCATGCTGCGGCCTACGGCTCTGTTGGGAGCCTTTTTGAAACCCCATTGCGCCCTGTGTTGGAAATGGTCTGTGCAACGTCGCAGGAAAGCGCACAGACATACCGTGACAAATATGGATTCGCCCGAGCAACGACCGATTGGCGCGCTCTTGTGGAGGATTCAAAAGTTGAGGCCATTGTGATTGCGTCTCCGCAATCAACGCATTGTGAAATCGCGAAGGCGGCATTTGCGATCGGCAAGCCGGTGTTCTGCGAAAAGCCGCTTGGGGAATCTCTGACGCAAAGCCGTGCTATGCTGGCTGCAGCTGAGGCTTCTGGTTGTGTTAACATGGTTGGGTTTAATTACATTCGTACGCCTGCGTCGCAATACGCCCGCCAGTTGATTGCCGATGGGCGCATTGGCGATGTCACTTGGTTTCGGGGCGAGCATACGGAGGATTTTCTGGCCGATGCCAGTTTGCCAGCAACATGGCGCACGCAAGGCGCGGCCAATGGGACGATGGGCGATTTGGCCCCGCATATGATCAATGCAGCACGGGCGCTGATTGGTCCGATTGCCTCGCTCAATGCAAACGTAGAAACCGTGCATGCCAACCGCCCTGGCGGTATTGTTACCAACGACGATCAGGCGCAAATGATGTGCAAATTTGAGAATGGTGCACAGGGGCATCTGTTCTTTAGTCGTGTCGCGACGGGTCGTAAGATGGGCTACGCCTATGAGATCTTTGGCACCAAAGGCGCAATCCGCTTTGATCAGGAAGACCAGAACGCGCTGCATCTCTATACAATGGAAGGTCCAGAGGCAGAACGCGGTTTTCGCAAGATACTCGCGGGACCAGCCCATCCGGATTATTTGGCATTTTGTCAGGGGCCAGGCCACGGCACGGGGTACCAAGACCTTATCATTATCGAGGCGCATGATTTTCTGCGTGCCATCCACGAAAAACGAAACATCTGGCCGACTTTCTCCGAAGGTATGGAAGTCAATCGGGTCGTCGCCGCTGCACTCGCGTCGAGTGAAAAACAAGCCTGGGTTCAGATCTCAGATTTTTAAAAAGGGTAATAACATGATTAAAATAGGCAATGCGCCCTGCTCTTGGGGCGTGGAATTTGCAGATGATCCGCGTAATCCCGCGTGGCGCAAAGTTTTGCAAGAAAACGCAAGCGCGGGCTTCACCGGCATCGAACTTGGACCTGTAGGGTTTATGCCAGAAGACCCAGCAATATTGGCAGATGCCTTGGCTGAATTTGGCCAAGAACTGGTCGGGGGCGTTATTTTCCGCCCGTTCCATGATCCTGATATGTGGGACAACGTGATGGACGGTGCCGTCCGGACGTGCGAGGCCCTAAAAGCACATGGCGCAGAGCATTTGGTGCTCATCGACAGTATATCCCCACGCCGCGCGCCGACCGCAGGACGCGCGAGCGAAGCTGAGCAGATGGACAAGGCGGAATGGACGGCCTTTCGTGACCGCATCGCCACTGTCGCGCGTTTGGGGACCGAAGAATACGGCCTAAAGGTTGGCATTCACGCCCACGCTGCTGGGTTCATTGATTTTGAACCGGAGTTGGAGCGCCTTTTAAGTGAAGTCGATGAAAACATCCTGAAGATTTGTTTTGATACGGGGCATCATTCCTATGCTGGTTATGATCCCGTTGCGTTTATGAAGCGGCATATTGATCGCATCAGCTATATGCACTTCAAGGATATCGACCCCAAGGTTAAAGCCGATGTTGTGGCCAAGCGTACGGATTTCTACACGGCTTGTGGGCAGGGAATTTTCTGTAATTTGGGCGACGGCGATGTTGATTTCCCCGCTGTCCGGCAGTTGTTGTTGGACAATGATTTCAATGGCTGGTGCACCGTTGAGCAGGATTGCGACCCTGAGGGCGACACGTCGCCTATCGACGACGCAAAACTGAACCGCACCTATTTGCAATCTATCGGATTCTAGGGAGACACCGCATGAAGAAATTGAAATGGGGTATGATTGGCGGCGGTGAAGGCAGTCAAATCGGCCCAGCACACCGTTTGGGTTCCGGCTTGGATGGATTGTTTGAGTTCACAGCAGGGGCGTTGGATCACCGCCCCGAGCAAGGTATTGAATACGGTCAACGCCTCGGATTGGGTGAGCGCGCCTATGGCGGTTGGCAGGAAATGCTGGAGGCAGAAAAGCAGCGCGGCGACGACAAAGTTGATCTGGTGACGGTTGCCACTCCAAACTCGACGCACTTTGAAATCACCAAGGGGTTCCTTGAGGGCGGTTTCCATGTGCTCTGTGAAAAACCCATGACGATGACCGTCGAAGAGGGTGAAGAGATTGTCAAAATTGCCGAAAAAACGGGCAATATTTGTGCCGTGAATTATGGCTACTCTGGCTATAGTTTGGTGCGCCATATGAAGGCGATGATTGCGCGCGGAGACATTGGCAAGGTGCGGTTGGTGAATGCAGAGTTTGCCCATGGTCATCACGCGGATGCAGCCGACGCAGATAACCCACGCGTGCGTTGGCGCTATGATCCCGCTTTGGCGGGCGTTAGCGCGCAGTTTGCGGATTGTGGTATTCACGCGATGCATATGGCCAGTTTTGTGACGGGCCAAGAAGTTACCAAATTGTCCGCGGATACGGTGTCTTGTCTGGCGCAACGTGTTTTGGAAGATGACGCAATGGTCAATTTCCGCATGGACGGCGGTGCTGTTGGTCGGCTTTGGACTTCGAGCATAGCGATCGGGCGTCAGCATGGTTTGGGCATTCAAGTCTTCGGTGAAACTGGCGGTTTGCGTTGGAGCCAAGAGCAGCCAAACCAGCTGTTTTACATGCCTCTGAATCAACGGTTGCAAGTCATTGAACGCGGTGAGGCAAATCTCTCGCCAGAAGCGGATCGCACCTCGCGTGTGACCATTGGCCATGCAGAGGGAATGCCTTTAGCCTTTGCGAACATCTATACCGATCTCGCCGAAGCCATTCAGGCGCGCAAAGAGGGGCGTGCAATGGATCCTGCGGCTGATTTATATCCCAAAGCGGTGGACGGGTTGCGCTCAATGGCAGCTGTCGTTGCTGTTGCTCAATCGGGCAAATCTGAAGGCGCGTGGCTCGATGCGCGCCCGCCGATGTTCCAATAAATTAAGGGCGGGGCGCGGGACGCAAGGTTCCGCGCTCAACCACAGCACAATCGAATCTATGGGTTTGGGGCGGTATGCTTTGGTCTTGGATCAAGGCCGCGACCCGCTCAATTGAGGCCGAAATAATGTCGACCAACGGGTTGCTAATCGTCGTGAGGTTGATATTGGCCCAGCCCGCCATTTCCATGTTGTTTAACCCGATCAAACCCACATCTTCAGGTACGCGCAATCCAGCGGTTTGCAAGGCGGACAAAGCCCCGATCGAGAGCACGTCGTCACCACAAAAATAGGCCTGTGCCGGCTTGCTAGCTAAGAGGCGAAGCATTTCTTCACGGCCTGCCTCAAAGGAATAAGCGCTCGCAAAACTGGTTGTGCAAGAAATCCCCTTGTGTGCAGCGATTTCGCGGACAAAACCCGTTTCGCGATCAAGGGTCGAGGTGGCGTATTGGGGCCCACCCAAAAAGGCAACCTCGTTGTAACCCCGTTCAATCAAAGTGTGCGCGGCCATTCGGCCTGCTGCTATATTGTCGATCCCCAAAACGTCCACTGTCGGGTTTTCCAAATGGCGACCAAATGAATGGACCACCGGTACCCCCGCGTCTCGAAACGCCCGCGCAAATCCGGGTTTTAGGGTCGACGAGGCCACGATCACCCCATCAACGGAGTATTGGCGCAGCATGCGCACTGAGGCTTCGGGCTCAGTTTCATCCGTGAGATTGACCAACAACGGGCGTAAACCGCGCTCCTGAAGACCACGCGTAAACAAATCAAAAACCTCAAGGAATATTGGGTTGTGAAAGTTGTTAGAGACTAGGCCGATCATTTTGGTGCGGCCCGTGGTCAAGGAGGAGGCCAGCGCGTTCGGGCTGTAGCCCAAAGTCAACGCAGCGCGCATGACTTTTTCGCGGGTCTTGACCGAAACGGAAGCACCTTCGGTGTAGGTCCGTGAAACGGCTGAACGTGACACGCCAGCAAGCTCGGCCACATTTTTCAGCGTTACGGCCATCTGACCTCTCCTCGATTAATTATCCGCGTCTGTCCTATAGTCAATTGTCGCGAAACGCCACGTGCAAATACCCGCTACGCCAAGGAAAATAACAGCCCACATGGCCCGCCCGGTAGATAATTCAAACAGACCCCATCCAAAGAGAACGGCAACGATTGCCACACGTATCCATATGGGCGCAAAGAAGGGGCCTGTGAGGTCAATTAGTTTCACGCAGCGCCCGCATATTCAGCGCCGGTTTTCGCACCAGTGATATAGGCTACGACATCCTGCCCATCGGTTTCATCCTTGTTGAGATTGGCCACGATACGTCCTCGGCGGAACACGATAATCCGATCCACCAGATCAAAAACTTGACGCATGTTGTGGCTGACCAAAATAAGGCTTTCGTTCTGTTCTTTCAACGTGCGAATGATGTTTTCAACCTGCGCGGTTTCTTGCACCCCAAGGGCAGCCGTAGGCTCATCCATGATGGTCAGTTTTGACGCAAATGTTGCCGTGCGTGCAATGGCGACACATTGGCGTTGACCGCCTGACATATTGGCAATCGTGTTGCGGATGTTGGGGATTTTAACGCCCGTTTTGACCAAGCCGGCCATTGTTGCTTCGCGCATTGCTTTGTAGTCCAACAAACGAAAGGGGCCAAGAAAGTTCATTTTGGTGACTTCGCGACCCAAAAACAGATTGTCTGGGACGTTAAGATCATCGGCCAAAGCCAGCGTTTGAAACACAGTCTCAATCCCTGCTTCGCGCGCATCCAAGGGGCCGGAAAAATGCACGTCCTTGCCGTCAAAAGTGACCGTGCCACGCGTACGTTGCTCGACGCCGGTGATTTGACGCACAAACGTGGACTTCCCCGCTCCATTGTCCCCCATAATCGCGACGTGTTCGCCCTTGCGTAGGATAAAATCTGCACCCTCAAGGGCGTGAACGCCGCCGTAATGTTTGGTGAGGCCTTTGGTTTCTAGAATAATATCTGACATTTTACTCTCCTAAGACCGAGCTGCCGCACGTTGTTGTTGCAATTGATCGAGGGCAACCGCACCGACGATAATCCCGCCGAGCACCATTTCCTGATAATAGGCCCCGAGCCTTAGGAAGGTGAAGCCCGATGTAATCACACCGATAATCAACGCACCAATCACGGTACCAATGATAGAGCCACGTCCGCCGAACAACGACACACCGCCAATAACGGCCATCGCGATGGCGTCCAATTCGTAGGACAGGCCCATGCCCGATTGCGCGGTCAAGTTTTTAGAGGTCAAAATCACAGCAGAGAGACCAGCGAGCATCCCCGCGATTGCATAGACCAGCACCAGATGACGCGGAACATTGATGCCCGACATCCGCGCGGCCGCTTCGTTGGAGCCAATCGCGTAGGTGTGTTTTCCATAGACCGTGTAGTTCATAATCAAGTGAAATAGTACCGCGAGCGAAAGGAAAATGATCACGGGCATCATACCCGCACCGATTTTCGCATAGGCTTCGGTGGGGAAGGAAACGGGTTTGCCGCTAGACCACCACTGCGCCACACCACGCGCGAAAAGCATCATGCCAAGGGTCGCAATGAAGGGTGGAATGCGCGAATAGGCCACAAGAATACCGTTGACCATCCCAGCAATTATCCCGCAACCTAGCCCGACAAATATAGGAACGATAACTGGCAAATCCAGAAACGCAGGACCGAAAATTGCTTTTGGGTTTGGGCTGCCGTTCACGATCGAAACCTGTGCAAAACTCATGGCGATCATCGCAGTGGCACCCAAGACCGATCCAGAAGACAAGTCGATGCCAGCAGTGATGATCACTTGCGTTACACCCAGAGAGATGATGCCGATAATGGCAACCTGAATGATGATAATCCGCAGACGCTGCTCGTTGAAAATACTGTCAAAGCGGTCGGTTGTGTCGAACAGGAGGCTTTGTCCCATGAAGACCGCCCCGAGGACTTCGAAAACAATAACGATCAAAATGAGCGCACCCAAGACGTTCAATTCGTTTGGCCACTGCCGTTTTGTCTTGTCGTAGGTCAGTCCGCCCGTTCCGTGGCTTGTGTCTGACATCAGTCAGCCTCCAAAATTGTGTGGTTTTTGTGCGATATGGGGCAGCGAGAGGCCGCCCCATATGTTGGCTTGAATTGGTAGCTTACTGCATGAATTCGCCGATATTTTCAGGAGTGACCAGCTTGAAGGGAATGAAGACAGTTTTGTCTACAGCTTCGCCTCTTGCCAATTTCAACGCGGTGTCGATGGCGCCTGATCCTTGACCTGCAAGGTCTTGGAAAACAGTTACGTCCATGTCGCCCGCTTGCATGGAAACAAGCGCATCCGCTGTGGCGTCAACGCCGCCAACAACCACGTCATCCATAGAAATACCGGCAGCCTTCATAGCTTGAATCGCACCGATTGCCATTTCGTCATTGTTGCCAAAGACGGCATCAAATGGTTCGCCAGAGGAGATCCAGTTTGTCATCAAATCTTGCGCTTTATCACGTGACCATTCAGCAGTCTGCTTGTCGATCAGTGTGATGAAGTTACACATGTCCATGCCGATAACGTCTTCGAAGTCTTTCGAACGCTGAACTGCTGCTTGGTTGGAAAGCTGTCCCATCAACATATAGGCTTTAGCACCACCAGACTTACCCTGCGCGCGCAAATCTTGACACATGCGGAACGCGGCCAGTGTGCCGGATTCAATCTCGTTGGACGCAACAAACGCCTGACCTACGGGCAACGTGTCCATGTTTACAGGCTGTCGGTTTACATAAACCAGAGGCACACCCGCTGCGGCGGCGGCATTAGACATCGCTTCAGTCGCGTTCGTATCCACAGCATTCACGATGATCGCATCAACGCCGGAAGCGATGAAATTGTTGATCTGGTCAAGCTGTTTTGCAACGTCATCTGTTGCATCTTCAACCTGCAAGCTAACATCGGGTAGGGTGTCGGCATGGTCGGTCATGCCATTGCGCATAACAGTCAAGCCGTTGTCATCAAAACGTGCAACCGATACGCCGATTTGCTCGGCGAAAGCGGTTGTGCTCAACAAGGCTGTGATACCTGCGGCTAAAATAATCTTTTTCATTTGTATCCTCCCATTGCGTGCCCGGCACACAGTTTTTTACCGGGACCTCATATTGAGGCGTTTTTTTTCAGAAGTCTTCCATCGTCATTGTGGCATTCGGAATTAGTCCAAAACTGTTGAAAACAAGGTGTTGGGCTGCGGGGCACCTCAAATATTAATCTCAGAGCGCAAAGCGACAAAAGAAGAAACTTTTACGCCTCGATTTAACTTCAAGACTAATTTTCGGAATGTTCCCTAAGTTCACGACCCACCCTGATTCGTAGTTTACTTTAACCCAGTTTAATATTTTTGCAACCGGTTGCACAGACCGGCGCGATAAGCTCATTCGAAAGAGGAAATCACTGAAGCTGTGACCTCAAGTTGGGTTGCGACATTTTTTCTATCTCAGTTTTCTAATTCTTCGGTGAAGGCTTCGGTTGGTGGTGTCAGACGAATTCGAACTCGTCTCAGCTAGGCTAGGACCCCTGCCCTTTTATGCCGCACAAAGGCCGCGCCACTCAGTCAGTGCGGCGGTGCGGTTGGCCTTGAAGTGATCGCGTTGGGAGAGGCTTCGGTCCTGATTCAAATGGTTGTGGATGGAAGCGTGGACAGCAACGAATTTCTGCAAGGTTCGCATGCGCCTGAAGCGGATCATTGCCCGTTCCCGTCGTCGAAACGGCAAGTGCGAATTTTCAGCGCGATTGTTTTTCCAACGACCCGTTTCCTGTTTCGCCACGTTACCAATTACCTTCATCGCGGCGCCGTATGAGCGAAGTTTGTCGGTTACTAGCACCTCGGCTCTGCCATGACGTTTCATGGTTTTCTTGAGGAATTTCAATGCAGCCTTGCGATTTCGACGTTTCGTAACGTAGCAACTGTCTTAATTCAGGCCGTTATTTTGCGATAATCTTGGCCTGCTTTCAACATCGCATTTATGATGGTTAGTAGCTTTCTTGCGCACGCCGTCACGGCAAGTTTCACTGGTTTTCCTGCATCCTGAAGCTGCTTGCGGAATGCCTTGAAGTTGAAATCATGGCGCGACGCGATGAAAGCCGCGAGATAGAGTGCGCGCCGGACATTAGCCCGCCCACCCCAAATGCGGCGTTTGCCTTAGAATATGCCGGAATCACAAGCGTGCGGCGCCAAGCCAGCAAGTGCTGCGATCTTTCGCCGATCTAACTGTCCGAGTTCTGGCAGTGACGCAATCAGCACTGCCGCCAAAACAGGCCCAACCCCAGGGATTGTTTGCAGTCGAGTGTGATCCTCGACCAACTTTTCATGCTGTTGAATATGGCCGTTTATTTCGGCATCGCAACGCTTGAGATGTCGCGCAAGAATGCGCAGAAGGCCACTGATTTGGCGACGGATCCAAGCGTCACTTGTCTGAGCATGTCGGTTTCGCTCCCGCCCGATTGTCGCCGTGGGTGGTGTCAGACAAATTCGAACTCGTCTCAGCTAGGCCAGTGAGACTGCCCTTTATGCCGCGCAAAGACCGCGCCACTCAGCCAGAGCAGCAGTGCGGTTCATTTTGAAATGATCTCTTTGGGAAAGGCTGCGCTCCTGATTGAAGTGGTTAAAAACGGATGCATGGACGGAAACAAATTTCTGCAAGGTTCGCATGCGCCTAAAGCGGATCATTGCCCGCTCCCGTCGTCGAAACGGCAAGTGCGAATTTTCAGCGCGATTGTTTTTCCAACGACCCGTTTCCTGTTTCGCCACGGCACCAATTACCTTCATCGCGGCGCCGTATGAGCGAAGTTTGTCGGTAACTAGCACCTCGGCTCTGCCATGGCGTTTCATGGTTTTCTTGAGGAATTTCAATGCAGCCTTGCGATTTCGACGTTTCGTAACATAGGACTCCAACACCTCACCCTCGTGATCTACGGCACGCCATAGATAGTGCAGTTCGCCGTTTATCTTCACAAAAACCTCGTCTAGGTGCCATTGCCAATTCGAGTAACATCGCATCCGACTAACCCGTTTTCTACGGATCTCAGCTGCAAACATTGGGCCAAATCGGTTCCACCAGAAACGGACGGTTTCGTGGCTGACATCGATGCCTCGTTCATGCAGAAGATCTTCAACATTCCTAAGCGACAATGGGAACCGAACGTAGAGCATTACCGCTAGACGGATGATTTCAGGACTCGTTTTGAAGTAGCGGAAAGGGGAGCGTTTTGTCATGGACAAACGCTAGTTTCTTGCCCTGCCAGCCTCAAGAGAATTTCCTCTGACAGTGCCCTCCTGGGTTCTGTTAAGTGCAATTCTGAGCGCTCGCACTTCCGGCTCCGACAAATGCCCGACCTGCAGACATGGGATTGATTTTAATCCAAGCGCACGAGCGGCCTCTACGCGCGAATGACCATCAACAATATCATTTTCGCCATTTATTAGAATGGGGGCAACGAAACCGAATACCTCTATTGATCGCTTTACCTTTGATATCTGCTTTTTCGTCGGTTTGCGCACCTGATGCTGTGAGGGTTTAAGATTGGCCACAGTAACAAGAATAGAGTTGAGCTCCGGAGCAAGATCGTTCCTGATGAGAAACTCGGGACATGTTACGACTTCATCTGTGCTTTGCCAGTTTGACCCATTGGCTTTGTCTGCCGAACACGCTCGACGACTTTTAAAAATTGCTTTGTGATTTTTGGACATTGCTGCCTCCCGCCTTGAATAAAGTTTCATGCGACGAGAGTTTTGGTGTGGTGAAAGGAAACATTTCGGCCACCGTTTTATTGCGGTGGTTGGAATGGAATCCTACCGTGACACCTCGTTACTTAGGGGAAAAACCTGTCATAGATTGGTTGCGAAATCAAGGGATATTTTTATTAAGCTTTTGTAATGGTTGACAAACTCTTTCTAGGGCGACAGATCGATACAAGCGATCTCGATAGTTAAGACTGGACTTTAACCGCAAAGCAAGCGTCACTAAACGCAGGGTGGCGCCGGCCATAGTCGCACGAAAAAGCCCCCCGCCGAGTTTTCCATATTGCGTGAACTAGCCACCTAGGTTTGCGTTCTCGTCCACGTAAGGCACGTGCAAAACTGAGGATACCCGGAAAGAGATTGTGACGCAGATACACACCCATCTAGCACGCCCCTTGAAATCCCTGCATTTTGGAATAATTCCCTGTTAAATCTCTAGGGAGCTTTGCGCTAAGGTATTGAAATCACTCCACGACCATCCGTGTTATCTGGCGATATCAGTCTATTTTCCACAATATTCCCTGTTAATTTCCCTGTTAGCAGGGAAAATCAGCCGAGACTGGCTCGCTCAGGACTGGCAGCACAGCCAAACACTTCTTCTCTTTTTGAACGTGCGAAGTACCCGCCCTTTTGTGGCGTGGTTTCAGCGATTTGCCTGTACGACATTCAAGGAGAGACGCTCTTCAGAGAGCAAATACGGCCTT
>NZ_JBGFCD010000026.1:0-28630 GCF_041205405.1 Falsihalocynthiibacter sp. S25ZX9
GTTGAAATTCCTCAGAAAAACAATGAAGCGCTTTGGTCCACCACATGTCATCGTGACTGATCTACTGCGGTCTTACGGCGCCGCGATGAAGGTCATCGGCAACGCTCATCGACAAGAAACTTACCGCTGGCTGAACAATCGGGCCGAGAATTCACACCAACCTTTTCGACGACGAGAACGGGCAATGTTGCGCTTCCGACGAACGCGAACCTTGCAGAAATTCGTCGCCATTCATTCGTCGGTGTTGTCAGACAAACTTGACGCCCCAGCTGTTGATCCATAATTTTGGTGAATGACAACACAAAACCCATTCAAGTATTTCAAAACGAGTCCTGAAATCATCCGTCTCGCTGTGATGTATTATATCCGCTACCCGCTCAGTTTTCGCCAGGTTGAAGATATCCTGCATGAGCGCGGGATTGATATTTGCCACGAAACAGTGCGGTTTTGGGTCAACAGATTTGGTGCAAAATTTGCTAAGGAGATCCGGCAGAAGAGGGTGGGGCACCACTCAAATTGGCAATGGCACTTGGACGAGGTTTTTGTGAAAATAAATGGTGAGATATTTTACCTTTGGCGTGCCGTTGATCATGAAGGTGAGGTTCTTGAATGCTTAGTTACAAAGCGGCGCAACAAGGCTGCGGCGAAGAAATTTATCATAAAGACGATGAAAAAGCATGGTGTGCCTAAGATTATCACAACGGATAAACTACCGTCCTATGGAGCAGCCTTTCGTGAGATTGGCGTTGCCGATAAACAATTATGCGGCGGCCGATCCAACAACAGATGCGAGAATTCGCACTTACCATTTCGACGTAGAGAACGAGCGATGCAGCGTTTCAAGACGGTTGCGACACTTCAGAAATTTGTCAGTTATCACAGCGAAATCTATAACCACTTCAACCACCAAAGGCATCTAGAAAGCAGGCAATCCTTCAAACGAAAACGTGCAACTGCTCTCACCGAGTGGTTCAATTTCTGTGCCGCATGATGATTGACTTGATGTGCCTTTTGCGGCGTGCTCAAGTTTGTTTGACAACACCGATAGAGCCCCATGAGGCGTATGCCTCGATTCTCAAGGCCAGACATGGCCGCAAACACTCGTTCTGGGGGCTTGTGCAGTGACTTCAGAGAGTTTGGCCAGTTCCACTGGACTTGCGTGCCAAACGGAGCGGTACTGTCATAGCGACGCACCTGAAGGGTGCGCGCGAACGTTTCCGCCCGGGCTTCCGGGCTGTGGTCAGTAGCAGGGCCAGTTCGGTCCTGTGTGATTAGGAGACTCTCATGACCCAACAAACAAAACCGCTGACTAAGAAAGCGCAACTGATCCAGATGTTGAGCCGGAAGGCGGGGGCTGATGTTGCCACCATCAGCACAAAATTCGGCTGGCAGCCACATTCGACCCGTGCAGCACTGACGGGCCTGCGTAAATCGGGATATGAACTTGACGCTGAGAAGCCAGGCAGCGGCAAGCCTTTGCGATACCGCATTATCGACAAGCCTGCTGTGGATGCGGCCTGATGGCCGTTGAGGGCGCCGTGCAGGCCCGTTGGGTGGATCTTGGAGGGATGGACCGTTCTGCCCTTCGGGTGGCCTGGAGAGAGGCGTTTAGCAACGCTCCTCCGCATTTCTTGTCGATGATCTTCATGCGTAAGGCGCTGATATGGCATGAACAGTGTCGCAGGTTCGGCGCCCTGTCCCCGGACCTGAAGCGGGCTCTGAATTCTACAGTTGCAGGCAAAGCTGTGAGGCAGCCTGCAGCGGCAATACACCCTGGGACGCAACTGGTCAGGGAATGGAATGGGCGGCGATATCAGGTCGATGTGAGCGACGATGGGTTTGTGATGAATGGTGAGCGATATAAGTCGCTGTCGGCAATTGCTCTGCACATCACCGGGACAAGCTGGTCCGGACCGCGGTTCTTTGGCCTGAATGCTAGATCTGGGGGCCAAGCATGAAGAAGACCCGCTGCGCGATCTATACTCGTAAATTGTCTGAGGACGGGCTGGAGCAGGAGTTCAACTCTCTGGATGCACAGCGTGAGGCCTGTGCGGCGTTTATCACCAGCCAGAAGATTGAGGGCTGGGTGCTGGTGCCTGATTCCTATGACGACGGCGGATTGTCCGGCGGGTCACTGGAACGTCCTGGGTTGCAACGGCTCATGGTAGACATTCGGTCAGGCAAAGTGGACCGGATTGTTGTCTACAAGATTGACCGGCTGACACGATCGCTGGGGGATTTTTCCAAGATCGTCGACATTCTGGATGGGGCTGGTGGGTCGTTTGTATCTGTGACCCAATCGTTCAATACTGCGACAAGCATGGGGCGGCTGACACTGAACATGTTGCTCAGCTTTGCCCAGTTCGAACGGGAAGTTACGGCTGAGCGCATTCGCGACAAGATCACAGCATCCAAGAAAAAAGGGCTCTGGATGGGCGGCAACGTGCCTCTCGGCTATGAACCTGATGGCAGAACGCTGCAAATCAAAGAGCCGGATGCACAGATCATTCGAACAATTTACGACCTCTACAAAAAGCATGGCACGGTTCGCGAGGTGAAGGAACAGGCCGATAAGCTGGGTTTGAAGACAGCAATCCGGACATTGTCATCGGGCCGGTTGAAAGGAGGAACGCCTTTTAGCTTTGGGCATATATACTACATCCTGACCAATCCGATTTATGCGGGTCGCATTCGCCATAAAGCAAATGTCTACCCGGGCCTGCATATGGCTCTTATTGAGCCCGCGCATTGGGATGCGCTACAGGATCAGCTGATGGGCAATTCTGCCACCGACCGTTCTGGCAAAGAGAGAGGCAGGGGCCGCGGGGGACGAAAGCAGGTCTCGCTTCTGATCGGCAAGCTGAATGACGAAACCGGCGACCGTCTAACGCCGAGCCATACAAAGTCCTCGAAAGGGCACCGGCTCAGATACTATGTCTCAAACCGGCTTATCCGAAGCAAAGGCCCCAAAGATCCATCTGGTTGGCGCCTGCCTGGACCTGAGCTCGAGGCACTGGTCTCCAAATTGATCCGCAAGCATCTAAGCACGCCTGCAGTGATCGCAAATATGATCAGCGATGCAACGACGGAAGAGATCGCAAGTATTGCAAACCGACTGTCAGAAATCACCGGCAGCGAGTCCGATGAACAAGGCGAGATGCACGGCCAAATCATGCGGCTGATCCAACACATTCAGATCGCGCCTGGGAAAATCAAAGTATCTATATCTGCGAATAACCTAGCCGGGATTCTTGATGCTGATCCTGAACGCGTGTGTGAGGAGTACCTTGAGATAGAGGCCGCGTTCCAACATCGTAAACGGGGTGTTGAAACGAAGTTGATCCTGGCCGGCGCAGCCAGCCCGCGCGATGAGACGCTGCTCAAGAACATCGCAAAAGCACATCGCTACTTTGACCTGATCCGCGAAGAAAAATCATATGCTGAGATTGCTGCAATCGAAGGCGTATCGAAACATCGGATCCAGAAGCTGGTCGATCTGGCCTTTCTGGCGCCAGATGTAATTCGTGATGTTTTTGCAGGTTCTCAACCAACAGGCCTGACAACCGAATGGTTGCTGCGCCACGCGATTCCAGCGTTATGGGATGAACAGAGAAATATGTTCCGGCCCCTGTAATAGGCATAGATTCTGATCGGCCGAGAGGGCACGATCACGACTGGATCACACTTATTCAAACTGCGACCGTGCAAAAGCCGTTTCCAGACTTTTAGCAGAATCCTGCCTATTCACGGTGTGCATAGGGTCTGGGGGGTAATAATACCCTAAAATATGCCCGAAAACACCGGATAAAGTCCGATATTATGAAGTGTTATCAATACTTTATGTGTGTTGGCTGTGCTGCCAGTCCTGAGCAAGCCAGTCTCGGCCGATTTTCCCTGGTAACAGGGAAATTAACAGGGAAATGGCAGAAAAATGGATCAATCTGTTCGAATTTCAGGATAATTGCGAGGCAATATCAATATGTTAAGAGAGAATTCCCTAAAGAACTAACAGGGAGTTTATTTAATCTAGAACAGCGAGAGATCTTGCTGTTATCAGGGATTAAATAGTTGTGCGTTTTTAATGAATTTCAAATTTCGCTGATGCTTAATTGTGCGCTCATCATGCCATCACTCTCACCATACATTTCACTTGCTTGGCACAACATGTCGCCCTGAAGTGCGTCTGTCAACCACATGTGGTATTTTGCTCTTGACGAAAGTCGGTAGGTTTGCAATTGATTGGCTATCGTTCATCCACGTGATGGACCGACGTGACAGGAGGTCATCGTCGCTTAAGCAAATTCCGCTAGGCCACGAAAGACGCTTGTCTGCTCCCAATAGCCCCCGCGGAAATGTTAATCAGAAAAGGGGTCCAGAATGGGCATTAAATTTCTAAATCTACCAAAAATAGCACCTACTGAAAAACCGAAGAACCTCTTGTGTGATACTGAGGTGACTTCCGAGTTCACGGCAACATCGGGTGGGCTTCAGGCAAAACGCAACGATCTTTTGCCCAACTTGAAGATCGAATATGTGCGTGTTTCCGACATCAAAAAATCCGATCATCGGGTTCGCAATGTAAGCAAAAATAAAACCCGGAAACTAAAATCCACGATTGCGAAATTTGGTGTCAGAAAGCCTGTTCTTTTGACCGCTGAATTCGAGCTTATCGACGGGCATGCTTTGATTGAGGCTGCAGTACAACTCGGTATCAAAACCATCCCCTGCATCATCGCCTCCGATTTGACCGAAGTAGAAATCCGTGCTCTGCGGCTCGCGCTCAACAAAACACAAGAACTTGGCGAATGGGATGACAATGCTTTGCGAGCAGAATTTTTGTATTTGCTCGAATTCGAGAATGACCTTTCCTACACTGGTTTTGAAGTCGGAGAAATTGATCAGATTATCGTTCTGAATGACACTTCTGCTGATGGCGTGGCCGGACATCCTGCTGATCAACCCGGCGAGCTACCCGCAATTGATGCGGATGCTGTGACCCGACCTGGTGATCTCTGGCGGTTGAACGGGCATCGCATTCTATGTGGCAATGCGCGGCATCCCGAGGGGCTGGCCAATTTGGGTTCGGGGGAAAACGTCTCGGCAATTTTTACAGACCCTCCATACAATGTGGCAGTGAATGGCCATGTGTGCATCGGATCAGGTAAGTTTGAGGAGTTTGCCGAAGCCTCCGGAGAGATGTCGAAGAAGGAGTTTGGTATCTTCTTAAACCAGACCATTGGAGCAATGGCAACCACGCTGAAGAAAGGTGGCGTTCTATTTATTTGTATGGACTGGAGGCATTTAGCTGACCTGACATCCGTGATCGACGATCTTGGTCTTGAACTGTTGAATATTTGCGTTTGGGCAAAGGACAAGCCTGGAATGGGGTCCTTCTATCGCAGCCAGCATGAGTTTGTCCTTGTTGTCCGAAAAGCTGGGGCTGGCCATATGAACAACATTCAACTGGGCAAGTTCGGTCGCAACAGGAGCAATGTTTGGCGGTATGCAGGTGCTACTGGCGGTAAGACGTCGGGTATCGACGACTTCAAGCTTCATCCGACAGTAAAGCCTATCAACCTGGTCAGAGATGCCATTCTGGATGTGACGGCCATCGGTGACATCATTCTTGATCCTTTCTTGGGCTCTGGGACAACGGTGTTGGCCGCAGAAGTCGCACACCGGATATGCTTTGGTGTGGAGATTTCGCCAATCTATGTCGATGTCGCCATCGGGCGCTGGGAAGCCCTGACTGGGCTGGATGCCGTCCACGACAAGACTGGACTGACGTTTGCCGAAATGAAAGCCGAGCGGTCGAAGGGAACAGATCCACTTTACGATGAACTCGGCGGGACGTCGGCATCTCTCTCTATGGAATCAAAGGAGGACTTCTGATGAAAAAAGAACCTAAGTCCGCAGGCGCATATGAGGTTGGGTACGGAAAACCACCTCAAAAGCACCAGTTCCAACCTGGAAATTCTGGCAACCCAAAAGGGCGCTCAAAGGGCCCAGGCAACCTCCACAAGATGATCGCAAAACACGCCAGCAAGAAGGTAACGGTCATTGAAAACGGTTCCGAGAAAAAGATGGCTAAAATGGATGTTGTGGTCTCGGCCATGTTCAACAGTGCATCTAAAGGTGATGTTGGTGCGGCACGACTGCTGACCTCAATGCTTCAGGCTGCAAGCGAATTGGCAGGAAACACTGACGCTCCAGAATTCACCGATGCAGATATCGCCGTCATGATTGATGTCGGAGACTGGCAGGCTGAACTCGTTGCTCTCAAGGCGGAGGTGTCAGATGGAAATGAATAGTGATCTCATGCGAAGGGTCTACGCCAACAATCTCCATGCGTTCGTGCAGCGAGGCTTTACGGAGCTAAACCCCGGCGACATATTTGTTGCGGGGTACTACATCCGGGCGCTCTGCCATGTTCTGGAGCGAGTGGCTGCTGGTGAGTTGCGGCGGGTAATCATTACGTTGCCGCCGCGCCATTTGAAGTCTCAGATCGCAAGTGTCGCCTTTCCAGCCTGGTTGCTTGGCCGCGAGCCCACAAAGAAGATTGTTTGTGCCAGTTACAGCGCGGGACTTGCTGAGGACTTCGGTAGACAAACCCGACAACTCATGAGGGCTCAATTCTATCGTGCGACATTCCCCTGGACGCAGTTGGATCCTTCAAAGAGTGCTGTTGACGAGTTCCACACCCTCAAGAAGGGCCGCCGGATAGCCACATCAGTTGGCGGGACGTTGACAGGGAAGGGGGGCAACATTCTCATCGTCGACGATCCGATGAAAGCGGAGGATGCGCATTCCCAAGTCAAACGAGACAGCTGCCACAACTGGTTTAACAACACGCTAGCCAGTCGTCTGAATGACCCAAAGTCAGGTGCTATAATAGTCGTCGCCCAGCGTTTACATGTAGATGACCTCGTCGGCCGCCTGTCTGCGACAGGTAATTGGGAGGTCTTCAATCTGCCAGCTTTTGCCGTTGAACCGCAGGATTTACCGCTAGGCGACAATGCTACATGGCACCGGGGGATTGGCGAATTGCTACATCCCGAACGTATTGGCGAAGCCGAGATGGATCGAATCCGATGTGAGATCGGTTCAGCGTCCTTTGAAGCTCAGTACCAGCAGTCTCCCACGCTACCCGGTGGCAATTTAATCAAACGGGAATGGTTCGGGAATTATGACGGTGTGCCCGGGGCCATTCTGCATGAGGCGGTTGTACAAAGCTGGGATACCGCTGCCGTACCAGGCATTAACAATGATTTCGCCGTCTGTACAACATGGGGCCTGATCAACGATCATGTTGACCTTCTGGATGTGCGGCGTGCCCAGTATCATTACCCAGACATGCTGAGAGCGGCCCGCGATCTTCGGCGAAAGTGGAAACCAAATCTGATTGTGGTTGAAAAAGCCGGAGTGGGGATCGCTTTGGGAAATGATTTGCTGCGCGACGGCCTGAACGACGTCCAGGCTTTGTCCGTAAAGGACGACAAGGTAACGAGGATGTCACTGCAGAATGCAAAGATTGAGGCAGGGCAGGTGCGCCTTCCGAAATCAGCACTTTACCTTGAGGCCTTTCTGAGCGAGGTGGCCGAGTTTCCGAACGGAAAATACGACGATCAGGTTGATACAATGTCGCAGGTGTTGGCTACACTTGATCAGAGGACAGTGCAGCTAAGAGGGATCAGCAGATACAAGTAGAGTACCAAGGGCGAAATAGGGGTGTTGGTTTGAAGGTCAATTGAGGCAAGCGAGGATTGCGATGGAGGGCGTCCGTGCTGGTTCGGATTTAGCGAAGATCGTCGTTAAAGTGGGCGACGTTGTTGGGACGTGTGACCGCAAAGTGGTGTTGCCACGGTAGAGCGTGCTCTTCGTAAGTCAAAAAAGAGTATTCTCAGACTGAAAAACTATCAGCACTGATGACTTGATAAGCTAGGACTATAGGACCTTACTGACACTTGCACCGAATGTGAGTTGATCGTTTTTAAGCACCTTTAGCGCACGAGAAAGTGCCCAAAAATTTGAGGAATGAACAATGAAGAGTGATTCAAAAAATCGGGAACAATTGCTGGTATTGGCCTCATTTCTGCCCGCGCTGGAAGTCGCAGAATTTTCCGCTGGAGAAATGGTTTTCCCACCAGACACAGTTGATGGGGTGTCCCGGTTCCCCCACGGAAATCCCAGTGAGACAGCAAGGCATTTCTTAGATATGCTATATGAAAAAAACTGGGTGGTGCCATTCGACTGGCAGTTATGGATCGATACCCCCGAAGCGATAGAGTTGTTTGTAGAAGACGGTGTCGCTTTGGCAAGCGCCGATACTGATCAACTGGGCAAAATGCTGACGACATGTGTCCGCCGAGATCGCTTTTCCTGGGGAGATCCATTGCTGGGAGATTTTGAGTCCGGATTGATCACCCGAATTGTGCGTCGAGCCCATGTACTGGTCCTGTCAGAGGAAGCTAGCTTGAGCCGGGCAGGGTGAACGCCTAGCGTCGCAGGATGACAAAACGCGACCCATTCAAGTACTTCAAGACGTCTCCCGAAATCATCCGCTTGGCGGTTATGATGTATGTGCGTTATCCACTTTCGCTTCGAAATGTGGAGGATCTTCTGCACGAACGCGGCATCGCGATCAGTCATGAGACGGTCCGGTTCTGGTGGAACAGATTTGGCCCAATGTTCGCGGCCGAGATCCGAAAGAAGCGGATTCAGCACCTTCGTGCTCATTCGAATTGGCAATGGCATTTGGACGAGGTGTTCGTGAAGATCAACGGTGAGACCCACTATCTTTGGCGGGCTGTGGATCACGAGGGCGAGGTGCTTGAAAGCTATGTCACGAAGCGCCGAGATCGCAAGGCGGCATTGAAATTCCTCAGAAAAACAATGAAGCGCTTTGGTCCACCACATGTCATCGTGACCGATCTATTGCGGTCTTACGGCGCCGCGATGAAGGTCATCGGCAATGCTGACCGACAAGAAACCGGGCGCTGGCTGAACAACCGGGCCGAGAATTCACACCTTCCGTTTCGACGAAGAGAACGGGCCATGCTTCGGTTCCGGCGCATGCGAAGTTTGCAAAAGTTCGTCTCCGTCCACGCCTCAGTTCACAATCATTTCAACCACGAACGTCACCTTTATTCACGTGCCAATTTCAAACTCAACCGCACCGCTGCTCTTGCTGAGTGGCGCCAACTTTGTTCAGCATAGGTTCCGGCCTTTAGCGGTAAACTGAGACTGGTTCGCATTGGTCTGACACCACCCCGAAGCCTCTCCAAACGCGATCACTTCAAGGCCAACCGCGCCGCCGCTCACGCCGAGTGGCGCGGCCTTTGTGCGGCATAAAAAGGCAGGGTTATTGGGCTAGCTGAGACGAGTTCGATTTAGCCTGAAACCACCGGCCAGATACCTAACCGCAACGATCAAAATTAACCTAAGTTCTACCCTTGCAAGGCCGGATTTTCCACACAGCGTTAGCACCGCGGCATCTTTTAGTATCCACTCATTGGTCTAAACCCCCCGTCTTTCAGACGGGCGTGCTTTAGCGCGAAAGAATCTGTTATAATCTTATCCTCCAGAATGATGAGCCAGCCGCAGGGTGAAGCTCATCATTCTGGAGGATAAGATTATGCACTATTCCAAAGGCAAACACTGCGCCTATTATCACCGTTACCATTTGGTCTGGTCGACCAAGTATCGCTACAAAGTTTTGCAGGGCGATGTGCGGCTTCGGGTGCGCGAAATTATCCGCCATGTGTGTGCTGAAAATGGCGTCGATATTATCCATGGCGTGCTGTCATCTGATCACGTCCATATGTTTGTATCGGTCCCACCAAAGTTGGCCATCAGTGAATTGATGCGCAAAATGAAGGGCCGTTCCTCCCACAAAGTGCAGCGCGAATTCCTGCAATTGAAGAAGCGATACTGGGGGTGTCACTTTTGGGGCAGGGGGTATTTTTCAACCACAAACGGGGCGATCACAGAGGACATTGTACTTCAGTACCTGGAAAATCACATCCGTAATCCTACCGTCGCCAGACGGTAGTCGTTTAGAACCCTCTCGCTGAATCTGGACTAAGGTTTAAACCTGCCAACGTTGGCCGTTTAAACAAGCGCGGTAAATTGAAGCGCTGGCTTTTATGGGAGTCAGGCCAAATGCCCCATAACTAAATCGGCACATCTATCCCCCAGCATCATTGCTGGAGCGTTCGTATTGCCTGCGTTTATATCTGGCACGGCAGACATATCACACACACGTAGCCTCGCTATTTCACGCACACGCATCTGAGCATCAAGCACAGCCATGCGATCTCCATCGGCGCCCATTTTAGCCGTGCCTGCTGGATGATAGTTCGTTTTCACGAAGCGCTTGCAATGTGTGACCAAGGCGGCATCAGACGTGTCGTCGGGCCTAGGTAAAGCCACATTTTTCAACCTTTGCGCAAGTGGGTTGGCGTCCATTGCGCGCAGGAAGAACCGCTGCCCTGCGACCATTGCTGCCATGTCATCTGGATGCTTGAGAAGGTTTGGGGAAACAGCAGGCATTACGGTGGGGTCGGACGATGCGAGCCGCACTTCACCCCGTGATTTTGGTTTCACGACAACGGTCGTAATGGTGACGCCGTAGCCGTCTTTCAGCTCTTCTTGCGCATCACGATCTAAGTAGATTATAGGCACACAAAACGCTTGTATTGTGGGCGGAGCTTCGGGGTTTTCAGGATTGACGAAGGCCCCAGCTTCTACGCCAGCTGATGTGACAGGGCCAGAGCCGAACAGCTTGAATTGCAGCCCGTTGCGCACCATTCGCCAGCCGTCTCCTTGTTTGTAATATCCATACGGTCCATTGGCATAAGCCGTAATCGGCACCTCTGGGTGATCAATCAAATTTTGCCCCACACCGGCTAAGTCGGCTTTCACGTTAATGCCATGTTCCGCCAGATGATCCGCGGGGCCGATGCCGGACAACATCAGGAGTTTGGGGGTGACCAATGCTCCAGCAGCAAGAATGATTTCCCCTTCAGCGTGGACGATATGCTCACCCGTTTTGTCACGATAGGATACGCCAATGGCACGGCCGTTTTCGATGATAATCTTGCTAACCTCGGCACCGAGCCGCACGGTAAGGTTCGGGTTCGTAAGCTGAGGTGTAATGAAGGCATATGCTGCGGAGCTCCGCTTGCCTTGGCGATTTGTGAATTGGTAAAACCCAACGCCCCTCTGGCTCGCACCGTTGAAATCAGGATTAAACGGCTCGCCTAATGTCTGGACTGATTGCACAAACCAGCGAGACATATCGTCAATATAGCCAGGGTCCGAAACCAGCAAAGGGCCGTCAGAACCGTGCAAATCATTGGCGAACCTATTGTTGCCCTCCATGCGCGTAAAATGTGGAAGAACATCCTTCCAGCTCCACCCCAAACCGTCATTGTTCCCGCGCAAAATTTCGTCCCATGCATTGTAGTCCTCGGGGCGTCCACGCATATAGACTTGCGCGTTGACAGACGAGCCGCCGCCCAACACGTTGCCTTGTGGAATATCGTGCACGCGTCCACCTAAGTGTTCTTGCGGGGTTGTGCGATGGTAGCGCATGAATTTTGACCCGTTGATCATCTTGAAGATGCCGGGGGGCATATCGAGTAGAGGATGCTTATTGGAGTGGCCAGCCTCTAGCAATAAGACACGCCCTCCACTTTCCGCGGCAAGCCGCGCGGCGACAACACAGCCGGCGGATCCACCACCGATAATGATGTGATCAAATTTGGTCACGATTTTTCATCGGGTGAAAATGTTGTTCGCACGTGATCCCAAGCTGCATCCAAGTGCGTCACAAGGGCATTTTCAGCCGTAATCGGGTCGCGATCCATAATGGCGGTCAGGATTGCGCGGTGGGCGTGAAAGTTTATTTCGTTACGCTCGGGGGAGCGGACCATATTGTTCCAGTGCGGTGCTAGCCAAGCGGTGTATCCGGTGTGGATTGCCGGAAAAATCGGGTTCTTGGGCACCCTATAGAGGGCGCCGTGAAAGGCAACATCCGTCTCATAAAAGGCGATCGAGTCAGAAATTGCCGCTTCGTTTGCAGCGAGGGCCGCTTTCAGGTCGGCGATATCGTCCTTTGTGGCTGAAGTCGCAGCATCGCGTACCAGCGCACGCTCAATTAAAACGCGACTGTCGTAAAGGTTTTTGACGTCGCCACTCTCGGCTAGCAAGTGTTGAACGATTTTCCCAGTCGCATTCAAAACAGTTTCGTAGTTCGGCTTGCGAACAATGGGACGAAAGCGCGGCTTGTTCTCAATGAGTCCCAGATTGGACAGGGCCAAGATCGCCTCGCGTATAACCGTTCGGCTCGCACCAAGTTCTTCCATCAAATCTCGCTCGGCGGGCAGGGGTTGTCCATTTTCCAACTCGCCTGAGGTGATCCGTCTTTCAAGGAGTGACACGACGTTATCAGCAGCGCGGGACTCGGTCCCCTTTAGGTTTTCTATGGGCAATTTGACGACCTCTGCATTGGATGAGCGGTAAGTTTGCTCGCTCTTTTCTATTTTTGATAAGACCAAAATTTGCAGGTTAATGCAAGAGTAGATGAATGGCTGCGATTTTAAGCTGTAAAAATCAATTTTTGAACATTCTGTTGACATAAGTTTGAATGACTGAGTAGTTTGGTCATACCAAATGGAGATTCTTATGTTTGATCTAACGATGCCGGTTTCTAAGTATATTGATGCGAAAATGTTCATCGATGGCGCATGGCTGCCAAACGAAACGCGCGATCTGATCGAAGTTGAAAACCCCGCAACAGAAGCTATTTTGGGTACTGTCCCTGAGGGAACCCTTGACGATGCACAGGCTGCGCTTGAAGCCGCGCAGCGCGCTCAGCCAGCATGGGCAGCACGTCCCGCAATAGAGCGTGCAGGCTTTGTTTCGAAGTTGGCGCAAGCCGTTATCGATCGCACGGAAGATTTGGCTCGCCTCATTACACTTGAGCAGGGAAAGCCGATTGATCAAGCGCGTGGCGAAGTCGGCGCAGTTGCGACTTTCTTAAATTTCGCCGCAACAAATGCACGACGTATCGAAGGCGACATTGTCACGTCAGACAATCGCGATGAAGAAATTCATATCAGGCGTCACCCGTATGGTGTTGTAGTTGGGCTGACGTCTTGGAACTACCCTGCTGCTCTGGCGGCGCGAAAGCTGGGACCGGCGCTGGTCAGCGGCAACACGTTTGTGCTCCTTTCACACGAAATTACCCCTTTTTCGGGATTGGCGCTTGCGCAATTGGCCGATCAGGTTGGCTTTCCTGCAGGTGTTTTCAATGTTGTTACTGGGCGTGGTCGCGTTGTTGGGCAGGCTATGGTGGAAAACCCTATTTCGGGGCTCATCACGATGACAGGCAGCACGCGTGCAGGACGTGAAATCTATCGCTCGGGTGCGGAGTCAATTAAGGTTCTGCGGCTTGAACTCGGGGGGAAAGCCCCGTTCATTGTGATGCAAGACGCTGATATCGATGCGGCTGTCAGCGCTGCGGTGACCGCGCGTTTTACGAATAGTGGCCAGATTTGCACCTGCAATGAACGCATGTATCTACACCGCGAAATAGCAGATGAGTTCTTGGGCAAGTTCACAGCCACCGCCAAGGCGCTCACAATTGGAGATCCACTCGGGCAGGTCGACATGGGGCCCAAGGTGAGTGGGTTGGAGGTGACCAAAGTCGCCGAAATTGTCGCGCGAGGCGTTGCTGATGGCGCCGAAGTCTTGCTTGAGGGCGGCCCACTCACCGAAGGCGTCTATGCGAAAGGGCATTGGTATGCGCCCACCGTCGTCGAAGTTGCGAATAATACTTCGCCGCTCATGCGCGAAGAAGTTTTTGGACCAGTCGCTACAGCGATGCGCGTTGATAGCCTTGATGAAGCCATCGCCCATGCCAATGACACGAGCTTTGGGCTTTCGGCCTACTTATTCACAAATTCGCTTAAGGACATTGCGCGCGCTCCCTATGCGCTCAAATGCGGCGAAATCTATCTGAACCGCAGCAACGGAGAAGCGGTTCAGGGCTTTCACACAGGTTGGGGTCAATCTGGCCTTGGCGGTGAAGATGGCAAATACGGATTCGACGGGTATCTGCGCAAGCAGACAACCTACCTAAACTGGGGGTGACCCCGATAATCGCGTGGTGGGAGGAGCCCCTACGCAACTTAGTGGAGGAATACAAAATGAAACGCAGAACACTTCTTAGTGGCGCAACAGCCGTCAGCCTAGGGCTTACATCCATGGCATTTGCTGATGGCTTGCCGCCGCTCGCTGTGCAGGACACTTATAAAGTCGGGTTTGCCCAAATGGAGTCAAACAACCCATGGCGCATCGCTGAATCCAAGTCCTTCGTGGATACAGCCGAAAGTTGTGGCTGGGACTTGATCTCTACGGATGCTGCTGGCTCGGCTGCAAAGCAAGTTGCAGACGTTGAGAGCATGATTGCGCAAGGTATTGATGTTCTGTTCTTGCCTCCACGCGAAGAAAAACCGCTGATCCCAGCCGTGAAACGTGCCCAAGCGGCGGGTATTCCGACGTTCCTGATTGATCGGTCTGTTGACCCTGCGGCTGCAGTTGCTGGTGTAGACTTCATCGCATTCCTTGGCTCCGACTTCATCATGCAAGGACGTCAAGTTGCCGAATGGACCATTGCCAACTTTGCCGGTGACAAAGGCGTCATTGTTGAACTTGAAGGTACAACGGGCTCGTCCCCTGCCAACGACCGCCGGTCGGGCTTTGACGATGCTATCGCTGCAGATTCGCGGTTCGAGATTGTCGCCAGCCAAACTGGTGATTTCTCTCGGGATATGGGGCGTCAGGTCATGGAAACGCTTTTGCAAGCGCATCCTGATGTGAACATTGTTTACGCACATAATGATGAAATGGCGATTGGCGCGATTCAAGCGCTTGAACTTGCGGGTCGCAAGCCAGGCGAAGATGTGATGATCGTTTCGATCGACGGTACACGTGATGCGCTTCAAGCGATCATCGATGGCAAAATGGGCGTGACAGTTGAGAGCTCCCCATTCTTTGGCCCATTGGCGTGTACGACCATGAAGCGGTACGCGGCGGGCGAGACAATTGAACCTTGGGTTCAAGTGAGTGACCGCATCTTCACGGCGGAAAACGCTGCAGATCACATCGACGAAGCTTACTAAATAAAGCTTCAAAAGAAGGGGCGCGTACCTCCCTACACGCCCCTTCTCCTAATTTGATCAAGGACTTTGCACCGATGGCCGCTCTGTTAAGAATGAACTCAATCAAAAAAGCATTTAACGGTGTTCCAGCTCTTTCCGGTGCATCGATCGAACTTGAGCGCGGGGAAGTTCATGCGCTGATTGGTCAAAATGGTGCGGGAAAGTCCACCATGATCAAGGTGTTGACTGGAGTCTACCGCCGCGATGGAGGCACTGTCGATTTCAATGGAGCCAAAAGCGTTCTGACAAACCCGCGCGAAGCGCAAGCCGCAGGCATCGCCACGATCTATCAAGAGTTAAACCTTGTGCCGCTTCGATCCGTTACGGAAAATGTCGTTATGGGCTATGAGCCCAAGCGGTTTGGGACCTTCATTGATTGGGCTGCTGCACATCGGCGCACGCGTGAAATCCTCATGCGCTTTGGCATTGAAATCGACGTAAAAATGCCGCTTGAGCATTATTCAACCGCGATCCAGCAACTCGTGGCGATTGCGAGAGCGGTCTCTTTGGACGCAAAACTTGTCATTATGGACGAGCCGACCTCATCGCTCGATGCGTCCGAAGTCAATACTCTGTTCGGTGTGGTGCGCGGGCTTCGAGACGCAGGCGTTTCGGTGCTCTATGTTTCACATTTCCTTGATGAACTCTTTGAAATTTGCGACCGCGTGACAACGATGCGTGATGGTAAAACAGTTGGGGTCACGACCCTTTCTCAAACTTCCAAACTTGACCTCATCGCGGGCATGCTGGGCCGCGCAACAAGTGATATCGCGCAGGCCGGCATGACGGAATTTGGCGGCGGATCCGCAAAAGGGGGCGAGGTATTACTGTCCGCTAAGGATGTGGCGACCGGACCCCGCCTAACAAAATTCGATATGACATTGCACCGAGGGGAAATCGTCGGACTCGGTGGCTTGCTTGGCGCTGGTCGTACAGAGGCTGCGCGCGCCTTGTTTGGTGTGGACACTTTGAGACGCGGCGAGGTTACCCTCAAAGGCGGACCGGCACCGAGCAACCCTGCGGATGCCATAACTGCTGGTCTCGGGTATCTGTCTGAAGACCGCAAGGCCGAAGGGATCATTCCCGACATGTCCGTGCGGGAAAACCTAACTTTGGCGCTCTTACCCCGCCTGACTCGCAACGGGCAAATTGATCGAGCCCGCGAAAAGGAATTGGTACAGAAATACATCGACGCACTCGGCATTAAGACCGCCGATATGGAACAACCAATCCGCGAGCTTTCGGGAGGAAACCAACAAAAAGTCCTGCTTGCTCGTTGGTTGGCGATCGAACCCGACGTCTTGATTTTGGATGAGCCAACACGCGGTGTTGACGTCGGAGCCAAACGTGAAATTCAATTGATTATACGCAACTATGTTGATCGTGGCTTTGGCGTTGTGCTGATCAGTTCAGAGTTCGAAGAATTGGTGGAAGGTGCCGACCGCATCGTGGTTCTGAACGAGGGTCGATGTATCGCAGAACTCACAAACCCCGGAATCACGGAACACAAATTGGTGCAGGCGCTTGCCCACACCGTCGAGGCCACATCATGAGTATTTCTAGCGCAAAGCAAACAACATCGAGAGCGACAACACGTATGTTGCGGGAGAATGGGGGCGTGGTGGCATTGGTCGCGCTCTTGGTTTTCAACGCGCTTTTCACGCCAAACTTTCTCCAACTGCAAACGCTGTTTGTGAATATCAGTCAGGTCGCGACGATTGCGATTGTTGCGATGGGCATGACCCTCGTGATTGCGACCGGTGGAATTGACCTTTCGGTCGGGGCCGTCATGGCGCTCTCCGGAGCTTTGGCCCCTCTGATTTTTCAATCTCAATTTGGGATTGATTACCCTTCGCTTGGAATTGCAGCGGCGATCGGGGTACCGGTTTTGGTGGCGTTGGCGTGCGGGTTATTCAACGGCGTGATGGTGGCGAAGTTGAATGTGCAGCCCATCATCGCGACGCTCATCTTGTTTATCTCAGGGCGCGGGATCGCTCAGGTTCTAACGAATGGAAACTTACAAACCTTCAACAACCCTTCCTTTAGCTATTTGGGGACCGGAAAGGTTCTTGGTCTTCCTTTTCAGGGTTGGCTGGCCCTCGGTATTGCCGTGATTTTGTTCATTGTTATGTCACGCACGACATTCGGACGATACGTCTTGGCCATTGGCGGAAATGAACGCGCAGCACGCCTGTCTGGTGGGCCGGTCGCGCGCGTCAAAATCGGCGTCTATATGATTTGCGGAGGGCTTGCGGGCATAGCAGGCCTCATCGTTGTTGCGATCAACTCGGCCTCTGACGCTGCGCGCAACGGCAGTCTCATGGAACTCGACGCAATTGCCGCGGCCGTTGTTGGTGGGGCTTTACTGCAAGGCGGAAGGGCCCCGATTTTTGGCGCCATTCTTGGCGCGGTCATCATCCAGTTGGTCAAATACACGTTGCTTGCCAACGGGGTTGAAGATGAGGTGGCTTTGATTGCAAAAGCCGGCATTATTCTTGTTGCAGTCTACGTGCAGCAGGCAAGGAAGGAATAGCTATGTTGAATGATGACGCTTTTGATCTGCGAAGATATGTATCCCGGAATTCACAGTCGGTCGCTGTATGGATCGCCTTGGGTGCGCTCATTCTGTTTGGCGTTCTCCGGTATGAGAATTTCGGAGGGGCCTATAACTTTAGTTCCTTCCTGAACTATAATTCGATGTTCATCGTGATCTCCCTTGGCATGTGCTTTGTGATCATTACTGGTGGAATTGACCTCTCGGTCGGCTCCGTCGCCGCGTTTTCATCGGTGATCGCGGCCTATCTGTCGCCCTTTGGGTTGCAGGTTGCTTTGCCATTGGCCGTAGTGGTTGGGATGATGTTTGGGGCTTTCAATGCCTTTTGTATCATCCAGTTGAGGATCCCTCCGTTTATCGCCACGCTTGCGACGATGCTTGGCGCGAAAGGGGGCGCCTTGGTGATTTCTGGCGCGTCAACGGTTGCAGTTGACTGGGGCTCGAATTTTACCCGCATGGGGATGGAAAAGGCGTTCGGATTATTCCCATGGTCGATCGTTATTGTTGCAATTGTTGGTATTCTCCTTTGGGTGATCTTAGAGACAACGTCGCTTGGACGCACTATTCTTGCGATTGGCGGCGGGGAGGATGCCTCGGTCCTGATGGGGCTGAAGGTCAACCGCGCCAAAGCATTTGTCTATATTGTATCCGGTGGATGTGCGGGCGTTGCGGGTGTTATTCTTGCATCAGGGTTTGGCGCTGGTCAGCCACTGGAGGGGATCGCCTGGGAGCTTTCAGCCATCGCGGCCGTTGTCGTGGGTGGCACTTTGTTGACGGGGGGGCTTGGTTCGATCCCTGCCACGGTTGCTGGAGCGCTCCTGTTGGGATTGGTGTTCAATATATTGAATTTTGAAAATGGCCGTGGTTCTATTAGCTTTAGCGCCTATTGGCAGATGGTAATTCGAGGCGGCTTTCTGTTCGCGGTCATCATGTTTCAGACACGAATGATGAAGGCCCAGAACACGAAAGGAAAAACGGCATGAGTACGATAACATCGGTTGATGTTCGCCTGTTTCACATCCCTCTTGCCGAAGTGCTAGTTGATGCAAAACACGGCGACCACCATTTTTTTGAACTCATCACGGCGACGGTTCACTTGAGCGATGGTTCAACAGGCACGGGATATACCTATACGGGTGGCAAAGGCGGCCATGCGATTACAGCAATGCTCACGCATGATTTGGTGCCGTTTTTAATCGGGAAATCCGCGGATGACGTTGAAGCTTTGAACGAGGCGATGCAGTGGCATGTGCATTATGTTGCACGTGGAGGTATCGCGTCCTTTGCGATTTCGGCGCTCGACATCGCCCTGTGGGATTTGCGCGGCAAACGGCTGGGACAACCTTTGTGGCAGATGGCTGGTGGGGCGGCAAAAACCTGCAAGGCCTATTGTGGCGGTATTGATTTGGGGTTCGACCTCCCTAAGCTTCTCCGTAGCATCCAAGGATATCTGGATCGCGGGTTTAACGGTGTTAAGATCAAAATAGGAAAGCCAACGTTAGAAGAAGACGTCGCGCGGGTAAGAGCCGTGCGCAACCTAATTGGTCCCGATATCGCCTTTATGGTTGATGCCAATTATTCGATGAGTGTTGAACAAGCAATTAGCGCTGCCAAGGCGTTCAAGCCCTTCAACCTTTTGTGGTTCGAAGAGCCGACGATACCCGATGACTACAGAGGCTACGCAAAAATCGCAGCGGCGAGCGAAATACCTCTCGCCATGGGTGAAAATCTGCACACTATTCATGAGTTTGAATATGCGCTTGATCAGGCTGATCTAGGTTTCATTCAACCCGATGCGTCGAACTGTGGTGGCATCACTGGGTTTTTAGAGGTCGCGAAGCGCGCCTCACATGCCGGCGTTCCGATCTGTAGCCACGGCATGCACGAACTGCATGTTAGTTTGGTTGCCTCACAGAAAAGTTCGGGCTGGATCGAAGCACATTCCTTCCCGATTGACCAATACACAACCCGCCCCCTTATTGTGGAAAATCACCTTGCAGTCGCACCAGATAGTCACGGTACGGGCGTGACGTTCGACTGGCCCAAGCTCGAATCCGCCAACCAATTAGATTCCTAGAAGGAAGCCCCGAATGACCACTCAAGCAGCCATCTACCGCGGAAATAAAACCTTTACTGTTGAAGCGGTCACAATACCTCCACCCGCTGCTGGGCAGGTGCAAATTGATGTCGCGTATTGCGGAATTTGCGGCACGGATTTGCACATTTATTTGGGGCATATGGATCAACGCGTCGGTTTTGAACGTACGATCGGACATGAGATGTCAGGCGTTATTTCCAGTGTTGGGAAAGGTGTAGCAAACCTAAAGGTCGGCCAGCATATGGTCGTGCGTCCGCTGGCCCATTGTGGCGACTGTCCCGCTTGTAATGCAGGGCATGAGCATGTCTGTCATAAGCTTGAGTTTATAGGGATCGACAGCGCAGGCGCGTTCCAACAAAAGTGGAACGTACCCGCGCATACGATCCATGTTCTACCTGCCGATCTGAATTTGTCCCATGCGGCGCTGATTGAACCCTTGGCTGTCGCTTGTCACGATGTATCGCGCGGGAAAGTTCAGCCGGGCGAAGATGTTTTGGTGATCGGCGGTGGACCCATTGGCATGCTCGTCGCGATGACTGCCCGCGAGGCGGGCGCCAATGTAGTAATCGCAGAGATCAACGAAAACCGTTTGGCCTATGCGCGCGGTCTTGGGTTTTCGGCTATGAGTTCGAAAGAGGTCGATGTCGCTGAGGCCATGCACGATACCACTGATGGAAAAGGTGCGGACGTTGTTTTTGAAGTGTCGGGCAGTCAAGCTGGCGTTGACTTGATGACAGCGGCTGCCGCGACGCGTGGGCGGATTGTTATGGTCGCGATTCACGCCACCAAACCCACAATCGACATGTTCCAATTTTTCTGGCGCGAACTCGATTTGCTTGGTGCACGGGTTTACCGCCCCGAAGATTATACTGCGGCAATGGAATTACTCGCAAAAGGCGTCGTAGATTGTGAGAGTTTCATCACCGACATTCAGGGCTTGGAGGATATCCAAGGTGCTTTCGAGGCGTTGACCCAGAACCCAAATGCTATGAAATCAATGATCCGTATGATGGGGAATGTATAAATGACCATTATGGAGCGTTTCAGCCTTAAAGGTAAAACCGCACTGGTGACCGGAGCTAAACGAGGTATTGGTCGCGGTATTGCAGAGGCGCTTGCTGAGGCAGGCTCGGATATCATCGCAGTTAGTGCGACGCTCGACCCGAATGGGTCAGACGTTGGACGCTCCGTGGAAAAAACAGGCCAGAAGTTCACAGGCTATACGTGCGACTTTGCAGACCGGGCGGCGGTAAAAGCGTTTACGTCCCAAGTACTGTCCGACCATCCGCAAATTGATATTTTGATTAACAATGCCGGCACCATCCAGCGTGCCCCAGCCGCTGAACACCCGGATGAAATGTGGGATAAAGTGATTGAAGTTAACTTGAACGCGCAGTTCATTATCACCCGCGACATAGGTAAAAGAATGGTCAAGCGCGGCTCAGGAAAGGTTATTTTTACCGCATCGCTTCTGACGTTCCAAGGAGGCATCACTGTGCCTGGGTATGCTGCATCCAAAGGCGGAATCGGCCAATTGACGATGGCTTTCGCCAATGAATGGGCTGCCAGCGGGGTCAACGTTAACGCCATTGCCCCAGGTTATATCGATACCGACAATACCCAAGCACTGCGCAATGATCCTGAACGATCAGCTTCAATCTTGTCCCGCATTCCGGCTGGTCGATGGGGGAAGCCGGAAGATTTCGGGGGGCCTGCCGTATTCCTTGCGTCCGAAGCAGCTTCCTACATGCACGGTCATACCATGCTCGTCGATGGTGGATGGATGGGTCGCTAAGTGAAAAGTCCGGAATGGTTAGCCACACGCCAGAGTGGATCCATCCCCGCCCCGGACCCTTTATTCGCGCCGGCCCTTTCGACCACGAGAGCGAGACATGCACTGATTTAGCCGAATGCGAACCTTGCAGAAATTTGTTTCCGTCCATGCATCCGTTTTTAACCACTTCAATCAGGAGCGCAGCCTTTCCCAAAGAGATCATTTCAAAATGAACCGCACTGCTGCTCTGGCTGAGTGGCGCGGTCTTTGCGCGGCATAAAGGGCAGTCTCACTGGCCTAGCTGATACGAGTTCGAATTTGTCTGATGGTGTGGACGGCTCTACCCGAACGGCATCGCAATGTGCCATGCTGGTGCTGTTACGAACCAACAGAGAGAAGGAGCCATCCACAATGGATATTACAACACTCGGGATTGATCTGTTGACCGGCAGGTGATTGCACGGTGTTGTCAGACAAACTTGACGCCCCAGCTGTTGATCCATAATTTTGGTGAATGACAACACAAAACCCATTCAAGTATTTCAAAACGAGTCCTGAAATCATCCGTCTCGCTGTGATGTATTATATCCGCTACCCGCTCAGTTTTCGCCAGGTTGAAGATATCCTGCATGAGCGCGGGATTGATATTTGCCACGAAACAGTGCGGTTTTGGGTCAACAGATTTGGTGCAAAATTTGCTAAGGAGATCCGGCAGAAGAGGGTGGGGCACCACTCAAATTGGCAATGGCACTTGGACGAGGTTTTTGTGAAAATAAATGGTGAGATATTTTACCTTTGGCGTGCCGTTGATCATGAAGGTGAGGTTCTTGAATGCTTAGTTACAAAGCGGCGCAACAAGGCTGCGGCGAAGAAATTTATCATAAAGACGATGAAAAAGCATGGTGTGCCTAAGATTATCACAACGGATAAACTACCGTCCTATGGAGCAGCCTTTCGCGAGATTGGCGTTGCCGATAAACAATTATGCGGCGGCCGATCCAACAACAGATGCGAGAATTCACACTTACCATTTCGACGTAGAGAACGAGCGATGCAGCGTTTCAAGACGGTTGCGACACTTCAGAAATTTGTCAGTTATCACAGCGAAATCTATAACCACTTCAACCACCAAAGGCATCTAGAAAGCAGGCAATCCTTCAAGCGAAAACGTGCAACTGCTCTCACGGAGTGGTTCAATTTCTGTGCCGCATGATGATTGACTTGATGTGCCTTTTGCGGCGTGCTCAAGTTTGTTTGACAACACCGGCTGGCTGGGCGGTCGCCCATCCATGGGCCGATCAACGCGCCGGATGGGAGGGGTTCGTGATGATCTACACCCCAACCACGCAAGCCGAACTGGATTTTGTGCTTCAATTGGTGGGAGGTTCATACACCTATATCACTGGGCAAATGTTGCCAGAAACACAACAATAGCGGTCACTGGCGACAAACGCAGCATCCGACAGCTTGGGCTCTGACGGTGAGTTCGCCGCGCCATGCCTGAAAGACAGGTTTCGCAGTCTGCGGCCAGATCGGCTCATTTCTCACACCATCACAAAATACAAACTTTCCGCGCCTGCACCCTACCAACTTGGTGACTACCCGCTGTAACCGTCGTCAGCCCGACCTGCAATCCACCCACGACATCGATCCCGGCCCAATGCAGGACAGGCCCGATCGCGATGCCCGCGATCAAGTATCCCAGCACGGACCTAAGCCCAAAGCGTGAGGCCCAGGGGAACGGCGATCATCCCCGCCAGAAACAGAATGAATGTGATAAGCGGAAATTCTGCGGTCATAAGGCAATCCCTTGGGGCGAATGGACGACGGCGGCCTACTAGGCCAGCGCGAGATGATGCTTTGGCGAGCAGCCGAATTTACGGGAATAGTCGCGACTGAAATGCGTGGGGCTTTCATACCCGACTTCAAAACCTGCAACTGAAACAGAGTGCGCGCCACTTGCCAGGAGGTTCCGCGCCTCGATCATCCGCAGGTCTTTAAGGTATTGCAGTGGGGTGGTGCCCGTAACGGATTTGAAATGCTCGTGAAACGAAGATTGGCTCATGCCCGCCAATTCGGCGAGGTCCGCCACGATCAAGGGTTCGCGAAAGCTTGCTCTGATCCGCAAGATGGCCTTGGCAATCCTGCTGGCATGGCTGTCAACCGAGAGCAGATTTCTGAGCATGCCGCCGATGGGGGACATCAGCAGCTGAAAGTGGATTTCCTTCAAGATCAGCGGCCCAAGAACCTGCGCTTCCAGCGGATTATCCATCAGCTTGAGATATCGCGCCAAAGGCTCAAGCCATGTTGGATCGGCAACGCTGGCTGCAAGTGACTTCGCATCCGCGAGAACTGGTGCTACCTCACCAACCTGTTCGTAGAGGCCCCGGATAATGCCAATATCCAAAGTGAGGATGAGCGCAAGATACGGAGCTTCTGGGCTGGCTGCGGTGATTTTTGAAGTGATTGGTAGGTCGTGACTGACCAATAGAGCATCGCCGCGCGCAAGAGAAACAGATTGCGTACCAATGTGTATTTCTTTGTTGCCCTGTAGAATCAGACAAATCACCGGGTTGTAGACGATGGCCTCAAATTCACTCACCTCTTCCCTGAGGAACACGTGCAAGGCGGGTAGGTATTTGGCTGAAACATCTGAATTTTTGTCCAAATAGTGTTCTGACAGGATTTGTAGCTGTTTGAGTAACATGACCATCTCCTTGAGCTTTACCTCTAACAAGGCCAACACAAGTAATCACGTAAAAAACTCGCCGTTTGGAGGAATGGGCAGGACTGTTGGAGAATTTGGCAGGACCAAGCGCACCAAAGTGCGTAGGTTCATCTCAACTAAGCCTTCGATCGGAGAATACCCATGTCAGCGACACAGCCTACCTTTACCCTAAACGCCAACACCGCAATCTCGGCTGTTGGGTTCGGCACATATCTTATTTCCGATGAGGACGCCGAAACCGCGGTAAGCACCGCAATCGAGGTCGGGTATCGGCATATCGATACAGCTTCGGGGTATCAAAACGAGGTGACGGTCGGTGCAGGCATTAAGAAGGGACTGCAGGGTGCGGGTATAGGTCGTAAAGACCTCTTCGTTACCGCCAAACTTTGGCCCGGCAACCTCGCTTGGGGCGATGCGCCTAAGACTGGCGCGCAGACCATCGAGGAATGTGAAGCAAGTCTTGCTCGGTTGGGATTGGACTATGTTGATCTATATTTGATCCACGCCCCATACGGTGGCGACATGCGCCTGGAACAGTGGCGTGCATTGCTGGAAATTCAGAAAAGCGGTAAAGCCCGCTCGGTTGGTGTCAGCAACTTCAACCAGCAGCATCTGGAGGAAATTGAGGCCGCCGGGCTTCCCATGCCCGACGCCAACCAGATCGAGTTGCATCCATGGTCACAAAAGCCGGACCTGATTGCATATATGGCCGAGAACGGCATCGCACCGATCGCCTATAGTAGCCTTGTACCCCTTTCGACGTGGCGAGTTGAGGAAGGCCAGGACAGTGCCAAGACCGACCAAATGAAGGCTGACGGCAGCGCATTTGCAACGATGGCCGCCAACTACAACGTCTCCGAGGCGCAATTGCTACTGAAATGGGGTGTCCAGAACAGATATGCGGTTCTGCCCAAGAGCCTGAACCCGGACCGAATGCGCCAGAACCTCAACCTGTTTTCCTTCATCATCGACGATGTTGACATGGCCCGAATGGCCACAATGGACCGTGGCGAGGGCGTGGCATGGGCATCGGGCGATCCTAGTAAATAACCACAATATTTCATTCGGATGAAGGAGTTGGCGACATGGCAATAGCATTGAATCTGAACGGCGAAACGCACAATGTTGATGTGAGCCCGGATACCCCGTTGTTGTGGGTGATCCGCGACGAGTTGAAACTGACCGGCACCAAATACGGGTGTGGCATCGCTCAATGTGGTGCTTGCACAGTTCATATAGACGGGGCGGCTGTCCGCTCGTGTCAAATGGCGGTCGGTGATCTCGAAGGTGCCGCTGTAACCACCATCGAGGCAGTCGAAGGCACTGCGGCTGAGGCCGTGAAGCAGGCATGGCAAGAGTTGGACGTTGTACAATGTGGTTTTTGCCAGTCCGGTCAGATCATGCAAGCCGTTGACTTGCTCGGGATAGACCCTGCGCCCGACGATGACTTGATCGACAGCGTGATGGGTGGAAACGCCTGCCGCTGCGCCACCTATACCCGCATCCGCGCCGCGATTCATCGCGCTGCCGACATTCTGGAGGGTTGAACCATGACGACTGAAATCTCTCGCCGCCGCTTTCTGCAAACTACTGCTGGGGTCGCACTGATCATTGGCTTTGATCCACGTGGGGCACTTGCGCAAGTCGCGCAGCCGGGTGGTAACATCACCCCATTTGTCAAAATCCACCCCGACGGGACCGTCGCCGCGATCATCAAGCACATTGAAGGGGGTCAAGGCACAGCCACGGGCCTGTCAGCTTTGATCGCCGAAGAGCTGAACATGACCTTGCAGGACATCACATTCGAAATGGCGCCGTCCGACCCGCAGCGTTACGCCAATCTGTTCTTTGGCAGCCAAGGCACGGGTGGGTCCACTTCTATGGCCAATTCGTTCATGCAATACCGAACGGCTGCCGCCGCGACACGGGAAATGCTGCTGGCAGCCGCGGCACAAACCTGGGGCGTACCTGCCGATGCGCTCGTTCTGGCGGATGGTGTTATTTCGGGGTCTGGCAATTCCGCGAACATCAGCGCCTTTGTCGATGTGGCATCGGGCATGGCCGTCCCGACAGATCCGGCGCTCAAAGCTCCATCCGAATGGCGCGTCATCGGGAGGGACCAGAAAGCCCGTTTGGACACACCTGCCAAGATAGATGGCAGCGCCAAATACGCGATGGATATGCACTTCGACAATCAAATGGTGGTGGCGATCAAGCGGTCGCCAAAACTGGGCGGAGTCGTTGCATCCTTCGACGATAGTGCCGCCCGCGCTGTGCCCGGTTTCATCATGGCCATTCAGATGCCCAACAACAAAGGCGTCATGGCTTACGCGGACACGACGTGGGCCGCATTTCAGGCGCGCGATGCGCTTGACGTTACGTGGGATTTCTCAACCGCTGAAAGCCGCGGCAGTGATATTCTAAAAGCTGAGCTCTTGGCGATGGTCAGTTCAGACCCGGAGTTTCAGGCGTCAGAGACAGATTTGACCACTGCTTCGGCTGCGATCGACGATGCGGCACAGGTGATCGAACGCGATTTCTACTTCCCGATGCTCGCGCATGCGCCAATGGAAACAATGGGTGCAACAGTCGAACCACTACCGAATGGAGGTGTAATTCTGCATGACGGCGCACAGTCTCCGACCGTCGGACATACTGTGCTGAGCCAAGTACTTGAGTTGCCAATGGAGAAAGTACAGGTCAATTCGCTCTATGCAGGCGGGTTCTTTGGACGCCGCACCACCCCGGATGGCGACTATCTGGTGGAACTGGCCCTGGCTTTTGCGGTGACGGACCGTTCGCGGGCTCTCAAATTGCAGTGGTCTCGTGAAGACGACATTTCGGGCGGTTACTACCGACCCGCCTACGCACACAAAGTCCGCGTGGGGATTGATGCAAATGGACAAATCACTGGCTGGGATCATCGCATAGCGGGGCAGCCAATTTTCAAGGGCACGCCGTTGGATGCCTTCATGGTGCAGAACGGCGTCGACAATACCTCGGTTGAGGGTGCACGGGAGAACCCCTACCAGATCCCCGCCCACCATATCGGTCTGACGGATCAAAAGGGGCCAACCACCCCGAACTGGTGGCGTTCGGTTGGGCACAGTCACACAGCCTACGTCATGGAATGCATGATGGATCTGTGCGCGGGTGCGACAGGAAAAGACCCCGTGGAGTATCGTCTGGGGTACCTTTCCGGTGGCGGTGCTGATCAAACGCGCATGGCTGGTGTTATCCGTTTAGCGGCAGAAAAGTCCGGTTGGGGACAACCGCTTCCCGACGGACATTTTCATGGAGTTGCGGCGCATAAGTCGTTCAGTTCCTACGTGGCGGAGGTCTGCGAAATCTCGACAGATGCCAGTGGCACAGTGACAATCGAAAAGGTCACAGCCGCTGTCGATTGCGGTATCGCCGTTACTCCGGATGTGGTTAGGGCACAGATCGAAGGCGGGATTGGCTTTGGCATCGGGCACATCATGCGGGCGGAACTGACGCTTGAAGAGGGTGCCGTCACCCAGTCGAACTTCGACGATTATGAGACGTTGCGGATTTACGATCTCAGCCACATCGAAACCCATATCGTGCCTTCATCCGAGGCCCCAACGGGCGTTGGCGAACCGGGTACGCCACCTGCCGGTCCCGCGCTCGCCAATGCCATTGCGGCGTCCGGCGCGCCGTTGGTCACCCATCTGCCAATGACGTCCAATGGCGTCAGCTTTTCATAGCAGAACTCTATGCGAATCCAACCGCCACCAATGCTCGCCAAAATTGGCTTGGCGTGCACTGGTTCAATCTTCGCAGATCGATGGGGGAAGAATTAGACAAGCCCATTGTGCATCATGCTGCACGTCAGACGAACGACATGGTGTGTCTGTGGATGCCGCTCTCCTTGCTGCGCCTTGCACGAACGGCCGGTTTTCCCGCAGCGTTGCGGCGCAGACGATTTTGCAATTGTGGCATTTTCTGTGCGGCGAGCGCATGCAGCGAGAAAACCGAACTCACAGATTGGGCTCGAAGCCGACTTGCGGCAGCGCAGAGAAAACTCCCGTTTCTAGGATTCCCCAATGTCGGCTTCAAACGTTCCGGCACACTCGGTTCGCACCCGCAGCGAATGTCCGGTTCCCTCGGTGGCCTCAACTGGTCGACGCAACACTTTAATCTTTAGGAAGAGATGGAGTGTTTGCCATGAAATATCGTCGTAGGATTTATTATTCAACTGAACAGCGTGCTGAGATTTGGGATCGGT
>NZ_JBGFCD010000027.1:0-25774 GCF_041205405.1 Falsihalocynthiibacter sp. S25ZX9
TCTTGCCCCCCGACGAGGCCTATGCCAACAAAACAGAACCAATGAGAGTAGCAGCCTGACATGAAACCCTGATCCACCTTAACAAGGCTGCAAACTGGTCGAAAACTTAGGACCACCTCTGTCTACTGCAGTTATTCTTGTCAACTAACAGACGGAACACCGTATGGGCGACGACATGATTGCTATATCGGAAAACGTGGTCGGCGAAGTTGTATGGTCCAGCCATAAATGGGATTAAGGGGCGGAAACCGGATATTCGCTGCGGTGGGCGCCAAGGTCTGCTGAGCAGACAAAGTGCCTATTCTCCGCACCCATCCTCAATGACGGGATTCAGAGCATCGTAGCTGAAGCGAAAAGCGATTGTGGTCAAATTCAGACCCTCAGGGTAGGTGCGTGTTAGGATTTCTGGATTTATGCACCCAGACTTTGAGCGGCTCTGCGAAAGGGAGTTTTCCAAGTGGTGATGCAAGTCAGTTTTGTGTCCCAAACCACCGTGTGAAACAAGGCTGATCCCTTCAGTAAGGTTTCACGCGGTGGTTGCACTAATTTTAGTCGATCTGATCGAATTCTGGGAAGGTCCAGCTTCCGTCGAGGATCTCTTCCCGGGGCTCATAAAGGCGGGTGGCGTAGTTCCAGCCTTGCGTGATGGGGATGCAGTTCAACCGCCCATCTTCGCAGTCGCCAAAATGGAGCGTGAAGGACCCGTCATCGTTTGGCTTGGCTGTGAAGTTGTTATAGCTGTTCACGCCCATATCATTGGCCTCCAGATAGCCGTCGGCGTTGTAGACGGTAATGGACCAGAACGCGTCCACCGGCACGTCCTTGACCGTTATGGCATGTGGGGTTTCGCCGTCATTGGCGTCGACGCTGTCGACAACGTAAGACGCCGCAGTGCGCGGCAGGCCGCCCCAGCCAGCGGCGGCACCGACAAGGTGGTCGATCGGGCGCGTCTCGTCTTTTCGGCCGAAGGCATAGTCCGCGTTGAAACCAAGGACGGCAATGTCGCTGAGCGCCTTGCGGGCCATGGCGAGGTCATCCAGGTTCCAGTCAGGTGCCTCGAACGGGCCTTTGCCGCCACCGCTCATCTCGATGGCGTCTTGTGCGGCATGGGCCTTGGCGATGTCGTCAGAATCCGTAATGTCGGCAAAGGTGCGGAACGACACCACGGCAAAACGGGTGCCGACCCCTTCTTCGGTCAGCGTGTAAGTCCCGGGTTTGGCCTCGGCAAACAAATAGTGATCCTGATTGATCACATGCAGGGACTGATAGCGGCCTTCCAATTCGGGCAGGGTAATTTCCACCGGTTCAGACAGATCCACCACGGTTGAGGAATAAAGCGTGTCCTGGTTCATCCGGATGACGGCCTGGTTTTCTGGCGTTACCGGCTCGCGCAGGTGGATCAGCTTTCCGAAATCCATATCGTAGGTTTTCATTTGCTCACGGATCATGTGATCGGACTCGGCGCGCACGAAGGTCTCGACCGTGACGCTTTCGGCCAAAGCCAGCGTCGGGGCGCATAGCGCCAGTGTCAGTAATAGTTTCATTGTTTTTTCCTTTTTACACACAATCAATTCGCAGGCTGGGCGGCAGGGAAACTCCAGCTTCCGTCGAGAATTTCAGGCGCCGGACGATAGAGGCGCACGGTATAATTCCAGTCCTGCATGATCGGCAGGCAGTTGATCCGGCCGTCGTCGCAGCCGCCCAAATGCACGGTCATGCTACCGTTGTCGTTGCGCTCCCCAGTGACCGAATTGATGTTGTAAGCATCAAGGGAATTTGGCTCGAAGAAGCCGCCCGAATTGTAGAGGCTGATGGACCAGAACGCCTCCACAGGGACGTCCGCGGGGACCTCGATTCTGTAAGTTCCAACAGGCAGACCGGGTTCAACACTCAGATAGAATGCTTCGGTCTCGGGCAAGCCACCCCAGCCGCCAGCCGTGCCGAGGAAATGGCGCACGGCTTCAACCTTATCTTTGGAGCCGAACATGTGAAAACTGTTGGGCGTGAATGGGCTCAGCCCCAGAATTGCGGAAATCATCGCATTCAAGTTTTCTTCGTCATAATCTGGGGTGATGAAAGGTTTGGAAGAGGCGGCGTTGATCGTCATGCCATCCTGAATCGCGTTCACCGCCGCGACATCCTCGGGGTCGGCTGCGTCGACAAGAACCCGCATGAAAACGATGACGTAGGGTGTGTCGAATGTCTTTGTGTCCAACGTGTAAGTCCCGCCGCCGAAAAAGACTTCGTTGATGTAATGATCTTGGTTAACGATCATCGCGGTCATGTAGCGATCCCCCACATCGGGCAACGTCAGGGTTGCGCCCTCGCTAATGTCGACTACGGCTGTGCTATACAGAGTGTCGCGGTTCATGCGGATGGTCGGTTGGTCTTCCACCGGGGTTGGCGCTCGAAAATGGAAGAATTGGTTTACCCCACCGGCCAGTGAGACGTATTTTCCAAGCTCTACATCCGTTGCGGCGCGGACAAAATTATCAACCGTGACCGGGATTTCCCTGCTATCGACAAGGGCGTCCAGCGTGGCGCTTGTCGACTGGGACAAGGCACTACTACCAATGAAAGAAACAACGAAGAAAGTTGCGAGAGTCGGGACTGTGTGGAAAAAAAGTTTTGGCATAGAAAGGTCCTTCTTGGTGTGTGTCTTGCTTGACTGGGCTTACACCGCAGCCGTCCCAAGGGTGTTAGAATTGCGTTTTGTCGATCCCATTCTGGGAAGGTGAATATTAGTTTGCGGGTGTAGCTTCAGACGCCGTCCAAGATCCTGAAAAGTAGGCTTCTTGCGGCAGATAAATCCGCAACATGTAGTTCCAGTCATCCATGATCGGCAGGAAATTTGGCTGAGATGGGTCGCCGCCAAAATGAATGGTTACGTTACCGTCCGCATCCGTTTCAGCCTTTCGGCTATTGACCACGTATTTGTCGAATTCGTTCTTCTGAAAGAATCCGTCGGCGTTGTAGACGCTGATGGACCAAAACGCGTTCGGCGCAGACGGAACATCGGTCAGGGTCAGAACATGGGGCGTTTTCCCGTCGTTCAGCGCCGGGGTCCGATTCTGATAAACAGCATGTTCGGGCTTCCAGCCCCCCCACGTATCCGCAGACGAAATCAAAAACGCTGTTGGGTCGACCTCTTCCATGCTTGCGCCAAAAGCCGAGTCGCGATCTTGCAAAAACCGGCCCAGCGTCTTCAAGGCGTCGCGCATCAACTCCAATTCGCTCTGGTCCCAATTGGGAACCTCAAACTGACCCTTGTCTGCCTGCACAATGGAAAGCGCATCCTGCGCCGCGTGCGCCTTTGAAACATCCTCCGGATCCTCGGCATCCACGAGTGTTCTGACAATCACGACCACATACCGGCTGCCCAAATCTTCCTGGGTTAGTTCGTATTCTCCAGGCTCATAGATCACCTTGCGGGCGAAATGCCCTTCGTTGATGATCAGAACGGACTGATAACGGTCGCCAACATCATTTTTGATCAGAACCGCCGGTGTTGAAAGGTCAAGAATCACCGAAGAATAGAGCGTGTCCCGGTTCATCCGGACGACGTTTTGCCCATCAATCGGAGTCAGATCTCGAACATGCGCCCAATCTCCAATGTCCGCGATGTTTTCAATGGCAACCTGCATCATGTGATGAGTCTCGGCGGTTGGAAAATTCTCTAACGAAACAGGCACAGAATTCAACATCGATGGGTATTCGTCAGCATCAAGTGCGGCCCGAATATCACCAGATGCGACTTGGGCCGACGCTCCGATCGACAGACCAGAGGTAAAAATGGCTAGAGTTAAAGATTTCATTACCAGTTTAAGCAGCATATATGGTCTCCTTTAATATTATCTCTGTTAGGAAAGAGATCGGGCACAGAAATGGTGCCAAAATAGGCGTCTTCGAACTGACATTTTTCAATTGCACAAAACAAAAACTCTTAGAGCACCGCTTGCTTTAGTCCAAAGTTCCAATAGATCTCCTTGATCTCAGTCAAATGCTTCCATCGTCTCCTTGACCGCAAGATCGACGGCTCCAGCCAACAACATTCCCGCATCGTCATCACAGGAATCTTCTAGCTCTTCGACGAACTCATCCTTGAGGTCTGCGCGGTCCTGCTCGTCTGGAATCGCCGCTAGAATATCAATCTGGCGATTGTAGAGGGAGACCATCGCCATCAGGCGCACAATCTCAGCAACCTTGGCCTCATCCTCGCCAAAGGTATCAAGAACGCTGCTACAACTGTGGTGCATATAGGGCTGGGCCGTCTCAAAAACTTGGTCCATTATCTCGTCGGCTTGCGCAACCTGTCCGAACTGGAGGAGACAAACTGCGGCGACTGCGGCTTTGAATACTTTCTTCGACATCGACTAAATCCTTTGGCAATTTATTGGGTCGGGCGAACTCGGCAAAGTTCTATTTCTTCTTTTTCTTGTAGGTATTTTTGGATCTGGTGCTCTTGTTGTAGCCAGCGATTGCACCGACAACTGCACCACCAGTCGCTCCATCCTTGCCACCGACGAGATAGCCGACGCCTGCGCCCACGGCCGCGCCTCCAACTGTATTTTCAAACTGTTTGTTCGCCGCTGCGGGCGAGGACATTGCAAAGCCCAATGCAACCGCCATTACGAGGGACGTCATGAGGCCTGTTTGTCTGATTACCATTCGGATTCTCCTTTTTTGATGCTGCTGATGCCAGGAGGCATCTTGTTCGCTGGACCCATGGCCCGCAAAAAAACGACAGGGATGTGATTTATGCTGTCTTCAGTGACACGAGACGTCACCCTTTCGGAATCGCCAACTGGGCTTGTAAGCGGAATCTCCAGCCCTCTGGACCACCCGTAGGTGACTCGATCCAATAGCCGACGCCACCCTGGAAATTGACAGGCTTGCCGCCGATGATGGCCAGCTTTGACACCGACGCATTCACCGGTATCGCCCAGCTTTCGGCTTCCCAGTCATAGGTGGTTTCGCTTTGGAGCGAGAAGGTCCAAGCACTTTCAGTGGAATATGTCACGAAGGGCTGAATAAAAGTGGCGTTGGTGGGAGTCGTTGGGTTGCTCTCAAGATCCCAGATGTGGTTGGCCATCACGCCCAGAGTCCAAGGGCCTGTTTGCTTCAATGCAATACCGGTGATGCCACCAGCCCAAGTATCGCTTGAGACATCGGTAAAGGTCGGAATCTTCAGGATAGGCCCCACACCCCAGGTCAAATTATCCTCGGTCGTGCGAGTGTACCATGCGTTCACCAGAATATCGCCAACGCCGCTCTGCGACGTGCCCGGAACCACATCGTCCTGCCAGATGTAGGGGATGATCGTGCGGGTGACGATATTGGCGCCGTTATCAAGCGCAAAGGGAATGACCGGCTGCAAGTTGAGCGTTGTGCGACTACCAGCATCATCCGCGCCGATGTTGTCATCCATGTTAAGCTGGAACGGCACGGAAATGATGGCGGCAAGCGGGTTCGCCAGTTCCTGCGCTAAATCGGCTGCGTCCTGCGCAACGGCCGCGATGGGCAGGCACAAGCCGCACAATATAAATGGCACGTGAATTGAAGTGGTGTTCATTTCTCTGCGTCTCCTCTGAAGTTGCTTGCATGGTAAGGACGGCCGGTCATTCAGCCTTTGATTCATATCAAGGCATCACCGGACATTTTGCGACAATTTCGCTGCATGGAACGTAAACTGGTGAATCTGCTCGAACTTGCGCATGTAATCCAATTACTGGAGCAATTCTCATCGCGGCGGATTGTGGATCAAGCCCTCCATACCGCTGGGCTCGATCGTGCGATGCTCGAAGGCGTGTCCGGATTTATACCCTATGCCGCAGAAGCAATCCTGATTGAAAGCGTTGCACGGGCCATAAATGATCGCCATCTCGGTGCCCGAATAGGGAAAAATTTCCAGTATTCGTCTTATGGTGCGTATGCTCATTTTGTGCTCGCCGCCCCTAATCTTGCGACAGCTCTTGAGCGAGGACGGCGGGCCCTCTTGTTGATACACCCTGGTTCGGAAATTGTGCAACGGCAAACCGATACGCATTTGGTTGTGGGCCGCAATTCTAACGGTCTATCTGTGACGGGTCATCACCACCTTGACGAAGGTGCTTTGTTTGTCATCGGGCATGTTGCGCGTCATTTTCTGGGATCGGATTGGAAACCCGATTGGGTTGAACTTCCGAATGTTAGAGGCCGCGACGCGACGGAACTCGAAGACCTTGTGGGCGCGCCTGTTCGCGTTGGCGCTGTGATACCTAGTATCGCTATTCGATTGACCGACCTGACCGCGTTGAATCCTGCCCCCCCAAAGCCGGATCAATCAATTTCCCTCAACGAATTAGAAGGGCTGATGGGGATTGCGCCCGCACAAACAATGGAAGATGCCGTTGTTCAGGTCCTCTCCATCACCTTTGCAACGCACCTGACAAATGAAACGGCCGTTGCAAAGTTACTCTGCATCGGAGTCAGGTCTCTCCAACGTGCTTTGAAGGATGAGGGGACAACCTTTCGCAAAGTCCGCGCACAAGTCGTTTCTCATCGCGCGGCTTCACTCCTGGTAGAAACGGACACGCCTCTCGATCAGATAGCTTTGATATTGGGATATTCTGATCCTAGGAGTTTCAGGCGCTCCTTCAAAAGCTCATTAGGGCTTTCTCCAAGCGCTTTTCGGGAAACAAAGAAAGTGGAGTGAACACTTCCATTTTCTGGCGCGGAGCATTTCAGTTTCCGGCAATCGATGCAGATTTTTTCGCTCAGAAAGCGCTTTAGATAATAAGATAATTTAGTAAAATATGAAACCGTATTTCAGTGGTTTTCTTGAGTGGACTTAAGGTGAATAGCGGACATTCGATTGACCAAGATCTAAGGTCCGTTGAGGGCCGAAAGCGTTCTGCTGCAATTTCTCGTGTCACTTACTGCAGATATTCGTGGCGAGCTACATACAACGATGGAATCGCAGCGAGCAATAAAAGGTGGACTATTAGGTGTACCACAAAATTCGCAATGCTGATTTAGTGCTTATAAACATACAGTTAAAAGTTTAAAATGGTGCCCCAGAGTGTAGAAACATCGAACCAGATTTTTGCCGAACTTTCACGTTGGGAAGTCGAACTTCAGAGGCTAAGCGCAAACCACATTGGCTAGGATCATCAGGCTGGTGAAAGGGGTGCTTTTTAATAAATCAAATTAGTACCCCTTCCAGTGCATTTTACTTGCTACAATCGTGTCACTGCGTTGATTCTTGCCAAGAATGCAGGGTTACAGATTTCGGAAGCGTTGATCAGCCGGAGAGTGGCCTTGAAATCCAAACGCATTTCCCTCGCGTGCCGAGTCTGCTTGCGCCCTCTGGTGGTTCGTTTGGAAGATTCGGCGGCCGCAATTAGGTGTAGAAATGACACGCTGCGGAAGCAGAGTTCTAAGCTATTATTGTATGTTTATGCGGATTTATCTACTAAATGGCCCATCAGTATGTACCTGCACGTGCGTTAACTGATCTGAGGGTGGCACGCTAACGCATTGCCGCCTTCTTTCGTTCTGCCGCTTCACTTCTCTGGGTATCGACGACCTAAACTGAGGCAATATTTATCTCCCGATGTGTTGTCTTAAAGCACTCGCCACACTAAAATTCCCTTCCTAGCAGACCCGCCGTGCCAAGGATTACCCCACCGAAATGGTTGAGATTTCTTGTGCGCACTGTGGACGTTACGGGAGAATACATCGCACAAATTCGGGAAAATAGTGGGGGAGGAAACTCCCCTGCCCCAAACGCTAACCATTTTTGTCAGAAATGCTGGATGTGAGGAGGAGCACCCAAGCGCAATAAACATGCATGCGCCGTGCAGACCTATTTATGAAAACATATAGATTTTCTTTAAATCTCGCTAGTCCTCAAAGCGGCTTCGCCAAGCCATTGAAACCACAGCCGAGAGGAACGTTACTGGCATGTTTGCTTGCATATTTTTATAGATGCTCACGGCAGGTTCACCCCCTATTTCTCCGACGTAGTTCCTCATGTCGATCAATGATGTTCCAGCGATCAGGGAGGCGTTAGCAGACTTTAAAATGGCCGAGGTTACGACGACTTACACCGTCGGCAAGAAAAACGACAGCCGAGGTACACGGGGCGAGTTGCTGATTTCGAATATGTAAGGGTTTTTCATATCGTTGACGTAATGCAGGAAGTAGGTCTGCCAGCTTACGAGCAGGTGACCAACGTTTTCCGCATTAGCTAACGCTATTAGGTTAGTTACGCCAGCCGACTTATGGCTGGCGACTGCACCGCACAGGTTTTGCCGGTGAAAATATGTGTAGCCTTCAATGATGGTCGTGCGCATGATGCGCCAGCAGACCAAAACATCACTTTGAGGGATCCACACCGCATGAAAATTACACCTATGACGACCGAAATGGATGAGAATGAAGCGGTTTCTTTAGGCGGCAATGTTACTGATCTAGTAACCAAGGGTGAGAATCTAACAAAAACTTTGAACAACTAGAAACAGCCCCTAGTTATCGCCGTTGATGGACCTTGGGGGTGCGGGAAGTCCTTTTTTTGCAACGCTGGACCAAATGTAACAATCTTAATAACGCCGACGTCATCTACTTTGATGCGTTCCAGCACGATTATCTGGATGAACCGCTTCTCTCTCTGGGATCCGTTATTTCTGAAAAGGTTGAGAAGAAGAAGTGGGATACGGCCTTTTCGATGATGAAGAAAGTTGCATTTCCTGCTTTTCGGGTAGGTCTTGCATTGGTCACATATGGCGCAACCGAAGTTGCGGGAGCAGCAATTGGGGCTGCTACGGACACCGCGGGCGATGAGGCGTCAAAAGCTGCTGAGGATTATTGGAGTGCCGAAGATAGCCGACGGCTGGCCATGGAGGGTTTCAGATCAGCTCTGAAAGCAATGACTAACAACGGCACGGACAGTTCCAAGCAGTTGGTAATTATTGTAGATGAGTTGGATCGATGCCGCCCAGATTACGCACTAAGCCTTTTGGAAATCATGAAGCATTTATTCGCGGTTCCGAACGTGCATTTCGTGCTGGGGGTTAATCTAAAAGAACTCGAGAATTCTGTACATGCCAGATATGGCAATGGAGTCGATGCCGCAAAATACCTTCAACGATTTATTCAAGTTGAGATGCCCATGCAGCAAACAGATCCCCATGAAACAACTACCGCCTCAAATGAAGTTTATTATTTTACTCAGCTGTCGAAGAGTAATCAGCAGAGGCCCGAAAAATTTAATAACGAAATGGACTTCCTTCATGCCATTCCCGCCAATGAGGCGATTACATTTAGGGATATGGAGCGATTGTTTACAATATGCAGGGTTACGCAGGGCGGGGGGAGAGGAAATCCTGCGGAAGGAATGCTGCTTGCCGGGCTACGAGTGATCAAAGCATGTCGCCCGAGTTGGATAAGTGATATTGTAAGTGGTGAACTCTCTGTCCAAAAAATAGTTTCATTTTTCGACTTAAAATCAGAACATGCATGGCCTCGAAACGGCCTTGAAGCGACATCAACTTATCCTGCGGATATCTGGAAAAGCTCCCTGAGGTTTTCTGTTAATAGTGGTCGAGCCGAATCTCTTCTGAAAGAACTTTTAAGTGGAACCGCGAATTCTGACCATCCGTACCCCGCTCTGGCGAAGGTTTGTTGTCGGGATTTGACTTCGTTCACGGTCCGATAAGTTGAGGAGCCCAAATGAGTGTTATCAACGAAATCATGCAGAACGAGGCTGCCGCATGGATAAACAGCCAGATCAATGAACTCCCTGATCGTGCAAAGTTTCGCGCATCAAGCGCGCTGCGATGGGCGAACGGAATATTCGATTCAGACATGCCTATTCCTGCCTGCTTTTGCGCGCTTCACGCAACTGAAGAAGCAGTCGCCGCATTCATATCCTGCGCAAAGGAGTGTGGTTAGGTGTCTTTAGGGCGTTGATCGTGGGCTTGGATAGCATCAGGCCGACCTTGGGTAAATGAAGGGGCCATTTCGCAATATGAGTAACAATCGATTAAGCCTAGATCAGGTCAGAGAAAGGCTACAAAAGTCACTCGATAAAAGCGGCAAATCTATGCGGACGACTTCGATAGAAGCTGGCGCTGGTGCTGGATATTTACACTCGCTGCTCAAAGATAAAAAGGAACCAGGAATTTGTCGTCTAGCAGCAATTTGCGATGTCTTGGATGTCAGTCTGACCTATGTACTACATGGTTATGATGTGTCGCCTGAAACTGAAGCGATAATGAACCTCTTAGAGGGAAAACCAGCGAAACGTGAAAGCATTTTGAATATTTTGACGGATTGATTTCATGATCAAAAGAAGTGATTTTTAGCTGCTATCTTGTGAGAGCCTATTTAGTCCCAAATAATATTACCACCACAATTATTATTAGAGCAATAATGCTAATCCAAATAATAAACCGTTTGGCTTCCTTTTCACTTTCTTTCTCGCCACGTTTTACAAGGCAAGCTGGGGCGTGTCATCACGGCCATTTGACTAACGACGTATCCGCGCTGTGCTAGAAGAAAAAGACAGACTGTAAAAGGAACACAACACATGCGCACTTCTCTAATTCTTGCCGCAACACTTGGCCTGGCCATGATGGCCCAATCCGCAGCAGCTGAAATGATCAATAAAGTCAGTCCCCACACAGTTTCCGTTACGGTGGATCGGCTTCAGGCGGCTGTTGAAGGAGCCGGAGCCACCATTTTCGCTCGTGTGGACCATGCCGAAGGTGCCGCTTCGATAGACATGGAGATGCGCCCTGCGCAAATGCTGATGTTCGGCAATCCTGCACTTGGAACGCCAGCAATGCTTGATAGCCAGACTTCAGGACTTGACCTGCCGCTACGTGTCCTCGCTTACGAGGATGGCGATGGTCAAGTGCATGTGGTGTATCATGAGCCCGCGTCCTTTGTGGCCGATCACGGGCTGCCTGCCGATGCGGAATATCTCAAAAAGATGACCGGTGCTCTAAACAACCTGACAAACAAGGCGATTTCTTCTGAGCAATAAGCCTATTTGCGACTTACATTAACTTGCGAATGCAGAGGCAGAATTCGTATCCATGAACTTGATTCCCAATCGTGTGGCCTTTTTGGCCCCACGGTACCTTAGCTCTATTGGCTGCTACTCTATGTCCGACCTGCTATTTGATTCTGTGAATGGTTCTGGGCACGATCACTAACAAGCTTGGTACGCTCTAATCCAAACGATAGATCGGCGGCTAAAAAACATGAGGGGGATATCCGCCATCACGGGAAGAGCCATAAACCATCAGTTACCGCTCAGGATTTGAACGGGGTTTGTGGCAGCGTAAAACTATATGAATTATGGTCGTTCCAAATAGGAGGGTTTTTGGTGCGGTCCTAAAGTCCGCAGTAAAAAACTAATTCGACTTATACATGGCGCACATCGTGGCTCGGTTTTTCAACTGGTGGGACATGCCTAATTAGCGCCATCAAAAGCGCGAGCACCATTGAACCGTTCAAAACATGCCACATGAAATGAGTGCCCAAGCCTGTGGCACCACAGGTCATCAGGTCGACTGTGCGAAAACCCAAGGAAACCGTGAAGCAACCTGCCGCCGCGATCACCAGCGTTCTGGCTGGATGGCGACGCACGAACGTAGCCATAGAGAATAACCAAAGCGCCACCAATGCTGGGATATATTGCAAAGACCCGTTTAAGCGAGCGGGCTCATCGGCATCCTGAGTCGAGATGTCTGCGCTTGTCGCCCAGAGGCTGACGCCAACACAAACGATAACAATAAGCATTATCCGTAGGGTTTTCAGATGGTTCCCATTGCTGATGCGGAAGACCGTGGTGGCGACGTACAATACTACAAATGTCCAGATGGGTATCACGTCCAGCAGTTCGGTTTGCCCATTGGCGTAGGTGTGAAACAGGAATGATCCTACACCAATACAGGCCGCCAGGCAGATGAGAACGTAGTCCATGATGCCACGCTGATCGGACGCCTGAAGTGCGCGCCAAGCGATCCACGCTGCGATCAAAAAGGCGACATTGCTGAGGGCGTTGATTGGTTCATTCCAAAACCCCGGTGCTGTGCGCTCACAATAAAGATCAATGTAATCAAAAAATGTCATGCGGCGATTTTACAATCTAATTTCATGCCACTTCTGAACATATTGTTAATGCAAATGCGAGTAAAATCGGCTCTAAACCGCCGTTGCTGTCATTGTCGCGAACGGCCCATAGCGGACATCCGGCCACACTCAATGTCAGCTTACCCATTTCCCGAAAACAGACCTGTGCGCATTGTGCAGCATTTTGGTTTCCTATCCTAGTCGATGCAGACTAGCGCTTCTTACGAAGCCTCAGTTGTGTCAGGCCAACGCCAGACAGGATGATTCCTGCACCTATGTAGGTGCTGAAACTCAGGGTTTCGTTCAGCAAAATGACTCCCAGAAGAATAGCCCAGAGAGGTACGATGTAGGCCACGAGGCTCATGAAAATGGGGCCCGCAGATCGGATCAGCACTACGCGCAGCAGAAAGGCCAAGCCAGTAGGGAGTATACCGGCGTAGAGCAGCGCCCATGTCGCCCGTTCACCGGTGATCTCTGGCAGTCCTTCTAGCAGGAGCGCGATCGGCGTCAGTGCAATCGTTCCCGCCGTTAGCATACCCGCGGTGAATGCCATTGGAGGGATCGGCGGCGCGCGGCGGATCAGAATGGCACCGACCGAATAGCAGAGCGCCGCCGCCACACAGGCAATCTTTGCCACGACGGTACCACCTGAGACTTGTCCGGCCAAAACCTCAGGCAGAATTAGAACCAGAAGTCCCACGAACCCAAGGAAGACACCCGCGATCCGGCGCGGACCTATCTGTTCGTCCGGAACGAAGATATACGCAAGGAGCAGCACGAATACAGGGGAAGTGCCCATTGTGATACCAGCAAAGGCTGAAGGTACCCGCTGTATCCCCCAGGCCAGAAGGCTGAATGGCAAAGCGAAGTTCAAAATTCCCAAAAGCAGGATGAAGCACAGGTCTTTCGGGTTCTTGATCGCCAGATCTGCCGGACGAGTGATGGCGACGACGGCCAGAAGCGCCAGCGCGCCGATACCGATGCGGCCAGCAGCGACGGTGAAGGGAACGTATTGCTCTAACGCCACAGCCATTGACATGAACGCGCCTCCCCACACGAAGCTGAGGAACAAAAGGACCGCCCAGTTTCGGGAGGCGGGTGTATTGGGGACGGCTTCTGTCATATCTTGGCAATCGGTTGGTGATTGTTGTCCTTATAAGCCGTTTGCATGTCAGCTGCCAGTCCCAGCATACTGGGCGGTGCCCGCTATTGGCTTGGTTCCACTACCTCGGGCTCTTTCTAGAACTAAAACTGTAGCGCGGCATCGTAGGTTCTCAGTTCAAATGCGCAGTTGGGGTCGGCCCAAACTGGAACTTGGTGCGCAGTGCAGTCAACAGCAACTATGTGCGCAGATTTGTAAATGCTGCACAACAAATGGATAGGAGCGTTGGAATTAAACGAACTTTCCAACTTTTTCGCAATTGATTTCGGTCAATGCCCGACCACCCTAAAATTTCATGCAGGACACGGATGGCATCTCCCAATCTGGTGACCCCATCCGCATTGATCTGCTACGGCTTATTGCGCCTTAACCACCTTGGGCATGTCGTAGGTGCCGTTCACAATTGGAGCGTAGGGCCCGTAAAAGCGCGCTGTGAAGCGGAAACCTTTTGCTGGCGCGGGGAGCCAGTTCTTGGCCTGCTCCGGCTCCGAGGGCTTTTCGTGTTGGACATAGATCACCAACTTACCGTCTTTGGCCACCAACTCACCAGATTTGAGCATGAAGCTGTTGACGGTGTAGCGGTTGATCTCATTGGCCACGAAATAGCCTTCAGCGCTGTAGATCGGGATCGACCAGAATTGAGTGACCGGTGGTAAATCGTTCATATCGAAGGTCAGGGTGTAATTGTTCTGGCCGTCGAGCGGCTTGCCTTCGGAGTCGGCAAACAGGAACGCACCACCATGCGAGATGTTCTTGTCCGGTGCGGCCCAAGCTGCATCGGCGATGATTGCGCGATCCATCCACTTTGTTTCAAACCCACCATCGTTGCGCACAACACCCCAGCCATTCATGTTTATCATGTTGGTCTTCAAGGTTTTGCGGACATCGTCAAACCCAGCCTTAAACCCAGTTTCGAGTGCCGTTTGCTGTTCTGCTGGCAGCTTGGCCCAATCAAAGGTCAGACCCTTGCCGATGTTGAACACCTCAAGTTGCTTGAGCATGCCGGCCTCCTTGATCGAGTCCGTGAGCGTCGGCATGGTCGGATCGTTCAGGATGACACTAAGCAGGGTGAAATATTGCTCGGCAGTCTGCTTGTCGACCTGACCAAACTGATATTCAGGTAGACCTTCAGGGATGAAGAAATCGCCTTTCACAATAGATCTGTCAGCTTGGGCAATGCCTTTGTGATCATTGGCCAGCCAGTCGGCCAGTGGCGTCATGGTTACCTGATCCTGATAGCCGTTGATGATCTTGATCTCAGCAGCGGACCCGGTTTCGACTGCCATCCGTACGACCCCGTAAGCGGTCGAAGTTGGCCACTGTACAATTTCAGTGGTTGGGAAATCGGCTGGAACATCACCGGTGAAGCTTGGTGGAACCAAGATGTATTTATGCGCGGCTGTGCCATTGAAAGGCGAACCAACGATCATCCGGAAAATGCCGTATTGATCCATGACCTGAACACTAAAATAGCGGTCTGTGATTTCTGGCACTTCGATGACAACCGGACCTGCACGCAGATCAAGAAAGCCGGCGCCATATAGCGTGGTCGCATTTGGCGTAACCACAGGATAATCAGGCGTAATCTGTTTGCGCACCCACGAAAACTGATTCAGGCCCGCATATACGATATTATCTTTGGCGTCGTTCTGGGTGTAGGTCCAACGCTGGCCGTAGTAAATCGCCTGTTGCAACCCATAAAGATAGGCCTGCTCGGCAATTTCCTCGAGTTTCGGCGCCTCGGCGTTCTGGTCCGCCTGCGCGGGTAAAGCAAGGCAGAGGGCGGCCGCCGCCGCCATCAGCTTCGATGTTAGGTGATTAAGTATCATAGAAAAATTCCACTTTTCGTTATCTGATAAGGTTTTAAATGCGCCTTAAATGACCGCGCTATTTCACGGCCTTGATTTCACCCGGACGCCATGTCTGATTGATCCAAGGCTCAAGCGGACCATACATGCGCAGAATGGCAAACCAGCTTTTGCCCGGGATGGTTTGAAGCCAGTTGCCTTCCTTGCCCTCGGGGGCGTCGGGCGCGAACCAGATATCGTAGGAGCCATCCGCGTTTTGGGCCATGCCCTTGGTCTGGCTGCCGATGGTTGGGAAGCTCTGGCTGGTTTGAAGCTGGGAGCGGGTCTGGGTGTCGTACATGGTCATCGCCCAGAAGTCGTTGACCGGGACGTCCTTGGGCAGATGGAGTTTATAGGTTTTCGAACCATCGAAGGCTTCGTGGTTGGCATCGAGGAGCGCTAAGGCATAATCGGAGCCTTCACCGGCTTGGCTTGTGGCCATGGCGGGGGTCACGCCGCCAGCGTTGAAGTAGTAGAGCACCCGAGCGTCGAGGCCCATAGTTCCGTCGGCTTCAAAGCTGGTGTTTCTGTTGGCGAAGGCGGTGGACCAGACACTCTTGGGGGCGTCGGGGTAAATCCGCACACCGTCAATCCGTGGGTGGAATGTTAAGGTCCGGGAGGTCGCGTCGCCAAGGGTAGCGGCCTCGGTCAGCAGTTTCTTCATGCGGTCGTCGGGAGCGAAGGGTTGCCCCTTGACGATGCCGATGGAGGCGATTGCACCACGCACTTCAGGGCTGATGGCATCAAGGGGTTCGCCCTGAACGACTTCGTTGAGGTTTTCAAAATAGTTGAAGTTGCTGGGGAAGTCCGTGTTGAACGCCTTGTTCGACACGTTGACGAATTCGGTCGCGGCGGGTTTTTCAGCGTCTTTCAGCGGGTAAACCCGGAGCTTGGACGTGATGTTTTCAACGGCGGGTTTCAGGCCATCCTTGATCGAGCCGCGTAGGAACATGAAGTTGCGGTTGGTGGTTGGTTTGAGCAGAAAATAGCCGTCAGGAATGTCGCCCGTGTAGCCTGGGGGTACGACGAAGTATTTTCCGCCCTTGCCTTTGTCGGGACCGGTTACGCCCATGTTACCAGCGAAGCGCTGCCAAGCGTCGTTGAGGAAGCCGAGCATTCGTGGTGGGATCTCAATCACGGTGGGACCGTCTTTTTCGAGGTCAGTGTAGGTGTAGGCCTAGAGGGTCGAGGTGTTGGCGGTGACCACGAGGGTTTGCGAATCCATCAGGTCAGCGAAGAGGGCGATGCGGTTCGCGCCTTCGGCACCGGCATCAGCGAGGCCCTTGCGAACACTGTACATCGAGACGGCGCCAACGTTGTCGAGGAAGACCTCCATGCCGCGCATCCGGTCGAGGTTGTCGTAAACAGTTTCGACTGTGGCATCAGTTGGTACTCCATCGAAGAACTCCAGAGTGCCAATCGACGTTTCCACTTTGTCAGGAATCGAGATCGCGTTGAGCGTCTCTTTAGAGACATCGCCAAATGCCGGCCCGACAGCGACAGCAAGCGCAAGCACACTTGCGGAGGTGAAACGGTTCATGTTTTGAATTCCTTTGCATAATTCATTGTAAATAAAACACTAAACTAAGATATACCCAAACCGCTGACCTTGTCAGACATAAATTTAAGTGGTCGCCTTCTTTTGCGTTTTAAATTTGAACGGAGTGAGCAGAGCCAAAGTATTCTTTGGTTTTCACTGGCGACAACAAAGTGGCGCGAACTCCTGCTAACCGCCCGTTTTTAACGGTTGCGGCCTAGTTCGGTATTATAGAGCGGTAAAGATCCGCTTTGGCGCTTCGCTGATCATACTTCGCGCTTGCGGCGAAAGCCCGTTTTCCGCCCTTAGTGTTTAATGACACGAACGGCCCGAAGCGTCCGTAGAAGAAGGATTGCCCAAAAGACTGCTTTGGCGAATAATTGTCCGAACGAAACTATTTATGGCTTCAGGAAAACTCCGTTTGTCGCAGATCGGCCTTCCAAAATATCATGAGCCGCACCTAACAACACCGAATTCGCACCGTGCGGGCACTCTGATGCAAAACCCAATCCTAAAAACAGAGCTAAACCCGCTCCAATACCCAAGGAAAAAGGCCAAGGTGTCCTCGGATCGGCCCTCACGGCGGCGCGAAAACGTTAGCGCCACCCCACCCTCTCGACAATAGCCGCCGTTATTTCGTACACTTACGGCAATTAGTTAATGTTTGAGGGAATTACGCAATGAAAGTTCTGGCTTGTGTTATTGGCTGCGCGACGCTTGCGCTTACAGCGTGCACAGAGTTTCAAGGCGCGCAGCCCTCAGTCAACGGTCAACCTGTGGATTATCGAATGAGCGATGTTCCCGAAGGACTTGTGGCTATCGCCGCTCCTTATCAGGACCTAAGTGAAGTACGGATCAATGACTCAGATGGGTGTTATGTCTATCGCTATGCTGGCCCCGTTGAGACAACATTCCTACCTCTTCGCTCAAACGAGGGGCGTCCGATCTGCACGCGCTCCCCAGAGGTTTAACTCCGCGCGGTAACTGTGTCCTCTGGCGGATAGAGATAGGCCTGCACTCCGGGCGAGACAAAATCGTACAAATCATTGATGTGTGGCATCGCCATGCGTACACACCCCGAACTCGCTCGCCCGCCAATAGAACCAGGGCTAGGCGTGCCGTGAATACGAAGATAGGTATCGCGATTTCCGACATATAGATAAAACGCCCGCGATCCGAGCGGGTTCGTCGGGCCGCCATCCTGACCGTCGGCGTATTGCTCATACAATTGCGGATCGCGTTTGAGCATCGCGGCTGTGGGTGTCCAAGTCGGCCATTTAGCCTTGCGTCGGATGGTATATGTCCCCGGCTCATAAAGGCTCCCGCGTGCGATCGCGACGCCATATCGCATCGCGGTGCCGTCGTTGCGGATGTGGTAAACATATCGAGCAATAGCATCGACATGGATGTCGCCGGGCGTTAGCCCCGCATTCGCTTCAACAACTTGCGGCAGAAAGCGCGGGTTAAAACCCCAAGGATTGGACGTCGCCGGATCGTAATCGGGTGGGGTTACTTGTGCATCCCATGCAGCCCAATTTGCGGAATTCGATGTTGGAGCCGCCGACAGCGCGCTTGGGATAGGTGCGGAAAATAACGCACCAGAAGTAATCACAAAATGGCGTCTGGTTAACATGGGTTTAAGTTCCTTGTGCACCGATAAAATAAAAATTCACTTCGCCAAGGTATATTCTGTTGCGCCGAAGGTCCATGTAAAGTTGATCCACCATCCCAACTAGAGAATTTACAGGAAGTGTCTTGATAGTTCGTACATATCTACACTTGGCTTCAACTTGCCGTCCGTTCTAGGCAGCAATGATAGCGACAAATTCCGCGACTTAGTTTCGAATATTGCTTTCGAGAATGACTTCTGCTTCCGGCCCAATGCTGCCATTGCTGTAAGGTGCAGCTAACGGCAGGTTTGAGACCATTTAACCCAAATCCTGCAGCGCGGCGAATGTTCCCTATTGCAGGAGGCGGCCACTGACATACCAAATCCAAGGGAAGGACCGCCTTAAATTTTTTACCCACATTAGGGGCATAGCCGAAGTATAAGGGAGTGGTTAGAAGCGTTCAGCCCTTAAGACGAGTGTGTCGCTAACAGAAACCACACCAATATGACGCTCAACGACCGCAAACGCAGCTTCAAGAAGCGCGTCTAGCCGCTCCGGCTTAATCAGACAAATGACCATGACCATGCCTGCGCGGCCAATCTGACCTTCGCGCGTCCATGGGCCTGACCGGCCCGACCCACCTCGCACCGGCACAACCGTATAGCCCGTCACGCCAGCTTCAGTTAGGGTATCAGTCAGTCGCCCTTCCAATGGTTTTTCAATCACAATTTCAACGCGTTTCGCGGGATGCATCTGCATGTCAGCCTCCGGTTAGCTGCGTGGCTACAGCCACATAAAGGGGAATCCCCAAAGTCAGATTGAACGGGAACGTTACACCTAGCGACAACGTCAAATAGATCGCTGGATTCGCCTCAGGCAATGCCACCCTCATCGCAGCCGGCACAGCAATGTAGGACGCCGAAGCTGCAAGAACCATCAATAGCACCACGCCACCAGTCGACAGTCCGATCAACATGCCCATCCCAAGCCCAATCATTGATCCAGCCAGTGGCATTACAATACCGAATGCCACCGCGCCTAAGCCCAAGACACCTTTCGACTGCCTTAACCCGCGTCCCGCGACCAACCCCATGTCCAGCAGGAACAGGCAAAGTACACCCTTAAAAGGCGACACAATGAACGGTGCAATCTCGGTCAAACCTCTTTCGCCCGTCACCATCCCGATTACAAAGCTGCCAACCAGCAAAACGATAGAGCCATTAAGCAGGATTTCTCGCATCAGGCCCGGTTCCATCCGCCCGCCCGAACCGTTGCGTGACACCAACCACAAGGCAGACAGGATCGCCGGAGCTTCCATAGCAGCGGCGACAGCGACCATATATCCCTCGGCAGCGATGGCACGTCCTTCTAGAACCGAAGTTGCAGCTACAAATGTTACGATACTTATGGATCCATAATGCGCAGCCACAGCGGCTGCATCCAACCGAGAAAACCCCGTGAGTATCTTCAGCAACGCAAAGGCAAGAAGGGGGAGACCGAACGACAGAAGGACGCCTGCACCGACAGTCATAAGGAGAGCCGCATCGACGCCATGATCCGCGACCGCGGCACCGCCTTTAAAGCCAATCGCAAACAGCAGATATATCGACATTCCTTTCGCCACAGCCTCGGGAATAGACAAGTCGGACCGCGCCATCGCGGCCAAAAGGCCCAACACAAATGATAAGATAATCGGCGATAAAAGGTTCGCGCCAGCAAGCGCAAGGACTTCGGACATGATGAACCTTTGTTGGTTGGGGCATATTTCGTAATTGGTCTAAAGGTTGCCAAGACGCTGCGCAATTCAAAACGATGTTTCGGTCCGCCGAAGGGCCCTTTGCCTATAGAGATTACATCATTCTGTACGATAGAACGGGCGGCGTTGACTTTGCTCTTCGGAAAATAACTGTAGAAGGAATGGAGTTCGGCGGCACTGACATCGGCCACGACATACCTAAAGATAAGGAACTATTACGCAACACGTATCAAGAGAAATTTCTTGAGTGCCGGGCGCAAACGGATGGTTCAAAGGACGCATGCCGAGACGCAACGCAAGACTGGGTAGACAATAACACCGCGATCCTTGCAATCGCCTTCAATAGCCATACGAAAAATGAAACTGTCGGCTTTTTCATGATCGATGATCGCCTCTGGTGGGCAGGTCGTGAAATTAAGTAGAGCTTGGTGGAACAATATGAAGCAGTATCCAACAGACGGAACTCGTCAACTCGGAAACAATTCGTTGGAGGACCTTATGTAGCAGTTGATTAAGACCTGCAGGTTTTGGGTGCAGTTTTCCCTGACCGTACTAGTGTTGGCAGCGCTGAGCGCCTGTATATCTCTTGCCGATTGTCGGCATTATAAACTTGCTAAGTGTGGGAAGCCTAGGTAGCCCTAAGTCACATTAACTACCACTACCTAAGGATTTGAAAAATAACATGAAAATTACAACATCTAATAATGTTTTTAAGAGCATTAAGACCCTGATCGCTGGGGCTGCCATACTCGCCTTAGGCACCCAATCCGCTCTTGCCTGTACGGGAATCGTGCTGCACGCGCAGGATGGTACAGTGGTTCCTGCGCGCACCATGGAATTTGGGTTTGATGTCCAATCTAATATCTATGCAGTGCCCGCCGGAACATCCATTGAAACTCTCGTGCTAGACAAGGATCAAACGGGCTTCACATTCGAAGCTAAGTATGGGTTTCTCGGTGCTAACGGTCTCGACATGCCGATTGTTTTCGACGGTTTGAATACCGAAGGGCTTTATTTCGGTGCGTTCTATTTCGCCGGTGACGCCGTTTTTGGTACCGTCAGTGACGCAAATCGCGACCATGCGGTTTCTTCCGAAGAATTGGGCAACTGGATCCTTGGGCAATTCGCGACCGTAGACGAGGTCAAGGCCGCTCTGCCAACCATTGAAGTCGTGGGCACCCATATTGACGCGCTCAGGGGCGTGGCACCGTTTCATTACGGTGTGACCGATGCTACCGGCGCTTCGATCGTTATCGAATACACTTTGGACGGCCTTACTATCCACGATAACACCGTGAATGCTATGACCAACAATCCGCCCTACGATTGGCACCTGACCAACCTGCGCAACTATATCGGCCTGCAAGCTGAGAACGTTCCAGAAATCACGGTTGGCCGTCAGACATTGCAGCCCTATGGACAGGGAACTGGAATGGCTGGACTTCCAGGCGATTTCACGTCGCCCTCTCGTTTTGTAAGGGCGGTTGCGTTCGCAAATACGACACTCCCGGCGGCAGACGCAAGTGAGGCGATCTTCAATGCGTTTCACATCCTCAACGCTTTTGACATTCCAAAAGGCGCGGTCCGCGAAGGTCATGACGACAGCCTGCAAACTGATTACACAATCTGGACGTCCGCTTCCGATACCAAAAACGTTCAGTATTATTACAAGACATATCAGACACAAGCCGTTGAGAGTATCGATGTGCGCAAAGTCATAGCCAAGATCACAAAACCTACGACGCTGGAGATGGAAAATGGCTTCGTAATCAATGATCGGACTGCCGATTTTTAAGGACGGTTACGTCCCATCGGTTCTTGAGCATGCATGTTCCTATCTAGGGGCATGCGTGCTTCCCCCTCGGTGCCCAACACTTTAAGGCCGGTCGACGGTTTTCACCTCTCCAGTGATCTTAACGCTTGTCCACGAATTGTTGCTATAGTTTTCTGGCTCCAAGTTGTCAGCCCAAGCACAGTTTTCACCGATAATGCGCTAAGGCTTTTGACGAAACGAAATTAGACGGTTGATGACATTTTTGGTGAATTAATTGTCATCAGATCCTTGGCGGATATCCAGTTCTGAGAAGTATCTGCTGAGCAACTTGACCTCACCGAAGGCAGCTTCTAGCTCAACAAGGTCTTTGTTCGTGATTGCATGCTTCCACTTTCCAACGCTTGCCTGAGAAATAGAACGCGTGAGCTGCTCTTGGGTGTGCCACATTCCACTTCGATCCCTTTTCTGAAGCAAGTCGTCGCGTCCCAAGTCCAAGACTTCGTCGATTTCCCTAAGGCCGAGGAAATCTAGAACTTCTGATATTGCCTGCTTGGGTCTTTCCACCAAATCTTCATAAAAGACCAAGCACACTCGTTGAGGGAACCGTTCGAGGGCCTCCAAGGTTGGATTGAGCACCGAAGAATAGCGGATTATAGCACTTTTTGCGTCAACGGTGAACTGAGGAGCTTGCTTGCCTTTCGCCTCGTAGCGATCCCTAACCGAAAAAAGCGATGCCATCACATCCTTAGGATCTCTTAGTATTACGATCCCTTTTGAATCTTTAAAGAGATCCAAGATGTCTGGCATCACTTCTGCATTGGCTGGGGATTTCTCACAAATCACTTTCTTTCCGCTAGCCAACAACTTCCCTTCCAAGATACCGCCCAAAAAATTCTTAAAATATTCGTCCAGTTCATCTTCAGAAAGAAACTCAGAAATCCTCCCAGATTCAATGCTTGCAAGCATCCTTTTGCGGAGCCTGATGATCGGCGGAACAAAATCAAACTCTGGCCCAGCATAAATCAGGGGATGCAAATTCAGCATTCGTTGAAGCAGCGTCGTCCCAGAACGCGGAGGGCCCCCGATAAATACTAATTTGTCTTGCATACCCATTTTATACTTTCAGTCTTGATTTTTCATTATTTCGACAGGTCGTCCAAGAATTCGTTGGAAACGCTGAGCTCAAAAAATTGGGCTGCCCCCAACGAGTGGCCCGGGTTGATTGTTACCGCATCCCGTCTTTCGTTCAGGCTTCATGGGACCTCCGAGCTGGTTTCAGCGGCCCCTCAAAGATGCTCAGCGTCAAGCTGCCGTGTGAGAATTTCGACCGTTTTTTCGTTGCCAAACACTATTTATTTTCTAATCCGCTGTCGAGCATCATCTATGGATGTGAAATCGATCATTTTCGAACAAGAGGTCCAATCGAGCCTTCCTTCATGGGTGGTTACCCAAGCATTGCCAGCAGGATCGAGCGCGATACCCGCGATGATTTGTAGACCACCAATGTAGCCGTTCTGGAGTGAAATCGATTCTCCTGTGGCAACACCTGATGGGCAGGTCTCTGTGCGCACACCAAACAACTAGGTGATGGATTGGCTCATAGAATTCGAGACCCATATATTGTCATTGCCATCCACGGAAATGCCCCAAGCCCCGTTCATGCTCTTTTCAGCGTCAAAGGGACCAAGAACCGTGCCGTCAGAGCGGATCATCGACACATCGCCGCGGGATACTTGTCGGCGATGTCCCACAGATCGATCCAACCTTTGGCCGCGCGCTCATCGTCGGACATTAAGTCTTCTAAGCCGCCAATCTTCGCTGCAAGCTTTGCCTTGGCTGTCGATGGCGATGTGATGCGGGCTGTTTCCAACCTCAAATTCTACGGCATTGGCGGGATCGTTGGTCGGAAAGCGGGTCAAGGTGTTTGTGCCGCTATTGGTGACCCAAGTCTGGTTTTCTGATCAATGGCGAGGCCGAAGGGTTCATTGACCTTCAAGGTACCTTCGACGGGTTTACCGTCCACGGTTGAACCAAGAATACTGGCGTTCGAACCATTGAGCAGGCACAAACGCACCAACCCCAGGGCACGACCGCCGTGGCATCTGCTTGTCCGTTGACGAGCATCCGGTTCTCGGCAAACCCGTGCATCACATCCATCGTGGACGGGTCATAGACCATACGTCCGGAACCATCGAACCGGCGATCCTGCAAAACAAGCTTTAGATCATCAACCCCGTACGTGGACGGCAAACTACGGACGTCGTCCTGCCCGTCGGTCACGTGGATGCCCCCTGCCAGTCCGAAATAAACCTGTTCTGCAGTGCGTTCGTGGATATGCGAGTGGTACCAGACGGTTGCGGGGTCCTGCGCAACTGTCATCTTTGGTCCCCATGTCTCACCGGGTGCGATCGGCCGAGTTTACCACCGTCATGCTCTCCGAGCACCAGAAGGCCATGCCAGTGCGTGCTGATGGGGTCATCAAGCGAATTCTGCACTTTTGCGGCCAGTTCGCCATTCTGAATCAGGATGGTCGGACCCAGATATGCCTGATTGAAGCAGGAGGCCGAAGCTCGGCGAGCCTAGTACTAGCTTTGTAACAGGCTCGCTTGTCCAGAAAGAACATAACGCGTCGCGGATCAATCAGCGAGCAGCTTCTTGCGCTCAGTGAACTCGGTCGAGTCGATCTCGCCCTTGGCATAACGTTCCTTAAGAAGCGCCAAAGCACGGTCGTGCGCAGCGTGGCTGCCAGAAGCAGGTCCGGCCATGCCAAACAGCCGCAGGAGATATAAGATCCCTGCAACGATCCCGACCACGATCAAGATCATGAAGATCGGCCCAAGGACCATTCCGAAGCCTCCCCACTGACTGCTGCCCCACATCATGTCATGTCCATGATCGTAAAAGCCGTTTCGATCCGGGATTTTCCCGACCTGTGCCATCGCCGACGTGGCGGCCACGCAGAATGCGGCGACTACGCTCGGGACAATTACCCTGTTCTTGAATTCCATTCCGTAACTCCATTTATGTGACATCAACACGGACAACCTGTTATGCATCCAGTTATATGCGAAAATTGGGGCACAGGCCCTGATGTGGATCAAGGCGGCGATACCCAATTGCGGTAGCATGCTGCAGCGAAACGCAGGCGTAGATTGATAACGATACATCTGAAATCATCAAACAAAGCCAATTCGGGTGCCGCCTTGCCAATTCCGCTTCTGACAAGCCAACACAAGGAGTGCAGCCCCGTGAGTTACACAATCAATCGCCTGTTCAACGACAGCACATTCGACGACATCGATGCCCGCACCCGAAACGCCCTTGCGGACAACGGCTTTGGGGTGCTGACCGAAATTGACGTAAAGGCGACGATGAAAAAGAAACTCGATGTTGAGATGCCGGCCTACCGTATTCTCGGTGCTTGCAATCCGAAGATGGCCTACGCTGCCATCGGGATGGAACCGCGCGTAGGCGCGATGCTGCCTTGCAACGTCATCCTACGCGAGGTCGATGGCGGTATTGAGGTCAGCTCCATCGACCCGGTTGCGTCGATGCAGGCAGTAGAAAGCGCTGAGCTGACGGCCGTCGCGCGCGAGGTTCGCGACCTTCTGGCGAAGGCCGTCGCGGCGATCTGAGATAAACTTGCGCGTCGTCATCTTCGAGGCGATTGCGATCTTCAGGATTGCCCAGCTCGGCGTATGACACTTCGCGCCATCGGTGTTCACCGAGGCACGTGGGCTTATGGACAGTGAGCGCGTCGAAATGCTCGTGGCGCGTCTGTTCGGTCTGACACTGTTTTGCCTCGGGCATGCATGCTTGTCAGAGCGGGGCGTCGTCGGAAACCTGGACCTGTCACGGTTTGATGCCGCTCCTTTGATAGCATTTACTGCAACAAAGGAGACTGAGCATGGGACTGAAACGAACAGACGAATTTAGGGAAGATGCGGTGCGGATCGCACTGACCA
>NZ_JBGFCD010000028.1:0-23931 GCF_041205405.1 Falsihalocynthiibacter sp. S25ZX9
TCAGTGCGATCCGCACCGCATCTTCCCTAAATTCGTCTGTTCGTTTCAGTCCCATGCTCAGTCTCCTTTGTTGCAGTAAATGCTATCAAAGGAGCGGCATCAAACCGTGACAGGTCCAATCTGCCGAGAGGGGGCCTTTATGCCGCTGGCCTGTCCACCCGTGACATCCGCACCCACCTTGAAGAAGTCTACGGTCTGCGCGTTTCGGCTGACCTTATAAGCCGTGTCACCGATGCTGTTCTGGAGGAGGTTCCAGATTGGCAGAACCGTGCTCTGGAGCCAGTTCATCCAATCGTTTTTCTTGATGCTCTGCGAGTTAAAATCCGCGATGCGGAAAGCCATCAGGTTAAAAACAAGGCTGTGTATGTGGCCCTGGGCGTCATTCCTGAGGGAGAACGTGAGGTTCTGGGCTTGTGGGTTGCAGCGAACGAAGGGGCCAAATTCTGGCTTTCTATCATGAACAATCTCAAAAACCGCGGACTGGAGGATATCCTGATCGCCGTCGTCGACGGCCTCAAGGGCTTTCCCGACGCAATCAACGCAGCCTTCCCCGAAACCACAGTTCAGACCTGTATCGTGCTCCTTGTGCGCCATTCCCTGAACTTCTGCGGCTGGAAAGATCCCAAGGCCGTAGCCGAAAGCTTGAAGCGTATCTATCAGGCCGTGGACGACGAGGGCGCTGCCAAAGCCCTTGATGATTTCGAGGCCGAATGGGGCGGAAAGTATCCCTCTATCGCCCCAAGCAGGCGACGCGCTTGGCAGGAGGTGATCCCGTTCTTTGCCTTCCCGCCAGCGGTGCGCAAAATTGTCTACACCACCAATGCCATCGAAAGTTTGAACCGAGTTATACGTAAAACCACCAAAACAAGAGGCAGTTTTCCAACCGATGAGGCAGCAAAAAAATTGATCTACCTGGCAATCCGCAAGTTCGAAAAAACTGGAGGATGCGTCAGAGAATGGGTTGCAGCAAGAAACCAGTTCGCTATTCGATATCCAGAACGGTTCAATAAATGACCCGTCAAAAACGCAGGACCACCTCTCAATCGCAGGTCCAAACTTTGCAACTCCTCTCCGGATCGTTTCGTACGACACGTCGATACCGCGTTCCAGAAGCAATTCCTCCACTTCGGGAAGGCTCATATTGAAACGGCACTAAAGGGAGACAGCGCGGGCCATAATATCTGCAGCGAAGCGATGACGTTTGCAACTTGTCGAAAGCGCGCTCATCAGCACTGACTATCCATTGGAGGCACTACTTGCAATTATCGCCGACTTAATGCGGCAATACCCCATCTTCTGATCGTGCGCGCGATCGAGTTTTTCCAAAAGTTCTTGGGCGAGCCTTTCAATTTCCGGTGACAAATCGACGTTCTTTCCCTTTTTCACTGAGCGGTCATGAATGTGGGCCGTTAGCCTCTCGCTAGGGAAGCCCAAACCAAGCCAACGATAAATATCCTTGACTGTTGTAACTGGCGACTCCACGAGATCCTCGTATCTGCATGTAATAACATCTGGGTTATCTGCCATTTCGCCATCGATGAAGAGGCTGTTGCGAGCAACCCAGAATAGCACCGCCGCGTCGTGTGCCCCCATGTCTTCGGAGAAATGCTTGCGGATATCTTCGCGCACTGCTGGAGAAAGTTTCTCCGACCGCCAATTCGTGGCGCTACCCGCGGCGATAGCCCTTAGGTCTTCAATACCGTTTTGTAAGCCAAAATGCTTGAGATTGGATGCCGCCACATCTTTGTAGTGACGGTACATCCACAAGGCCTTACTCCCCACAAAGTGCTCGAGCAAATCGCGAACGTTTTGGGACTCGACGAGGCATTTAACCGCAATAAGGTTGGCCTTGTCCTTTTCAAAGCACCGCTCCAGTGAATCAAAAGAGTTCAGGCGAATCCCATAAGCGTCGTTGGCGGAGAGTTTGGTGAACTCTCCGTAAACCATCGAGTCCAAGTCGCGATGCAAGACGCTCTGAATCAAAGTCGTTCCGGAGCGTTGGCACCCGACGATGAAGAGGACGGCTTTAACGTCAGGATTGGCACGCAAGCACTGGTAAATCTTTTTTCTGCCAGAAAAGAGCTTTCGAGAGATTTTTTCCACCAATCCATTCGAATCGGTGTGGACTGCTTTATTCATTGTTTATTGGCCCTTGATTGCTTTCACCAGCCAGACGACGGCGCTCCTTTTTCAAATCTTCACCTATTTGACTTAACATTATTCGGCGGGAAAAATAACTCGAAAATAACAGGGAAAAATTTCGTTGGAATAAAAGTTTACACGCATCCAGTTTGTTTTCCGAAATAAATTTCAAAAGTTTGAAACTCGCCTAAACCCATCAAACCTTCTAATTTTACGCGGAGAACTCAAGGAGCGTTGCGACATTATCTGCAATCTTAGTATTATCAGTTCTACTGTAAAGGCTTTGATCAGCGTTCGCCGTACAAGGCACTTTCTATCGGTCTATTTCTACGCCGCGGTTGTCGGTTTTTGGCTTGTTTGGGAGAGAAGGTGCGAGATCTCTGAACTGTCCATCTGGGCCGTAAATATAGACGCAAATGGTCTCATAGCCCTCGCGGATAGCTTGACCCTCAAATTGCGACCATCTTGCGATTTACTCAGGTGACCAACTTTCTTTGAGCGGTTAAATGGCTGCCTTGTCCAGCCCAACCGGTCGTACAAATTCGCGACAACGTGCAGGCTTTTTCTTCACCGTTTTATCTTGAGTATTCTTTCGATAGTAGCCGCTCAATTCAAGCAACTCATAGTCCACGAAACCGTTTCACTTTATGTCGCGATGGATCGACGATGGGGGTCCGCCAATCTCAATCCTGCATCCAGACATCGTGAGCGGCCCCACTTGAGTGGTCCAATTTGAAAGTTAGTGCATGACTGGTCTTTGGTCCATCTGAATGATGGCTTCCGGCGCAGGTGGGCGATAGCCCAAAGCACTGTGGGGTCGTTTGGTGTAGTAGGGTTTCCTCCATCGTTCGATGATTATTTGGGCTTCGCGTAGTGAGTAGAATATTTCTCCGTTTAGCAATTCGTCTCGCATTCGGCCGTTAAAGCTTTCGCAGCAGCCGTTTTCCCAAGGTGATCCTGGTTCAATATAGGCCGTCTTAGCGCCGACAGCTTTTATCCAATCTCTGAGCGCCTCTGCTATGAATTCAGGGCCGTAACACCTTCGGAATGTCGTTGATTTGGAGGCTTTGGGCACCTGCGTAGTCTTCGTATAACGAAGCAGGTGGTCATAGCCGTGCCTCAGGTCCCTACAGTGGTTTTGCACAAATCACACCTCAAAGGAGACCGACTATGACCGATGCCATCATTCCACAAACAGAGCCCGTTTTGGTTGCCATCGATATCTCGAAGGCGCGACATGAAGTTCTCATTGCTATACCGAACAAGAAGCGTCGCCGCCGTTTGACTGTTCTTAATCAATTGGACGACTTCAATCGTTTGATTACGTCACTTGCCAGTTATGGTCGCCCCGTTCGTGTAGCATTTGAGGCGACTGGCAATTATCACCGTGCTTTGGCCTATCATCTTGCAGCAGCAGGCTTTGAGTTGAAGTTAGTGTCGTCAGTGGCCCTGGCCAGAACACGAGAAGCGCTCCACAACAGCTGGGACAAGAACGATCCTAAGGATGCTCAAGTTATTCTGCACATGATGGAGATCGGGAACGAGCAGTTTTATCATGATCCCCTCGTGTGCGGTACAAACGACATTCAGGAGCTGTCTAAAACACATGATATCGTGTCCAAGTCGAAGACCGAGCTGTGGCATCGGGTTTTGACCCACTATCTGCCGTTGTATTTTCCCGAAGCTGATCGTTTCCATCGCAGTTCTCGCAGTGATTGGTTCTTTGCTTTCCTTGAACGCTATCCATCACCACACTTTATCTCGGCCATGGGTAGGGAGGCATTCACCACTGACGCATGGGATGTGGTGGGCCGCAAGGTTGCAAAAGAACGTTTACTTGCAAATATTTACGAGACGGCCAAAGTCTCCGTTGGGCTGCCGGTTGCTGCGGAATCTGACGCGATCAGTATGTTCCGCTTGGTCTTGGCTGAAGGGCGCAGCCTAATAGCACAACGCAATCAAATTGAGGGTCGCGCCGTCGCACTTCTCAAAGACCTCCCTGACTATCAGCTGCTGACGTCAATCCCTGGCATTGGACCGATCAACGCTTTGACCATCTTGGCTGAGGCTGGAGATTTACGGCGCTTTCGTCATCACCGACAGTTCTTGAAGTTCTGTGGCATGGACCTTGCGACCATGCAGTCAGGCACATTCAGAGGCCAAACAAAGCTCTCAAAATACGGAAATGCTCGGCTGCGCCGTACCCTGTGGATGGCGGGCCAAGTTGCCATTTTACAGCGCACCAACAGCTTCCGTGACAAATTTGAGCGCTACATAGCCAAGGATCGTCACAACACCCATTTGCGCCGAAAGGCGTACACCGCAATCGCAGCAAAGATGGCCCGTACCGTTCATGGGATCATCAAACATGGCGAACCCTATCGCCCCTTCTTTGAGGGGTGATCGACAGCAGGAGGACCTTTCTCTGTAAGGGCCGTGGAGGCAGACAACTGACCTCGTAGATAATGTTTAGGCCTTCTGCTCAACGACCCGAAGATCTCGTCTTAAGGACGGTGAGAGCCGCAAAAGCGTACTCTTTGTTTGTTATGGGAGAGACAGTTCGTTGACCAAAACGCCAAACTGAGCCATGCTTCGAACGTATCGAGATGCCTCGATGCGATTATAACCTGATGCTAAATCGACCAATCATTCCGCGCATAGGACGTTGTCCAACCTGATATAGGCTGGTACGCCACGCAAGATGAACAAGTCGGTCAATGCATCAATGACCTCAGTCGAGTTCAGCTTTCGCTTCACTCGAATAGCCAAGCATTCTCGGCTATACTCGTCCAGGATGTTTAGTGTTCTGAAGGCCTAGCCATCCTCTGTCCGGTGATGAACAAAATCGTATGACCAAACATGATCGCGATACTCGGGGCGCAAACGGACACATGATCCGTCATTCAGCAAAATACGCCCCTTCTTTGGTTGCTTCATAGGCACTTTAAGCCCCTCGCGCCGCCATAGACGCTCAACACGTTTGTCATTCACCTGCCAGCCAGCATCTCTTAACAAGGCCGCAACCCGCCTGTAGCCATATCGGCCGTACTGGCGGGTCAGCTCAATCATGTCTGCAATCAAGCGTTCTTCGGCAGCACGCCCTCGTGGTAAACGACGTTGTGTGGATCGATGTTGGCCCAAGACGCGACATCCGCGACGCTCAGAAATCTTCATCTGACTGCGCACGAGATCAATACAAGCGCAGCGGCGCGAAGGGCTCAGAAGTTTCCCGAGGCGGGCTCCTTTAGGATCAGCTTATCCAACGTCAGGTCAGAGACCGCTCGCCGAAGACGCTCGTTTTCTTTCTGTAGACGTTTCAGTTCCTTGAGTTGTTCCGTGCCCACTCCGCCATACTTCTTCTTCCAGCGGTAATAGGTTTGTTCAGTCACACTGATCTGTCTGATTGCGTCAATTCGGGGCATGCCTTGCCCCATCAGAACTTCAACCTGCCGTAACTTCACGACAATCTCTTCGGGCTTGGGTCTCTTTATGGCCATCTATGGTCCTCCGTTTCCTAACTATAAGGGCGGACCACTTCAAAGGGGGAGGCTCAAATCCAACTCGTTTTTGTTGGATATGGCGGACAAAGTAGTTCGGGCGTATTTGTTTACATAGGTCACCGTGTCAGCAACCAGGTGCCGCTGAAACCTCTGGTTGAACCAGAGGTTTCCGGTGTCTTGTTTTTCGCCGACCTTGCCACAAACGCCTATAGCTAAATGGGTTAGTTGACTATTTATTCAGCGAACACCGCGCCTCCGATTCCAAACGATCGGGGCTTTCCCAATCCAGAACTTGCCGATTCAACCAATTTCCTCTTGAAAAAGCTCGGTCGTTTCGAATGGAAAGTGGCGTAAACGAGCACTTTGGACCGCACAAAAGCACGACAGGAAGCACTTCTACACCTTTTATTGAACTCGCGGTGAGCATCGTGGAAAAAATCTTTACGAAGTTCCAAGGGACACGCTACAAATAAAATAGCGAGTGCGTCGCTACGTTATTTTTAAAATTCAGTTTCGTTAAAAACATACACCTTGTGAGTTTCGCTCCTTTTTGTACCCGACTTTCATTTCCGATTTCAGTTTGGAGCTCATAATGTCCCGTTTTCTCAAATCCCTCATTGTCGTCCCGGGCGTGGTGGTTTGTCTTGGTTCGTTTGCACATGCTGATGCCATTACAGCGTCGCGCGATGCGGCCTTGGCACAAACGTCAGTGTACCGAGTTGGCTACCCCGTGGAAGTTTCGATCAAATCTGGCAAGGGCCTTGGTAAGAACCAGTTTGCTGCCAATACCGAGGCTTCCAAACATTACGCGCTTGGTCGCCTCTCACATGAGCTCTCCTATGTTATGCCCGATTCACGCACTGTCTACATTGGTAACGATCAAAAAAATGGCGGCTTGTTCCGCTTTGTCGCAGATGCAAAAGGTGATCTCTCCGCTGGCGAGCTTTTTGTGGCCAAGCTCACTCAAGCCGAGAAAAAGGACGCTCTAAAATCGAGCTTCACAATTGAATGGATTTCTCTTGGTCATGCTCGCGACGCCCAAATTGACGCAATCATCAGCAAAGGTATAAAATTCTCACAGATTTTCAAGACCGCTGAAATTGCTGACAATGCCTGCCCCCAATCGTACACGGCGATCGACACGACCTATGGACCAGAATGTGTAAAGCTCAAAACTGGGAACAATTTAGATATGTCCGCAGACGAGATTGCTTTCGCGGCCTCGCGTCTAGAATCAGCTCGCTACGCCGCAATGTTGGGCGGCACGTCGGAATTTTACAAAATGGAGGGTGTCAGCTTTGATCCCAAGCGCAACAAACTTTACGTCGCTATTTCGGATCTTTCACAGGGCATGAGGCGCTCTTCCAAGTTGGCAGGCGTAGATGATGACATCAACCTAAAGACCAACAGATGCGGTGCAGTGATGCAGCTTTCAGTTGGGCCAGATTTTGTCGCAACCGACATGGATTTTTTGGTCGCTGGGGGCCCCTTCAACAGGAGTGCCGTGATCAATGCCTGCTCGATAAACAACATCTCCAAACCTGACAATATAGTTATGGGGTTGAACGACGACACGTTGCTGATCGCCGAAGATACTTCCTTCCACCAAAATGACGTGCTCTGGGCCTATGACCTAAAAACGGGCGTGCGCACTCGCATGCTAACGGCACCTTACGGTTCCGAAGTGACCTCGCCTTTTTATTACAAAAACATCGACGACGCCTTTGACTATCTCGTTACCGTGGTGCAGCACCCCTTTGGCGGAAATGGAGAGAAGTTCGTATTATCTGACGCGGACAGGCCCGCTTACGTCGGCTTTGTCGCCATTCCTGCGAAAATTCAGGGAGGCGACAGCGTCGACTTCAAGCCCCTACCTTTCCCTACCACCGACACCGAGAAACGCACTGTTCAGTTTACAAGCGCGATGTCTCTAAATGGTAACGAGATTGCGCTTAACGGCTATCAAACGCTGCTACGTTCTGGCGACAGGTTTGGGGATGCCGTGTTCGGCCGAGCTCTGACCAAAAAAGGCAAGCTTCCCGTCAATTTTGAGGGTGGTGGTTTAAAAGGGGGCGTTTCAGTCTCTCCGGACCACACGACACTGCACCGCACCAAGGCAGGGGAACTGTTTTCGATCACCCAATTCGAGAACAAGTTGGGGATGATGTATATCTCAAGCCTTGATCTCGACACCGTCTCAGGCACGCTCGTTGTGACCGGCCTGAAACCTGTCGATCTGTCTGCGACCTACGGAGGCTCTGTCTTTTGCGCTGGCATACCGACCGCTTGGGGCACACATTTGGGGGGTGAAGAGAGAGACTATGATGCCCGCGCCTTCGAAGCTGCCGGATCCGTTGACGACGACTTCGACAAGTACCTCGCGTATTTCGGCTTCAATCCGAAGGCGAAGTAAACCGCCACCGATAGCAATCATTTCTACAACGCCTAGCTCGACAGAGTTCCACTAGAAAACGATCTTCAACAGCATCCTGAACTTTTGTGCGGCACCCTGATCATTTCTTGAAACCGCGACATATAATTCAATGTCGCGAGCCTCAAAATACAGTGTAAGCGAGGCTTCGGTCCCACCTATGCGGCGTAGTTCCACGGTAGCAGTTGTTCGATGTCCTTCTGCTTGTGGCCGTTGACGATGGCTTTGAGAGCACCGGTTAGGTAGCTGTGCGGCTCAACTTTGTTGAGTTTGCATGTCTCGATGACGGACGCGAGCATGGCCCAGTTTTAGGCACCTGCATCGTGGCCCGCGAAGAGTGCGTTTTTGCGTTGCAGCGCGATGGGGCGGATCGTGCGTTCGACTGCGTTGCTGTCCATCTCAATGCGACCATCGGTCAAGAACAGGATCAACCCGTCCCAGTATTTGGCGATGTATTTGAGCGGGTCACCAGTTGGGGATTTGGTGGAGACCTGCGTGCGTGCGTGGTCCAACCATGTTTTGAAGACTGCAATCGTGGGCGCGCTTTTGGCCTGACGTAGCGCCAGCCGATCTTCGGCAGATGTGCCGCGGGCCTGTGCTTCTATTCGATAAAGAACCGCTATTTACTTGAGGCCCGCCTCCGCGATGGGGGCCACGTTGTGATGGGTTAGATAATAGAGCTTACGGCGGGCGTGGGCCCAGCAATACGCCAGTTGAATGGGGGCATTGTCCCGTAGGTCACCCAAAACGCGAGGGTGGAGCGATCAATATCGACGCCTTGGCGCGCATAGATTTGTGACTGGCGATACAGCGGCAGGTGATCCGCATACTTCGAGACGATGACACTAGCGACGGTTGCCTCTGTTGGCATCCCGCCTTCGATCAAGCGTGGTCTTGCAGGCGCTTGGATCACGCCGCCCTCGCAGGACCGACACGCATATTTGGGGCGGCGGGTGACGATGACGCGGAACTGTGCGGGCACGATGTCCAGTCGCTCGCTGACGTCTTCGCCGATGATGTGGCGCTCGGCTCCACAGCTACAGATCACGTCTGGCGCAATGACTTCCTCGATGCGCGGCAAGTGCTTTGGCAGAGCGCCGCGACTTCTGGGTGACTTTGATGCGGCCTTTGCCTTGGATGGATCAATTGCTTCGTCTTCAGCGTGGACGACTGACATAGCTGTCTCAATATCTTCCAGCGCAAGGTGGTATTGATCCGGGTGGCCCTTTTCAGGCTTTGTGCCGTAAAGCGCACGCTTAAAATCGGCCAGCAGTTTCTCGAGGCGCACAATACGATCTTCCTTGGGCTCGATGATGCCATCACGCTTAGCCAAGATCTCATTTTGAGCTGTAATCTGGGCCTCTGCCTTCACTAAGAGGGCCTTGAGCGCATCAATATTGTCAGGAAAATCATCAGAGAAAGCCATGGGCGTTTTGATACAAAAAACAGCGTAAACCTGCATGTGTAAAACGCTGTCCGAGTCATTCTGCCGCGGCCGGTGGAAGCGTCTCCAAAGCCGTCACGCGACGCCAATCCAGACCCGCAAACAACGCCTCAAATTGTGCCGGGTCCAGCCGCAAAACACCGTCTCGGATGGCAGGCCATTTGAATGCATTCTGCTCAAGCCGTTTGTAAGCCACGACCAATCCGGTTCCATCCCACCCACTGCCCGGCAGAACACTGCGTAGCAGTGTTCGAGAGGAGGATCATCTTGAGACGATCAACCCGTTTTGCTCGGAACACATAAACGGCACCATCAAAGGGCTTCTTTTGCAGATGGCTTTGCACCAGCGCCGCCAAACCATCGTGACCCTTACGAAAGTCCACAGGCTTGGTCGCGACAAAAATCTGTACACCATGCGACGGGTGGATCACAGCGCTGCCGCAATCTCGGCAATACGGACTGCTGGCGTGCCCGCACTGAGCCGGATGGTCACATCCCCTTTAACCAAATCTAACGTGCCGGCTTCAGCCACAGGCACATCAGGCAAGGCGTCTCCAGGCTCTTCAACCGCTACCGAAACAAAGGTGATGCCCTCAAGATTGGGCAGTACCAACTTGCCCTCGCGAGCCATGCGACGCCATTCCGACAGATGATTTGGCCGCATGTCGTGACGACGCGCAACGGCATTGACTGTCGCACCATCAACAAGCGTCTCAGCCACAATCCGCGCCTTGACCTCTTCCGGCCAGCGGCGGCACCTAGTGGCCTCAGTCGGCATGCCGCCTTCGATCAGACGAGACTTTGCTGGCGCTTGCACGATGCCAGCCTAACAAGACCGACAGGCATACTTTGGACGGCGGGTCAGGATGACGCGGAACTGCGCAGGCACGATGTACAGACGTTCGCTGACATCTTCACCAATGAAGTGGCGCTCAGCGCCGCAGCCACAGGTCGTGCTGTCGGGTGCAACATTCTTGCGAGGAACTCGTTCGTAGCTTCGATAGAGAAACTCCCTCCAAATCTATGAAAGGACGGAATCGCATATCAACGAGCGATAAGGTATGTGGGGTCGAACTAACGCTTACAAATAAATCGGTAAAACACATATTTTACGAGCGTCTAAATCGATTGAAACCGCACAAAAATTTGCCAATTGTCGCGTTGAGGCCAACGCCATTGCTCTAGTGAGTAGCCCTATCCTAAGCGCTCAAATCCTCAGTCGGACATGACCTGCAAATAGGTTTTAATTATTTTTGTTTTCCAGACGCCCAAATCTACAAAACGCTTAGATACCTGTCGGCAATTGCGCGCCATACTTTTGCGCAACTCGTCGTCTTGGCCAAGCTTAATGATGGCCGCCGAAAAGCTCTTTGGGTCATACGTATCTACAAGAAATCCTGCATTAGGTGGTAACACATCAGGAACATCACCAACCCGCGTTGAAACAACCGGCACTCCCTGTGCCATTGCTTCCAAAAGTGCCAGCGGGAGCCCCTCCCATGCAGAGCTGAGAACAAAGATATCCGAGGCCGCGTTTAGAACTTCCACATCAGATCTAACACCTAGGAAAAGCACCCTATCCGCAACGCCCAAATTCTCAGCAACCTCTTCTAGCATCGGTTTTGACGCGCCCTCGCCAGCGATCCACAACCACGAATTGGGCAAAGCTTGGAGCACCTGAGCAAACGCCGAAAGCATTGTTAGATGATCTTTTTGAGGCGTCAGTCTGCCCGTGGACAAGAGCACAAGGTCGCCTGGTCGCGCATCGAGCGATTGGCGCAACTGTGCTGCGCTTTCTGACAAACCCTCTTCCGAAGGCGACGGAATGACATTTAGAATTACCTGCCGAGGCGCAGCACCCATGCGATCCAGATTAGAGTCCAAGACGGCGTTTCCGACGGCAATATAATAGTCAACGAAGCGCCGGAGAACGATCGCCTCAAGCCAAGACAACAACTGCTTTGTGAAAGTCTTCTGTGAGCTTTTGCGTACGTTGTGCAGGCTCACGACAACCTTTTTGCCGATCGATTTTGCAATAGGTGCGCAGAGAATGATCGAATAGGTTAAATGCAAATGAACCACCGGCTCGGGCGCGGTCTTGAGCATCTTGAAAACACGCCACCAAGAAGCAATGCTCTTTAGCTTCCCAATTCCGACTATTGACACATCGACACCTTGCGCCCGCAGTTCATCGGCCAAACCACTGTTGCTAGCCTTAAGTGCAACGACGCGAAAATTCATGATCGGATCTGTTGAATCCGCAAATGCAAACAATAACCTCTGTGCCCCGCCAACGCTAAGGTTGTCGATGACCTGAAGAACGTTTGGACATGGTTCAAGGACACTCACCTCAACATTTTCGAATTCTTTGGGGATTTCATTCACGATGCGCGGGTCTCCAAAATCGTATCCCATTTCACGATTTTCAAAAAAATTCTCGAGTTCGCCCGCGTCATTCGCCCGAAAAACTCGTCAGCAGCATTTTAACCGTCTGAAAGAGAATAACAATATCTGTGAGTAACGATTTAGAGCTAATATAATCCAAATCCATACGACAACGCTCATCAAACCCATAAGGTTTGTTGCGGGAAATCTGCCAAGTTCCGGTAATGCCTGGATTTACCTGAAGGCGGATCTTCTGCCATGGCTCGTAACTCTCAGGCGAATAGGAGTTTGCGCGTGGACCGACGATGGACATTTGCCCGAGTATCACGTTAATAAACTGGGGAATTTCGTCGATATACAGACCCCGAAGAATACGGCCCGTTTTGGTGATCCTTGGATCCTGTGCAACTTTAAAACCTGCACCTCGGTCAACACTAGACGCGACAAGACCTGATTTCAGTTGCTCCGCATTTGGAACCATGGTCCTAAGCTTAATCATTCTAAAAGGCTTCCCAGCATACCCATACCGTATCTGTGTAAAGAACACAGCACTTCGAGGGCTTTCAATTTTAATCGCCAGTGCAGCCAGTACCAAGATAGGGAGACAAAAAATAAATAACCCAGCGGCAGTCACACAATCGAAAATTCGTTGCCCCCATGTATTGCGTTGCCCCCGCGTATTTCCTGTTCTTGTTCGGAAACTTAAACCGCTGGCTATTACATAACCTACAAAGTTTCCCCTTGAACGTTTTTCTTTGAAGTTTACATAATCAGACACGAATCCACCCCCTACAAACAAACGTAAAAGTAAAGGGCTGGCGAAATTAATCCCTAAAGATTCATCACCTCAGTGACAAATAGAAAGAACGATCTTTAGCCTCAAGAACCTCAAAGATCCACTCTGACCAATACCCATTGGTCAGAACGATTCTTCTCTGTATTCCTAAAATAAGAACGACATCGGACATCAACATATTGAAACTACGAAAGCGCGCAGAACGCCTAGCAGCTATTGTCCCCAGAAATTCGATCCCCAACTTTCTTCTTTACAATCTGTTAATCATATTGAGAATTCCGGCACCAATCAAGGCAGAACAAAGGCACTGATTGGTGGTTGTCGAGATATAAAGTATCAATATTAGCCAAATTGTTCGCCTATTCCACATAGTCAGAATGGGTGACACAACGCTAGATTGAATCTGAGAAAAGTATACTCCGTGCGCTTGCATCTCGCTCAACGGTCACAGCCTCACTGATTCTCTGGGCGGCCACTTTCCAAGTGAAATGCGTTTCGCCCTTTCGAATCCCGCCGGCGCCATCTCAATCCGTCGCGCCCAGGACCCACACCTTGCTAACATTGAAACGACCAAAGCATTTGAATCGCCCGAAATAAAGTGAAGCCCCGCAGGTTCTCGGCACTCTCATCCTTCAGTTGATAGTACAGGTTTAACCGCACCAGCGACAGCAATCTACATTGCCGCCGAATGCTCAGGCCGTGATCCTTCCTCACCATTTTTTACCTCGCGTTCCGAGCAATTGAACCGAAGCGTTGGACAAAAAATCCCGCTCCACCCATTGGCCGGCAGGGGTGTTTACACACCGAGAGGCACAAGCTGGCCGATCTTGGAATGCAGCTTGTCAATTTGGGACTCATCGGCTCGCCCTGGATCCCCGCCTCGCTTGTTGAACGCTGAGTTCATATTCTGGATTGCGGCACACTTCCACACCTCAATCTGAGTGGCCTCTCGGTGTTTGCATGCAAACACCTGCCGGTAATAGATGCACACCGTATTTCTTATCCAACTCCGCCATCGTCATTTATTCACGGATAGCTTCAAGCGCTACCTTGGCCTTAAACTCAGGCGAATGGTTCTTTCGTTTCGTCATTTTGGATCATCTCTTTCAAAAGTTGATCCACCTTAACTACTGGTCCGAATTCCCGCGACCACCTCTTAACACCCGCAATGAAACTGAAAACAGCTGCGTGAATTCTACGGTTGAGCCCCACTAAAAATGGGGGATTTCCGCATCATTTTGGCCTTTTTTATGTAAGGGGTTTTTATGGGTCAATAAATCCCTTTGAAATCTCTAAAAACTGCAATTCCTGAATACGGGCCTTTTTTATCGCACGGGTTTCCAAACTAGGCTTTTCTTGCCCGTTATAAACCGCAGTAAACCAAGCGCCATCGCAAGGTTAGACATGCCAAAGAAGAACAACGCCCCTATGATCGGCAGCTTGCGCAGACTCGGTATGAACGCGGCGGCTAAAATTGCACCGTAGACAAAAATCTGCGCTGTGCTCAAGATTTTATAAAGCATACCCTCGTCCAGCAACAATAGATTTGTAGCAAAAACAATCGCAAGAAAAAATGGAACAAGCCTTCGCAGAAGCTTATGCGATATCAACTGCCACGCATATAATCCATAGCGCCAAGGGTTCATAAGGTACCAGAATGCCGCCATCGCGCGCCACCCACCCTCAGTGGACCTGACTCGACGGCCCATTTCGAGCACAGCCCGTTCGGTCACAACCTCCGTCGCACGTGCTTCTGGCTGATACGAAAGCCGCTTACCCTTTGCAACAACGCGAACAGAATTGAAGAAGTCATCGGCGCAATCGGGTCGCAGCGGTCCTGCAAACTCGCGTCGGATAGCATAGAAAGACCCCTGCGCTGAAACAGTTCCACCCAGCTGTGATTCAGCCAATTTCAGGGCCTGATCGTAACGCCAGTAAAACCCCTCGCCCCGACCTATGGCTCCAGCGCCGGTTTTATCAACGCTGATTTGGCCACATACACCGCCAATTTTGGGATCGCAAAAATGGGTGGCGATAGCTTCCAGAGCGCCGGGAGAAACAAAGCTATTCGCATCTGTAAAGACAATCACATCTCCATTCGCCTTTGCCAAGATTTGATTCAGCGCCAGAGCTTTACCGCCCCGCCCAACAGATTCCACGACTTCAATTTTTTCGTCCGCAACTGACAATGCTTCGCTCACCGTGCGATCTGTTGACCCGTCCGATACGACAATTATCTGCACCCTGAAAGCGCCACTCGCTGCGAGTTCTAACGAGTTGCGCAACTTGTCGGCGATGCAGGCCTCCTCGTTGTGTGCCGCGATAAGGAGTGTGAAAGACCTCGGGCCCTCCTGTTTAAGAACCGGTTCGCGCCCAACAATGCGCGCAAGCATCATGAGCACCAGAGGGTAGCCTAGGATCGCATAGATCATCAAAGCCATACATATCCAGAACAAAAACATCATTTTGCCGAGTTCTTTTCTATCAGGGCCAAGAGGTTGGCAGCGGTTTTCTCGATATCAAATTCCCGAATGACAAGCTGCCGTCCCGCCTGAGAAATTTCAACCGCAAGTGAGTAGTTTTCAGCCACACGCATGATCTGCTCAGCAAGCTTCACCACATCCCCCGGTTCAATCAAAAAACCCGTCTCGCCGTCTTTCACCAGTTCTGGTATTCCGGACAGGCGAGAAGAAATGACGGGTCGTGCAGCCGCCATCGCCTCGATTAAAACAACGGGGATTCCCTCAGAACGCCCGTCTTTCCCAATAATTGACGGCGCAACAACCAAATCCGCCCCTATCATTGCCACCCTGACTTCCTCATTTGTGGCAGGTCCCGAAAATGAGACTCGGTCAGACGGCAGGCTAAGGGCGAGCGCTTTCAACCTATCCGCTTCGGGGCCCCCACCAATCACAGTTAAGTGCCAATTCAGATGTGGCTCAAGCAACGTAAGCGCTCGAAGCAAGACATCCACCCCTTTTCGAGGCATCAGCGCGCCGACGAAAAGAATGTCGAGCCGGTTTCCAAAGCCTTGCTCGGCTACTCTTGTTTCGCCGAAGCGAGACAAATCGACACCACAGTGGATGAGGTGGATTTTGTCCGCCTGAAATCCATGAATATTTGCCAGAAATTGCACGTTGAACTCAGAAATTGCTCTGACAAACTGCGCTTTTTGAGACTTTTCGGCCAGAAGGTTTTGCGACACGAAAATATCGTGCATATGGGCCGAAAAACTGAAGGGAATACCATAAGTTTGCGATGCAATCCACGCTGCGGTAGCCGGATGGCCAGCAAACTCCGCATGAATATGCCCAACACCGTCGGCAACGGCCATCCTACCTAACGCGAGCGCCTTTGGCAGAATAGAAAGCGACGCGAAAAGACGTTTGGGTTCGGCCCTAAAGGCCCAAACAATCTTTCCAATGCAACGAAACAATGCGCCCGGACGCATTAGCAGAGTAGCGACCAACGCCCGACTGGAGTCGCCCCTGATCCAAGGGAAAGTAAAGGCTGTAGCGATAACTGGTTCGGAACCGGGATGAACCAGCTCATTTTTGCGGAACGGCTTGACGCTAAACACGCGTGCGTCATGCCCCTTTGAAAGATAATGAAGCACATTTGACAGCACAAATGTCTCGGTAACCTTTGGAAAATCGCTAACGACCACGACAATTTTCACGTAACCGGCTCTTCTCGTTCGGCAAGCACTACGCCGCCGTTTTCCCCAAATAGAACCTCAAGATATGCCTCCAGTACCATCTCTGGGTCAAATGCAGCCAACGCCTCCTCGGGCAGCACTGTGATCGGGTCTACGAGGGCCGCAGTCATTGCATTAGCCAGACACGCAACATCTCCCACTGGGCATAATCGCCCCCATTGGCCGTCTCCGAGGATTTCGGCGGGTCCGGTTGGGCAATCCGTGCTGACAACAGAAACGCCGCAGGCAATCGCCTCAAGTAAAATATTGGGAAGCCCCTCCCAACGGGAAGAAAGAACAAAGATATCTGCCCGTTTTAACGCACTATGAAGTTCGCTAGAAAATCCAGGGAAATCAACATTATCAGAAACGCCCAGTTGTCGGCACTTCTCTTGCAATACATCTCTATCAGGGCCATCTCCAAAAATAATGAGGCGCGCGGGTTGATGCTTGCGAAACTCGGCAAAAGCTGAGATCAAAGTGCCAAAATCCTTCTGCTCTGTCAGTCGACCGGCGCCTATAACGACAGGACAACTTTTGTTCGCAATCCAAGGGTGCGTTGGGAGTGGCTCTGCCTTTCTCGCAATCATCTCAATTGAAAGTGGATTATAGATCGTTCGAACTTTTCTCGGATCCAAACTCAAGTAAGTAGAAATCTCTTCGCTCATCCGGTACGAATTCCCAAAAATTGCATCGGCTTTCGGATAGAGGGCTCTGACAAGGAAGTTTCTTATACGCCGCTTTATGCCTCGCGACTCTATGGCCCAAGAAGCCAAGCTATTTCTCTCGCCAACAACAAGACGGACGCCCGTTCTAGCCATGGTCGCCGCAAGAATCGCCACCACGTTGGTATGTGTCAAAACCGACAAAAAGACATCGGGTCGATGAGTACGAAGATAGGTCGTCAATCTCGGCAAGGCCAAAACGGCCCGTTTTGACTTCAAATCGACCACACGCACAGTTGGGGCAACATCAGAGTGAAACGGCCCACTTGCCTGACAGACCACGATATCAACTTGGTAGTTTCTCTGGGCTAAGGCATTGGACAGCATTACCATAACCCGCTCAGCCCCTCCTCCGGCAAAAGAAGGCATGAAAATCGCAATTTTGGCATTTTCTTTTCCCCGCAAGCCCACTTATTAGCGCCTCGGCCGTCTTTTTGACTTAACAGGATTTGGGGGCGCGGGCACCTTTTTTGGCATCCTTCCTTCGGCGAGCAATGCCGCCATTAAGCCAAGAGCCAATCCAAACACCCCGAAAATGAATGTGGTGACCTTCACAGGCAAATTGACAGATTGTGGATTGGTGAAAGGCGGGGAAATAACGGAGACATTATCGAGCATGTTCTCACGCAAATTAATCCGGCTTCTAAAAGCTTCCAGTCGATCGATTTCGTCGTTCACACGATTGTAGTTGCGTTCAATTGAAACAGCGCGAAGCAGCACATTTTCGAGCCTCAAAAAGATAGCAGGGATCGCTTCCTCTTCTTTTTCAGCAGAGGGGGAAATACTTTCCTCAGAGTTATAGGGGTACGTTGGCTCCGACGTAAGCAAGTAGCCTTCTAGGGCGGCGAGGCTTGGCACCGCTGAAAACCGGACCCGCAAAGATTCTAACTCGCCTTTGTAATCCAGCAAAGCGAGTTGGCGTTGGCTTGGTGCAGCAGGCCCGTTCAACACGTCCAACTGCTCTCTCCCAGTCTTGAAAAGGTCCGAAATCATTGCCTCCGTCTTGGCAAGTTCGGCGTTTAAAGCCTTTAAGTTTTCTTCTACGGCTATGCTTTGTGCTTCACTCCCAAAAATATCGAGCCGCGCCTTCCTATAGGCGTCGATCAACGCTGTAATATAGCGAACGGACCATTCCTTTTGTTCATCGAGCAACTCTATTTTGATAACATTCGAGCGTTCGATAAACGAGATCGACAGGTCGCTTTTGCGCTCATTCGTTTCCGTTTCAATCTGGTTGTCTTGAAACGGGTAAGGTGCGTCCAAAAGCGCTTTTGCCTGAACTGCTGGGGAGATCAAAATGCGGACCTCATTGTTCAAAGCCGTTTCAGGATCAATACGAACCTGCATATTGTCCGACCCACCATTTGTGGGCAGCGGAGTGTACTCGTAGGTAAACTGAGCGAGAATTTCCGCTTTGGTCTCGAAAATATCACTTTTGAGAGTGCCATACTTAAAACCAACCAGAGCAAATAGAACAGTTGAAAGCAAAATCCATAGAAGGCGTTTTAGCAAGACTTTCCCCAATTTTATTTCCGCCCAGAAGAATGAAGCAGGCGTTCTTAGTGGTGTCGTCATCAATTTTCCTTCAGCTCTGCATTTAATAGAGGCCCATCATTTCCGATCGGTAAAGCTAGTCGTTCACACGCAAATGAAATGGCAATCAATACCCAAAAGTAGTGAGGGAAGGCATCATGCAGGAAAATTGACCCTATCAAGACACCCAGAATACCTACACCAAAAAAATACAGCCTTTGCCCAAGTTCAATTCCTTTATCCCCAAACGATAGCACGGATTTCGCTACGGCGATAAGGGCGAAAGTCACGAGTAACAAAAGAGCCAGCAGACCAAACAGTCCCTGTTCGGCGGCAGCCTCAAGGTAAAGACTGTGCGCAGACCTATCGAACGGCCGCATAAGAATTTGGTGTTCGAAGGAAGTGCTCTGGTAATAGTTTTGGAATTGCCCATAGCCGATACCTGTCCAAGGATGTTCGGTAAAGACGATCCACGCCGCATGCATCTCCGCTAGGCGACCACTCACGGATGAATCTTGAACGCCAACTTGCTCCGAGCCAACAGTGCTTAAAAACTTAAACAAAACTGCTATACGATCCAAGTACTCGGGGCTGAGGAAAAGGGGGATAGCGAGTGCAGCGGCACCTATTAGCAAGACTACGCTGGTGCGAAAGGACTTAAGAATAAGAATAAAGCAGACAATTGCTAGCGCAATAAACGCACCGCGCGATGCCGTGAGAAGAATGGCGCTGGTGATGACCACCACAGAATACCCTGCGACTACGCACGCAATCAGGTTTTTTGAGTGAAGCGCCGAATAAAAGCCCAGGGCGACGCCGGGGAGCAAATAAAGAGAGTAGTAATTTGGGTCGTTTGCGGGGCCGCTTGGGCGAAATTTGAATATACCGTTCGCAATATTTTCGAAGTCGCCATTTGCCATCCCCGAGAAATTGTTTCCCTCCATTCCCAAAAGAAACTGGAAGGTAGTGAGTGTTGCGAAAAAAGTGCAAACTGCGAGTATTGTGTTAAATGCCGCTGTGATACGTGCCGAATTTGTCAGAAGAGAAAACAACGTAATCGCAAGAACTAGACTCGGAATCACACTCCTAAGGGCATGAGCACTCATTTTGGGCAAAGGTGCGAACACGATCGACAAGCAAACTGCCGCCACCCACAACGAGAAGGCAAACACAAACCTTGCGCTATTTTCAACTTTGTCACCGTACAAAACGCTATAAACGAGGAGCAAACCCAGTCCCATCGCAATATTTAGGGTGAACAGATAGCCAAAACCAGTTTTCTCAGAGACAATGGGTGCCAAATTTGAATAGGGGATGGCTACAAGACAAACAACGCCGAATTCCGGCTTTCGCAACAAAGCAAACGCCATCAATAACGTAGCTATCATCAGCGCAATAATGCCAAAAGCCGTCAGGGAAACCTCCTAAAGATAGAGCTAAAATTGTTTATGTTCAAATACGTTACTCAATTTTAGTGCAACTTCAAACAAGGTCTTTTCGGGCGACAAAATTGATCACCGTTTCGCAGGACGTGCGATCTAGCATCCAAAGTGTAACTCCATACACCAACGCTCCAGTAAGGATCGTCAATATTAAACGTGTGAACACGTTCAGATCGGCCCCAACGAGGGTAATGCCGACACAGGCCAGCGCCATCACCCCAGTAGCGATAAGAGCGGGCAGGATCGCAAACAACAGTGCGGACGGGCGGGCAGATAATTGACGCATAACTACGACCATGGTGATTGCCATGACGACAATGTTGGTTCCAAGTGTAACCAGTGCGATGGCCACGATCCCTTTTCCAACAAACAGCAGAAGAACTGGCACCGAGATCACAAGTCTCAAGACGATCAGGCGCGATAGGAGGCCGGTCTTTCCGGTAGCTTTCAGGACATCCCCCGCGCTGAAAGCTACCGATTTTAGCAAAGCACTTAACGCCAAGATCTGGATAATTGGTACGCTGGCCGCCCACAGTTCGGAATAGGCTATCGTAACGAAATCTTCCGCGACAATCGCAACGCCTATGGCCACGGGGAATGTGATCATAACAACGTATTTCAAACTCAATAGATAGGAAGCGCGTAGAAGCCGTGGTTTGGCCTGAACTCGACTAAACGTTGGGAAGAACACTTGACTGGCCGAGACACAGACCCCCATCACCGCCAACTCAGGGAGCATGGACCCTAGGACGAAATAACCCAACTGAGAAGCGTCCAAATAGCGCGCGATCACCACTTGATCCACTGTCTGAGATAATATTCCAACGAATGTGATCACCGAAAGCTTGGTTCCGAATGAGAGCAACCTGTAGGCAATCTTACGGTCAAAGGCCAACGAAAGCTGATTCCTTGTGACCCGCCAATATGCAATTGAAGCTGTGATTTGCCCACTCATTTGGCCAAACGCGAGGCTCCAGACTCCAAACCCTAGGATTGCGAACAGGATGGAGACAAAAGCCTTGACCAATACAGAACTGATTTCTGGAACGACCCGTTCAGCAAAACGAAACGTTTTTTTCAGCCAATACCCCTGAACCTGCGCGAATGAACTGAAGAGAAAAATCGGGCTAAGAAACCAAAGCAACGCTTTCAATTCTGGTTGATGAAAGAAATTCGCAACATAAGGCGCGCTCAAGACAGATAATGTCGTCAGTACAATTCCCATCCCAAGTGAAATGAGCATGGCCACATTTACCGTTTTTTCGGGGTCACTTTGATATTGAACCATTGCGGCCCCAACCCCCGCATCATTCACAGCATCAAAATAACGGATCACAAGCAGGGCGGCCGCCATAAGGCCAAAACCTTCAGGACCTACAAAACGCACGAGCACCATTGTGCTCAAAAATGTGACGAAGCGACGTGAAAAAAAGGCAACATAAGTCCAGGCTGCGCCCTTCATAAGCCCCCTAGAACTCGTTTTGGCGAATGATTTATTTTGAAACTTCGAATTCAAATCAGGTCCCTCAAGTCGACGCCTCGTCGAATTGATCAGTTAATCAATAAGGTTGCGCTTTTGACAGGGAAGAGTTGCTTCATTAATAAAAAACACTGTACCAATGCTGGAGGCGCTATTTTTGCCGGCCCTAAAACAAGATAACACGAGGTAGAAAAATATATCATGAAAAGACTTTTACTCTCGGTGTGCCTGTTAGGCTTGCTCGTGGCACCTTCCGCCCAGGCAGCGGTGACCGTTTCCGATGAAAAAGCGAAATTTATTGCACCGCCCCCAACGCCGCTCGAAGCTTCCGTGGCGCGCGCTCTAAAGTCGGGAGACACCCGCCCAGAAACGATTAAACTATTCTTACCTTGGCACCACGACGTTTATCAAATTGGCCCCTACGAGCTTACCTGGGCCGCAAGCCCAACTAAAAGAGGAAAAGCGATCCAGTTAACCGAGATTTACTGGGCCTATAACTACTCAGGGAAAAGTTACTCAAGTTACCCCGGACTCGATAACTTTATAACAAACGCCCCTTGGAAACACGCTGCAGAATATGGAACAACTCTGCAATTGGATTATACTAACCCAAACTTTGCCGACTATATCGCTAATGTAGCCGCCGAGCGCGCTAAACAGTTTCATGCGAAGGGGGTTTTTCTGGATTGGTGGACCAATAAACATCCAAGTGCGTTGTCCGAAGCAAAAATCGGCGAGGCACGTCGGAAGATCGCGCAATCCATTCGGGATCGAAACGGTCCGAACTTTTTAATTGTCGGCAATACAAACTGGCAGTTCGACCGCAGCACCCACGACTTAATCAACGGCGTCTACCTCGAAATGATCAAGAAACAAAAGGGGCCTTATTCCTCAAGCGAAATTGAAACTGTCGAGAAACTGCTTGAGTTTCATGACGAATACTTAAGTGAACCCAAGATCGTCGCGTTGGAGATGCAGCGTATTACGCTCGACAAATCAGAACGCGACCGGAACTCGGCTGTGAACAATCGATATGCAAAACTGTTTTCCGCGATGAACGTTGTGGTTCCGCGCAATGGATTTTTCATTTACACAGACAATAATCGCGATAGTGCCACGTCTGACCATCTCCATACATATTACGAGATTTACCGCACGAAACTTGGAAACCCCAAGAGCGCGCGCACCAAAATCAGCGACGGGATAGCTTACAAACTGTTTGATAAAGGGGTGGTTCTGTATAATTGGACCAATCAAGCTGCCTCTGTGGGCTTTGGAAAGGCTGGAACGGTTCATATTGATGCCCACGAAGGTGCCTTTTGCGAATTCACCACGCCTGGTCGACTCTCTTGCAAGTAGGCTGGACCTCGAATTAGGAGTTTTTGGGGTGCCGCCATAAAGAATATGCAAACGCGGTAAGTGCAGAGGCTGCGATCATCTCCCCGCCGTCCTCAAACAGACCAAAGCCGAATCCCACAACTTTCCCTAGATCTCCGGGAATCTCTTGAGCAACCACATGAAGAAGGTCTACGAAAATCCCAAAAAAAGCTAGAAAGAGAAACAACACCAAGAAGGCATAACCAAAAAGCCGCGCAACCGGTGTAGAGGCATATAGCCCAAAGATAGTACCACTAAGAACGGCCGTGCCGAGCATTGCCCAATACATCAATTCACCCAGATCTTGACCACGCAAGCCGATCACTTCGGGCAGATCAAATTGAGTTGCAAAAGTGATGCCAACGAACTCATGAATTTCCAATAAGTCGTCCAAAAAGAGGGCGAGGAAAACCGCAGCGAGCACCGCGTAAATCGGTTGTCGATCGCGCCGCCAAATCAAAACTAAAATGGTGCTAAGTGCAATCCACTTGAAGAAAATGAACCCGCTGCTGATGGAAACATTCGATGTTACTTTCCAAATATTCGGAGTGCTTTCGATGACATCGAAAAACGACAATCCGCGGAATACAACATTCGTACTAATTAGCAGCAAATCTAAGCCCGCCAAGACTAAAAAGGGTGTGCAAAATCGCGTCCATTTAATTTCTGCAAACATACTCGGCTTCATTTAAAGTCTCCGTTGGACCTAGCAAACGTGGATCAACCTAGCACAATTGCGGAAATGTTAAAGCTTTTACCGGTGTGCTGTCATGAAAATTCGAACACGTCTCAGCAGGATTTTAGAAGATAAGCTACTGATTGAATTGGTTAAAAATAGATACATGAATGGAAACAAATTTCCGGACTTCTTGTTCCAAGCTGTCGAGTTGTACCGCCAAAGCCAGAAGGGCGGACCGGGCTGTCTCCGGCAATCTGGGGTTGTCATCAGCACGAAGGACACTGACAAGTTCAGCAACTT
>NZ_JBGFCD010000029.1:0-22462 GCF_041205405.1 Falsihalocynthiibacter sp. S25ZX9
CCAAGCAAAGCTCAGTGCAATCGCAAGGCAACTCAACGAACGCCCTCGCAAGACCTTGCAATATCAAACGCCAGCAGAGAAGTTCGCAGAGTGTGTTGCGTCGACCGGTTGAGATCGCCGCTCAAACCTGACTTTCGCCGCATCTGCGAAATAGCCAATCCATTTGTAGGAAGAGCAGACCTTCACAGAAGAAGTAAAATGGGCGATAACTTGATCGTCCATGCATCTCTTTGGGCGGTGACCATATACGCTCGTCGTTTCACAACATGAGGCGGCCCCAACAACCGGGCCGCCTCATGTCACAGTTTACTTAGCCGCCGTTGGTGTTGGCTAGCGCGGGTTGGGCGAACGGATTGGCCTCTTTGGTCAGATCCTGCGCACCCGTTCCCGGAATCAATTCAAACCCGAGATCAAACTGGTCCAGTACCGAGGCCAGTTGATCCAAGACGGACGTATCGCCTGTAGATTTAGCAATATCGTCACCGATCAGGTCAAGGAGGCGCACTTCTCCGGTCATCACCTTTTCGAGGTCAGAGCGATTGATTTCGACACTCAACGTCGCGTCGTCATCGGTGTAACCCACGATATGAGTCAGGGTCGCGTTGCTCAACTCAACCACGATCTTTTCCTCAATATCCGGCATGACCAGATTGATGGTAAAGTTCATGTCAGCTGCTTTTTCGCTGTTCAAACGGATGGCAAGGAAATCGAGCCACATCGAAGTTGGCATCGCCTTGATTGTGTCAGGCCCCGTGGTTTCGATCGACGCCCCCTCTGGAACACCGTTGCGCAGTTCGTAAGCCGCAGCGAGGAAAGAGTTGCGCACGGAGGGGCTCTCTTTTTGATACCCGATTTGCTCAAACGCATCGGCCAACATGTCTTTGGCGTCCTGATTCTGAGGCTCTGCATAGACCAGTTTGTTCAGAATTTCGGTCGCTTCCAGATACATACCACCATCAACAAGCTCTTGACCTTTGGCAAGAATTGGCGCGGCTCCACCCATCATTTCCACATAAAGCGGCGCGGAATCTTTGGGGGAAAGCGGGATGAGCGTTGTTGGGTTTGCATCCCAATATCCAAGATACCGGTTGATCACCGCACGAGAGTTATGTTCGACCGAGCCGTGATAGCTGCGCGCCGACCACTGATTTTGAAGGCTCATAGGCACTTCATAGACATTGTGAACCTCGTTGACGGTGACGCCTTTATTGGCGAGGTTCAACACACCATTGTTGAGGTTGGCATAGGTATCACGTTGCGAACGCATGACTTCTTGGATGCGCTCATTGCCCCAACGCGGCCATGAATGCGATGCAAACATAACTTCGGCGTCTTGGCCGAAGGAATACAGCGCAGCGTTGATATGTTTGGACCAGCTGAGCGCATCGCGTACCAAAGCGCCACGCAGAGTATAGATATTGTGAATGGTGCCCGTGATATTTTCCGCAGCCCAGAATGCTTTGAGATCAGGGAAATAAGTGTTCATCTCGGCGGGAGCTTCGGTGCCGGGCGTGTTTTGGAAAATCATTTTGACGCCATCGATGGTGATCTCTTCGATATCATCCGAAACGTATCTTGTTGGTTCGATTAAGCCTGTTGTGCCGGACGAAATGTTTTTGCCGATGGACTGGTCAACGTGGCCTTCAGGGCCGCGCGGCAACAAAACACCATATTGAAAGAACAGGCGGCGATTCATCGCGTTACCCGCATAGACGTTCTCGGAAACTGCGTGTTCCATAAACCCGACAGGCGCAATGACTTCTACGCCATTCGCTACGTCTTCGTCACTGATCACACCGCGCACACCACCATAGTGATCCGCATGCGAGTGCGAATAGATCACAGCCACAACCGGACGCTCACCAACAGTATCGTTGATCAATTTCAGAGCGGCCGCGGCGGTTTCTTTTGACGCCAGAGGATCAAAGATGATCCAGCCTGTGTCGCTTTTGATAAAGCTGATGTTGGACAGGTCAAAGCCACGCACCTGATAGATGTTATCTTCTAGAATCTCGAACAGGCCGTAGTTCATGTTCAAGAAAGCTTGGCGTTGAAGCGACGGGTGGATGGTATCAAACTTTTCGTCGCCGAGCAGGAACTCATAGCTTTCCATATCCCACGCAACAGAACCGTCTTCGGTTAGAATCTGTTTGAAATCCGGAGTTGCCAGCAAGCCGCGACGGCTTTCCTCATAATCACGCTCATCTTCAAACGGAAGCAAGCCGCGCTGCTCATTCTGAAAATCGATGGTGAATTGCGACGGCTGTTTGCCTTTGGGGTCAAAGTGATCTTGGGCAAATGCAACACTGGCAGTAAGTGCCAGAAGGGACCCGATCAGGGTCGATTTTATAGTCGGATTAGAAATCTGTGGCCGTACCATATTGGAACGCCTCCTATTTGTCTGTTGTAGAGAAAGTGGCTGTGAAGTTCGTCAAACGTGATTCTCAGGCGAAGCCTTGCGGTTGCGCCCCTGCGCGCCTAACTACAGCGCGAGGCCTTGAGCGGAAGTACGAACATGTTTGTACCCGTTGCGGATTGGGTGTATCTCAGGCCGCAATTAGTTATTTGTAATAATGCCTTGTCGCAAATACGGAGCTGCCGGAAATTTACGCCGCGCTGATGGATGACACTATGGACCAAGAGTTTTCAACCGCCGACATTCGGCTTCAACTGGCGCGTATTCTGCAAGGGGATGATTTTTCAGCCTCAGCCCCGCGGCGGGTGTTTCTACAGTTTATTGTCGAGGAAACTCTGGAAGGTCGGGGAGCGCGGCTAAAAGGCGTGACCCTTGCGCAGACCGTTTTCGGGCGTGACGAAACTTTCGAACAGCAAAACGATCCCGTTGTACGCTTAGAGGCCCGTCGTCTGCGCAGCGATCTGGATCGGTATTATGCGGGATCCGGTCGCTGGGATGCGATCCGAATTTCGATCCCAAAAGGCGGATATACACCGCGGTTTGAGCCGCAAGAAACGCACCAACCATTGCCGCTTGGCGCAGCTCCTGCTGCTCCGAGTTCTGGCCCTTCCGGCATCAAAAATACGCTGATAATGGCCGTGGCGGCCTTGCTCGTCGCGACCGCAGCCCTGGCTTGGTCCCAGTTAACGCCGCGCGACCAGACGTCCGCGTTGGATGCGCCCAAAGGTCCGGTCATTGCGGTTTTGCCCTTTCTGCATCTGAGCGAAGATCCGAAACGGGCATATTTCGCACAGGGAATAACCCAGCAGCTTACGACCGAGCTGGTCCGGTTTCGCGATTTATGGGTTTTGCCACTGGGCACCATTGCGCAGCTAAATTCCACATCCAGCGATCCTCAAGCTTTGGCCCAAGAGCTCGGAGCCGAATTCGTTCTGGAAGGGAGCGTTATGGAAACCGGCGAAACCCTAAGCATAGCCGCGAGGTTGATCGACCTAAATACCGGACGTTATATTTGGGTGCGCGACTACGAGACCGACACAACCCCAACTGAAATTTATGCGACCCAAGACAAAATCATTCAGGATGTGGTTGGCAACCTCGCTGGAAAATACGGGATTTTGGCAAAGAAAGCGATGGAAACAGCAGAGAGAAAAGCGCCAAATCATCTGGATGCCTATGATTGCGTGCTGCGTTATTATCGCTACCAAATCGCGATAGACCTGCGTCGACACCCTGAAATCAAAGCCTGCGTTGAGCAGGCAACCCGCACCGACCCCGATTATGCGGAGGCATGGGCCGTGCTCTCAAACTTGTATATGCAGGAAATCCGCTTTGAGTTGGGAACGGAGCCAAAAACCTCGCTCCGCAATGCAAAACACGCGGCCAATCGCGCCGTAGAATTGGACCCTGAATCTTCTGCGGCCCATCTCATGCTTGCGAATATTTATTTTGCGCTGGGGGATATTACCGGCTTTAAAGATGCGGGAAGAACTGCCCTCTCGCTCAACCCAAATAGCAGCACGGCTCTCGCACATTACGGCATGCGTCTTGCGTTTAGCGGCGCGTGGGACGAGGGGATATTACTGGTTGAGCGCGCCAAAACGCTGAATCCTGTGCATCCCAATTGGTTCTCTTTTCCAGAGGTTTTTTCACTTTATAACCGCCGGGAATACCAACAGGTGCTTGCGCTTCTCGAGACGATCGACATGCCTGATTTCTTTTGGGTACATCTGTTTCAGGCCGCCAGTCATGGACAATTGGGCAACAACAAGCAGGCACAGTTAGCTACTGAGAAGCTGCTTGTGCTCAAGCCCAATCTTGTCGCTAGAGCGTCGGCGATCATCCAAAATTGGCAACTGAGCAAGGAATTTGACCGGCATCTCAAGCAGGGCCTTCGTAAGGCGGGATTGGACTTGCCGACGTGATCTCGATGTCAAAGGACGATTCTGTCGCATTTGCGCGGCTCTGTCCCACGGCTGTTTGATACCCCCATCAAGGTTGGTGACGCGCGCGAATTATCCGACGGGTCCGACGTTTTGGTTGTGACCTCTGGTATCTGTACCGAGGAGGCGATGCGCGCACTATCGGCGCTGGCCGATGCGGGCCTGTCGATCCGATATTCACTGGACTTGTCCCGCTTACGTTCCAGTCTCCCAACTCATTTATGTAGATTTTCGTTCAAAGGCCAAGGGGCTTTTGCCCCCCAGCGATGAATGGCGGCGGCGCGGGTTATAGAATCCGTTGATATACTGGAATATGGCCCCTTCGGCTTGGCGTCTTGTTTCCCAACGATTGCGCCAGGTCAGCTCAGTCTTGATGGATTTGAAGAACGTCTCCACCATAGAATTGTCGTAACAATTTCCTTTACCACTCATTGATACTTTGAAACCATGTTTGGATGGCAGACCTTAACGCCCAATTAATGCTGCGGCAACGCGTGAATGTCCGCTTTGACGGACTGCGCCGCAGCATTTGAGGCTTTCGTGAACGGCAGGTTTGGGCCGTTCGCGTCAAAGCCGTGGCTCTCAATAGATGCAAACGCAGCGAAAGTCGGCTAGGATCCCAAATTAACCTATGCTGCATACGAAAAATGGCCTTGATTGTTGACTGTTTGTAAATTTACCTCGTAAGCTATCGAGCGCGCCAAGCCCTGCAAAGATCTGGCTATGATTGAGTTGTCCAATGAAAAGCATTGAGATCGAAGTATGCAAAACTTTGCCACCCAAAGAGGACCTCTCGGGCATCTTATCCCAATATTATGATTTCGCTGTCCACCGCATGCGAGACATTGGCTTCGATATCCCCCCTGCTGCTCCGCAAAGCGCGATTGCAGAGTTTTGGGCCAATTCGGACGACTACTTACCTCCTGAGGGCTGTCTCGTCTTGGCGCGAAAAAGCACGGGAGAAGTCGTTGGATGCGGTATGTTGAAACGCTTCGATCAACACACAGGTGAGTGGAAGAGGCTCTTTGTCTCCGAAGACACGAGAGGGACTGGCACAGGTAGAGCATTGATCGAAGCTCTGGATCTCGCGGCGCGAAACATGGGCTTGAAACGTCTGATCGCAGATACACTTACACCTAATGTTGAGATGAGGGATCTTTTTCCGAAGCTTGGATTTACAGAGTTGGATGAGCCGATAAGAACAACAACGTACAATGAACAACCAATGCTACGCCCCTATATGCACTATTTTTCAAAAGACCTCTGACGGTCCGTCGCCTAGCAATGTTCGCATTGGGATGATTGTATTTGGGCGGCAAACCAACGACGGCTAAGTCCGCATAGCCGCCGCTCGCCCCCCGATTTGACGTTGATTTCGTGTGCAAACGCAGCGAATGTCGGCTATGAGCACAGTTGCTAGACTAAATCAATTTCAATCCATAGAGCAGATGCCAAATGAAGCTGGTTCGCGTTTGCACTTCGTCAAAACACTCCTGCGTTTCCGTAAAGGTACTCGGCTGACTTGGAACGAATGCAGGACACATGTTTAAGATATTGGCATAGTTGATATTTTCAAGTCGAACTATCGTTGATCCAAACCAGATCAAAAGAACAAAAAGCAAGAAGATTATTAGATTTTTCATTTAAATTTCAATCCGAACAGGTTGACGTAAAGAACCAGAAGAGCGGAATTCGTTTAGAATTTCCAACGGCAGTTATGTCCGGCTTGGCGGGCATCAGCGCATCGTGCCGCGAAGGTCCACAAGGAGCCCTCAGTATCGAAGGGCCAGTACCGAAAGGGCGATCAAAGCGAGACCAAGAAGAGAAGACCGAAAATCAGAAAAGCGGCGATGCTAACCCGAACAAGGGCGATTTTCCAAGAAAAACTCGTAGGCAGCAGTAAAGGGCTATTTCGATCAATTTTCTTGGCGTCAACGCCAGTTTCCAGCGCAAGAGCTTCTGCAAATCGTTCCCAAAGCGTTTGGCTGGACAACTCACTGGCAGGAAGCACTTTTTGCAGAGACATGAACACATCGCCCGCAGTTTCCCAAGATGATGCATCATTGTAATTGAGTTTTATAGCGAAGACCCGTTCGACATTCTCGATAGCATCAACTTCATCACCGTCTCCTGCAAGACCTACGCTTATCGGTGAGTTTCCGTTCATTCAGTTGTATTCCGTACATCCATAGCAAGACACTTATATACCGAGCTAACAACTATATAGATTGAGCTTAAAACTATTCGGGCATGGGCGAAAGCACAGTCGCTTTGTCCGCACACCGACTTTTCAGCCAGCAAAAATGCTGCACCATGCACCAATGTCCGCTTCGACGGGCCGCACTGCAGCATCTTGAGGTCATGGCTAATGGCGGGTCTGGGCCGGAAGCGTCGCCTAAATTAGGGCTCAATTCGAAACCATCGTGCTAACGCAGCATTCGTCACTAAGGGCGGTGAGCCGCCATTCGCTGCACTCGGCATCAAGGTCTGCTATGCGCAGAAATCGCCCTTTGCAAAGCCCTAATCAATGATCTCGAAGGAGGGCTGAAACCTGCACCATTGTCACTAGTAGATCTTATGCCGCGACGCAGCTTTTCTAAACCAGCCATTCGTGCATCACGCAGCATCATGGCTGGCTCCGTTTGAAACAGTATCTTAAACAATTTTTCCGAAAATCGCGCTGTGGTGTACTTTGTCGAGCATTCGCGGTAGGCGTTTGGAGATGCGATGTCGTATCTGGCACGCATGACTAATTCCAAATAAATTTGGTTTGGCACGCTTTACGGCTGCTTCTCCAGATGATCCGAGAAATCGGACGAAAGGTATATTACATGGAACTTCCAGCAGCGATCCAAGGCGAGTCACTTACACGACTATTACAGGGCTTCGGCCTTGGTGCAGTTGTCGCAATAGGTGTCGGATTTGGTTGGGGTGGCTGGACTTTGGGCAGCACCGCCGCTGAGCAAAGTGCGACCGAAACGTCTGCTGCGGTCGTCGCCGCTCTGGCGCCGATTTGCGTTAAAAACTTCCAAGCCGACTCTCAGGCAACTGTCAACATGACGGAGCTTTTGGCTGAATCAAGCTACAAAAGGGACAATTTACTGGAGGACGCTGGTTGGGCGACCTTCTCGGGAAGTGATGAGCCAACACCAGGAGTTGCGGAAGAATGCGCGCAGCGATTGGCTAAAGTATAATCAAAAAATGCGGTGACCAATATTATTATTGGTCACCGTGCATGTTGAGGACGGCAGGATTATCTCGACTTGAAGGCCGATCTCCCGAATTGAGGCCAATTGATATATGAAGTCGCTAGTGGCCATTGGCGCGTCGCTCATCTGGGTCAAGCTTCTCTTTGCAGTCTAGTTGATGCCTTGATGGCACCGCTGCACGCATGTGTCAGAACGTCATCCATCTCGATCAACGGTCTGACGACACCGCCAAAGCCGCCGTGCTTTACGGTCATCGGAAGACGAATGCCGAAGATTTTCAGCAACCCACGGACTTCGTTGGCAAGATCCATCGTTTTCTTCAGCAATGCCTTGCGTGTGCTGAGCAAAGCACGCACACCGTGCGCCTCTCGGCTCTTCATATGCACCGGACTAAACCAACCGGTGCGCAGGACTTGAGCGATGCCACGTGCATCATTCTTGTCTGTTTTGTTCCGCATTGCCGACAGCGCTGCATTGACCTGACGTGCTTCCATACACACGACGTTAAAACCTTCTGTCTTCAATCCAAAAAGCAGATGTTGGCTCAGAGTGCCCGCCTCAAAGCCTACCCGTTCAATCGGATAGGGAAACGCGGCAAGGCATTCCGCTATGTCCTTGATCTCACACGGTAGCTCGCGTTCAAGCTGCACCGCACCCTTGCCATCAACAATGCAAACCGCACAGGATCGCAGCGATACGTCTATTCCGGCAAAATATTCCATTTCTCATCTCCCTTGTTCACATCATCCTGTGATCTTATCGGGAGCTCGACCTCCGAGCAGAGGGTAGCCCAATTACGCATGCTTTGGGCCCATACTGTGAATCGAATTTTTGCGTTGCATGCGTTCGCAGCACGAGAAATGCCGCGTGAGCGAGAAATCTGATACTGCTGCGCAGCGGGAAAACCAGCCATTCATGAAAGACGCAGCAAGAATGAGTTTGTCAATTCACACACCCTCCGGACAAAGCTGCCTTTAGCCAAATTGTCTCAGGAAGGATTATTCTCGCGAAGACAACATGCTAGAAATTGCAATCGAGAACGAAATAACCAATGACAACAAAGCCGTGACAGATAGAAACAAGAAGCTAGTATCCATCTGAAACCCACCGGCCCAAAAGAGCATGACTGGGAGGCCGTGCAAAAGATAGACGGGCATTGTCTCTTGGCCCAACAACGCCAATGGTCTGGAACGCGTTGGCAGCATGGCAAGGAATGATATTGATGCAATGATCCCGACGGCAATCATAACCGCACGGTAACCGATGCCAGGTGTGTGGAGCGGTAAATTCGAATACGGATGGGAACCCCACAGCAACCGTATTGAAATGTAGTCAGAAACGAAAACAGCGACCAAAAATATTGAGACGAACAGAATGCAGAGGGGAACGCGGTATTGCGGCACGGCTTTAAAAATTCGTTTGCCATATAGATGCCCAAAGATGAATGCGGGAAAGAAAACCAGAGTTCTGGACATGCCGAATTCCAATCCAATTTCGTCAATAAACCCTGCGCCTAACGCGAAAGCGACGCTGAGAAGGAGTGGATATGGAAGTCTTACTGCCAGTGGCAATAGAAGTTTCCAGATAAACAGACTGAACAGAAACCAGACGATCCAAACCGGCGATAAAAAGTTGGTTACCCTTTCCGGTGCGAAATATCCAAGCGCAATAAAGTAGACCACTTGGAAAATGAGGAGAGGCACGAGTAGCCGCCTACAAATTTTGAACAAGCCTCTCGCATCCATGCTCGACTTGGACATCATGCCGCTGATCATCGCAAAAGCAGGGATGTGAAACGTATAGATTGCAAAATAAAGACTGCCGCCATAGCCCTCACTCTCAAGCAGATGTCCCCAAACAACCAACAGAATGAGTGACCCGCGTGCAATGTCTGGCAGATTGTTTCTCGCTTCCAAATGCTCCACCTCTTTGAGTTCCTGCTCTTAAAGCATACAACTGTCCGACTATTCTAGTAAGACCACAGCCTGCCTAATGGCTTCAGAATGAAAGATGGTGGGTAAAGCTTGCAGTCGGGACAGCAGTTTGCGCTCAAACCGGCCATGCGGTGATGCAGCACACCGGACTCAAAGAGCTAAATGATGCCTGCCGTTGCGCCCATTTGCGCTCGAATCCCGAAAAACGTTGCGTGACCAGCACTTGCCTGCGTTGCCAACGACAGTCGTTGTCATTGGGACTGAAATTACAGCCGTTCGTGTTTGGCGTAGCGAATTCAGCGGCAGAGCCCGAAGGCGACTTTAGACCTGTTTAGCAGAATGTTATTCTTGGACCGAACGCGTTTGCATTTGGGACAACAGCGCCTGAAGAAACTCTTAATTCAGTGCTTTATCGAAGATACTTTTAAGTACCAGTTTTTTTGAATTTCAAGGCGTGTGCTAAACCTTAGGCAGGCAAGCGCACTAATCCCATTTACTCAGCATTAGGAAAAAAATTGTGACTGCCATATATAAGAAAAACCCGCAGCCACCTACCATGAGGCTCATGAGAATAAATCCCCAGATACCAGGCGTGAAGGAAATACGAATGTGGCTTGGCTCTATATAGAATTGGGCTTCGTTAAAAACACGAAATGAATTGTAAGCGCATTCATTATTATCATTGCTGGAATCATCTTTATCGGCGGTTTCCCACGTGCCTTCATTGCAGGGGAGGGTAAATCAGCGCCAGGTCGGGCAAATTTGAGCAAAGTAAAGCTCAATGTCACGGCAATCATCACGACAATAAGGTTCGCCTCATTCAGCACAAAGTTTTCCGCCAACTCTGCCGAGTAATACTGCTGTACTGTCGCATAATCTGCATCAAATTTTGAAAGCCACGTTCTCGCCTTTGCTGCCGACTGAACCGGCAATAGATTGATCCATGGGGACAGCAGATTGAGGAACGCTACGGTTAGTCCAGGAGCAAGCGCGAGAAGCAGCACGCCAAATCCATCGTTGTGGTCAACTATGCGTAAAAATTTCTTCACTATAGGTCCTTAAACTCGGCTCGTATTCTGTTCTTTTTTGACGAAGTGTGAAAACTCTAAGAGTTTCAATCTGAGTGGCCCAACTTCGAAGACAGGATTGAATATTAGAAATGAAAACAATGACTTTTCACCATCCATAACCCATTGATCTATATAAAGGGAAGGTCGGCATGCCAAGCGTTCAGATGGTTTTGGGAGCTGTCGGTCGCAAGTTCGATTGATTTGGGCGGGGTGGATTTCTTGTGTCGGCCAGCAATTTTGGTGCTGCCATATACTCATCGTTTGCAACGTATCGAGTAATTATGGGTAAATGCGGGCACGTTTCATGGCGGGGCAGGATTGAATTTCGTTCATTTCAAAATTATTTCACCAAACGTAATTACGATTTTTTCACGAAATTTATTTGCAACCAATTGAAATGATTTACAAAGCGTTGCCTCTCACCCGCACCAGTATTTTCGATTTTTCCCTTATTTCGTTCGCCACTTGGTGAATCTTCGCTTGCGGTAGAGCTACTGTGCAGTATCTCGCTAGAGGTGAATGTCGGTCTCTACTGGAAGTAGACGTGTTCACTTGGGCGGAAGGCGCACATTCGCTGCAACCTACCTCAAGTCCTGCTGTGTGACTAAACACCAATGACTTGACGGTCGAAATCTCTTTGGAATGGCGCCGTCGCTGATCAAAACACCAATAGTAAATATCGCGAAAATGAGGCCGAGCCCAAGCGTCCAAATATCAAATAACAGCATTAACCATCTCTTCATATGCGGCAGGGTCAATTGATGTATTATCCAAGGCAGAGAAGCTGAAGAAAATGGAATAAGTTGAATGCGGCATTCATACAATTTAACGGAATGCCAAACTAATCACCACTTCCGATTTGAGGTCAGAGCCGCCTAGGAACACAGGAATTGTTGTGATGATGAGGTTGGGAAAACTTAGGGGTACCCCGTCGGCATCATTGTGGTCGTAAGTGAACCGAACCTGTGTTTCGCGGTTCAGTGAGATGGTCAGATCACTGGTCTCGTAAATTTTGAACTGTTTGGGGAGGGCGAGCAGCCTTGTGCTTGCCCCAACGCGCGGTTGGAACGCCTTTGGGGTATTGGTCCCTCGGCATGATAATCGGCACTACAGGTGAGGTGTTGACGATGGTTCAGAAGGATCGCGCCCAAGCCAACCCGAAAGAACTCAACAAGACCAGACAGGAGCGGAGGAACAGAACAAATACGAACAGCACTTGTCAGATTTCTTCTAATAAAATCAAAGTAGAGCGGAGGAGAGGCAACGTTTTGCCAATTATTTCATTGAGTTGCGAAAAATTTCGTAAATTGATCGTTGATATATTTGACGGATTATTTTTCTATACCGCTTGAATGCCACACTTTTCCAGCAACGTAAAAACAAGAATCGAGCTGGCATTTTCCTCGCATTAGCGTCAAAGGCGGATTATGGGCCTTCGCTATAAACTGCAAGACTGCCGCAGGTCCGAACGGAATTAAGCTAACAAAAATCGATGCGGAACCATCCTTATTGAGACTAAATCGATTGTGGGTATTTTTAGGGCCGGTTATTTGATATTTACGATTTTTGCGAATAAATTTGTTGGGGGACATTATGTTGAGGATGCTTTTGTCGCGTAGGTTTTGGGCAAGACTCTCTCTGACCGTTATCGCCGTGGCTGTGCTGAGCGCTTGCGTTCCAAACGAGACCGAAACTCCCGCTCCCGCAAAAGAAGCACCTCTAGATAATTCCGACCTTTATCCAACTACCCTTTCTGGGAAGAGTGAAGTTTTGCGAATGGAACCCTACTTTCCCTTTGGCATTCAAAAGACCTGCGGGGACGAATATCCCAGACTGAGGTTGGCGAATGTTCGGGAGAATCCCGAGCAAGGAAATATTTCTCTTTGGGAAACTAATTCTAAAACAGTAAACACAGATCGTTATGTGCTTTGGCATGCGCCAAGCGCCTGTGGTTTTCTTGTTGAAACTCCCGCCGACGACGATGAAGGACCGTTTTCTACCGGAGGCTACATACTCCTACACGATATGGGTGGCGGAATTACCCACGCTGGCTCACCCACAATTTCCGTCGAGGGAATGGCTTTTTCAAGGCCAACATATTTCGGTATAACTCCCCGCGATATTGCGAACATTCAAGCGGCCCATAGTGAAAAACTTCTGGAGTGCCGAGCGCAAACAGATGGGTCTCGAAGTGAGTGCGAAGACCTAACCCAAAAGTGGGCGTGGACGAACACCGCTGTCCTCGGCATCGCTTTCGATCGCTCAGAGAAAAAAGATAGCGTAGTCCTTTTCATGATCGATGATCGCCTGTGGTGGGCAGGTCGTGAAATCAAATAGTGCTGCCCATTTTGGTTTGTCTAGCAAGAGCTGAACGGCGCGCCGGATGCCCGTTTTCTTGTAAATCTGGGTGATTTTTGTTCGCCGCATGGAATGCGTGCCGCAATCCACCATAATTGATCCTCTGCATCCGCGCGTGCGCGCCGTTTTAAATCGTTCCGCACCTTGCAGAGATCTTCGACCGTGACGCTGCTGAAGTCTTTTCCTTGCGTTTTGTTTTCGCAATAACGAATGGCGGCAAAGTACCGATCTACAGCCTTGTCGTTGTGCCTATTTGCGTAGACCTGCCTGTTGTAAATAATTCGGTCATTCGCAAACCAAGGGCTGGCGCATTGGTGCCCTCTTTGATCCAAATGCCGCCGGAGACTCTGCTGTTGGCTTCGCCTAAGCTGTTCAAATAAGGTGTCTAAAAATCTCAGAGTATTCATCACCTTGACACAACAGAACCAAACAGTATGAATATTTACATATTGACATGTCAGCGACCCATTTCCCGCCCGAAAATGCAGAACTCCTTCAGTTTTAGGCTGCAAAATTCTTAAAAAATGGAGCGTCTAATCTTTAGAATTAAAACGTTTAGGAGGAAATATGGCATTGATTATGTCGCACGCCGATTGGATGAAGAATACATATTCGTTAACGAGTCCACGGAGTGCTGCGCTCAAAGCGATTGATCAAGCATTGATGGTTCGAAATGAATCTCAGGCAAAATTTGCGCTGGTTAGCTGGATAAATGCGCAGAACTCAAAGAAACAGAATTGGCACAAAAGCGTCAGGAATTCTAAAGGCGCGGTGGCGGACCTCTACAAGCAGCTTAACGTTTTAGGTTCTGAGGTAAGTTTTGATAGTTTGGGGGATGAGTGGGAAGACTTTTTCGCCAAGAACGAGATCCGCAAGCTCCAGAACGCCGCCAAGGCGAAGATGTTCGATGGGAAGAAGCTGGAACTGAAACACAGCGTTTTTGGCGTGGCCCGAGCCAAAAAAGATGATTTCTGGTCGAAAACGGAGGCGGTTGCTAAGTCTTCAGCTGGTGTTAGCTATAAGGCAGCCAAAGCGACTAAAAAGTTTGGCAGCCTTGCAAGTAAGATCGAGGACACGATCGAGTTGATAACCACAGGTATTTCCGACGGCCCCAAAAAAGAGATCATCGGAGCCGTGTTCGGTTCAAGTGCCCAAGAGTTCGCGATCAGTGCGGCGCCACTTTTTGGCTTGGTCACATCCGGTGGAAAAGCTGTGCTTGGCTGGAATGACGTTATTAAAACCATCGATAGCGCGGAAAAAATGATGAAGATTCGCCCCTCTATCCGCATGGGGGACCCCTCCGAAGCTCTGACGGCAATCAGTCAAATTTTGGACCGACAAATCAGTTACAAAGCAAGAAAAGCCGGCATCCACTCCGGCGCATTCGCTGCGAAAGGTCTTGGCCTCCTAATCGATGGTGGCGCTGCGACAAACACGGTGGCCGGTGCATGCGAAACCGTCGCTGTTTTGCTAAACCAGCTGGCCGATTTTGTTGCTGACGTGCGAGAAATGGAGGCGGCCAACGAGCTTATCGCTGCCAAGGAATTCGACCTAAAGCTCTTTGAGACCTGCCCAATCTTGGGCTGTTATTATATCTCGATTCAGGACCATTCGAGCATCATGGATTTCAACTTTGAGAACATGGGCAAGCAGAACTGGCAGCAAGAGGCGCTGCGCCTGAAATATGCAATTGATCCAGTGATTAAAAAATCGCAACAGTTGATCGAAAAATCAAGAATTGAAATTCCTGGCATGGCCTCGGCCAAGGGCGTTTACCAAAGCTCTAGGATGCAAAGATTTAACGTGTGGACCATGTCTAAAGGTTTGGGGCGCGCTTGGTAAACATCTGCTTCAAAAGGGGGCAGTTCATCGCGGATTGGGCCGTACGTGAAAACCGTGTGGAAAAGCACGATTTTTGCAAGTTGAGCGCCTAGGAACTATAAAAGGTAGGTGGCGGGGTAGAACAAGGCGCCGCCACCCGCCGATAGCTTAACGATGTGTAGAGCGAGGAGCCCGAGCTCTTTGTTTTTACCAGCTCGGATATGCTCAAAAATACAGTGTGCGATGTCTCTTAAAGTCATCCCCCAGCACCCTATAGATCGCGTGCGACATGCAGTAGATGCTATTTTACACAGACGACCTTGGACAGAAGTTCAGCGAAAATGGATCGACGGGATCGGGCGCCAGTTTGAAATGGCAACTGTCGTGGACCGCTAGGCCTTTGATGCTAAACCCTTCGCCTCGCAGGCAAAAAGGGCGGAATGGAGACCTTCGCTCCACTAGCGCCGCAGCCAATTCAGTAGTGAAAAGCGGACATTATAGGACCCTAGTTTTTAGAGCCTCAATCATTAACGCCGTCGTTCCCCCAAAAACGGACTTCCTGCACTAAAGGTTGCTCGTCAGGAGTGCTATCCTTTCCCGCGTAGAAAAATCAAGATGGCGGTGGAGCAATGCAAAGTAGTCCAAACCCGTAGAAAGATCCTTGCTGACGTTGCTCAGTTGATCGGCTAACAGTTTTGCAGCGCCGCCCGTCGAAATCACTGGTACTAGAGACGCTCTTGGCTGGAGTTCTTTGAATAGGTCAAATTCTTCTAGGATGCCGCCCATCCCACCAAGGAATACAGCGTCGCTAAATTCATGCTCTGAGAACATCCGACGGCGCATTCCTTACAGGCTTGCCTCCAAGTTGCGGTCGACCTCGTCCGTGTAAACAACGTTTTTGAATAGTTCGTTTTCCTCAAGGTATTCACCGTTGAAAAAGCCCAATTGGTTCCGCGTAACCCACTTTCCGTAATCGACATCCGGGCTTTTGCCACTTCTAATACCATGGGTGTAATAGCGGGATAGCCGCTCCCAACCAACGGTCTCCTTCCAAGCGTCACGTGGACAAGCGCAGAGATGGCGGCATTAATGGCCACGGTGTCTGCGGTGGCTGCATGCTCTGGGCCACGTTTTGGATCAGGCCCCCCTGCGGAAAGGAAAATTGAAGCAGACAAGATTACGCCTCCGGACCCGACAATGAGCAAGCCGCCTCTGATACCTTAATCGAGCGAACGGCTGCAATGTGGTCATTCAACCATTGAAAATGGGCACCCTAAGCTTCGCGAATACCGATGTGATCGTAAACCAGAACTGGGGCTCGAGCCTGATCAGATCGTAGCGCCTTTTCGGCAAGATCGGTCATCCTATTTGGTTTGTGCTCAGGTCAAATAACCCTCAGCACGTGATTGTCTTTCGCTTTTGCGCGCCCGCTTTCTTGACGGGTCCACTTGCTGTCAAAATATGTTGGCGTGTCTAACATGACCATAACGTCAGAAGCGCAAAGACGATGCCATAACACGTCCTGAAATGGTTCACGCTTCAAAATGCCCAACTCGTGTGCTCGGGGTAGATGGCCTTTTTCTCTATCTCAGGCGCTGCATTTATGTATTTCGGGTCCGTCGAAGGGCGCTGATCGTTGGCAGGATGATAGTTGATGAAAACTCTGTGCCTAGCCATAATCACTGATCCTCAAAAATGTTTGTAAAAAGAAAATGAAGATAACATTTCATCGAGGAATGCGATCACCACCGCCAAGATCGGCAATCTCGCCGTGGATACGCTGCAAATCGCGGGATCGGCGGTCACGACGACGGCGAGATCTTATAGTTCTGGGGATGCAGGAATCGCCAGCAGCTACAGCACTGTGGCCACCAAAACCATCACCCGCGTTGCGGGCTATACGTCCCTACTTGAATTCAACTGTTCAATTACGAGTGTGGTTGGGCCGACGGCAAGGATTGCAACCTTCAAGATCAAGCGCGATGGCGTGGAAATCCGCACCGGTGTTTCTGTGACCATTCCGCCAACGGGCACTGGAACGAACACGCTCCAAAGCGCGACGGTGCATGTGGTTCATGAGGATGGAAACACGTCGGGCGGCTCAACCACCTACACCGTTGAGGGCTACGGTCCCTACATAACCGCAAAACAGCGATATCTCGCAATCACACAGACAAAAAAGTGAGGACTTCCGATGGATAACATTCGGTACACAATTTACGACATCGGGACGGGGCAAAGTCTGGAGGTTGGAGAAACACAGGCCGACGCGATCTCGATCATGATGGCCAACTTGCCGGCAAACCACGCGATGATCCCCTTGGAATATGGCGACGAGGATTGGTATTTTGTCAACGGCAAGCCGGTGCCGCGTCCGGCACCTCCGGACCTCGCGATGCGCTGGTTTGGCGTGGTTCTGCCCGATGTCGACGCGCTCAATCCATTGGAGCTGGAGATCAAATCGACTTATGTGAACGGGAGTTTTAACGTCACAGCCCCTCGGGTCGTCTTTGCCCAGCCCGGGATTTATGAGGTGACGCTCAAACAGGCGTGGCCCTTGCGATCGGTGACCGTAACGCTTGAAGTGACGGCGGTACCGGAAGGGATTTCTCTGCCTGAAGGCTTTGTAATTACGCCGGATATCAATGACTTCCGTGCCACCTTTATCACGGCGCTTTATGGGGAAAGCGAAGCGGTCGCGCGGGCGGTTCTGGGCAATCCAGATGACACAACCCGCCAAAGATGGCTGTTGAAACGGGCGATCTATGACCGCGCACTTGCCGGCACGCTGAGCGCTTCCGATCAAGTGGCCTTGGAGCAGGCGGTGAAATATTCCGGCACCTCCACGGCGGACGAGCTGGCGCTGATTGGCCAAAAAGTCGCCTTTGAAAACTGGGTGGTGATGCGCACCGAGGGCATCCGTCAGGAAGCCGAGCGGCGGATGCTGGCGGCAGCCACATGCGATGACGTTCTGCAGGCCGTCGACTGGGCTTATGCCGAAAGCGCGACGGCCGTCGCCGAAGCGCAAACGCTCTAGGCATGCCAAAGGGGCCTGCGCCCCAAACCAATCATGACACCAACCTTGGCGCCAAAATGCGCCTGAACACACGGAGTGCCGATGTGACGGATGACCTATGCGACCAGCGGGGCCAAAGCCCTGCTAAAACCTACTTGGCGCAATTTACGGAAGCGGAGCGTCTTGCGCTGCATTCTCTGGCGGAGATTTTCCAAGACAAGCCCGCGCGCGATGATCTGCGGCGTTTGGTGCAAGAGGGCACGACGCTCAAAGAAATCATTCTCGCCTATCGCACCCAGCGGCGCATGATGTCGTCGCTCAAGGCGGTGGCCTCGCTGATTGCGGTGGTTGGTGCGGCCTATGCGGCGCTCAAGACGCTTGGCGTATTCCCCAAATAATCCAATTGAAACAACAGAAGCGAGGCAAGAATATGAGATTGATTCCAGAATGGAAACAGGTTTTGACCGGCGCATGGTCGGCAATTTTGGCCATCATTGGCGCAGTGGCGATGACGGCGGGCGCGGCGTGGGCATCCTTGCGGCGAGTGCTGTGGCATTGGCCAGTGCGGTTTCCTTTGTTGGCGGTTGGGAAGGAAAGGAAAATCAAGCCTATTGGGACAGCATCGGCAAGGTCTGGACGGTGTGTCACGGCGAAACGCGCGGCGTGGGGCAGGGGGATTACTACACCGATGCGCAATGCGCGGAGATGCTGGCCGAGGGCCTCCTTGAATTTGAACGCCAGCTTGATCACTGTTTGGCGTCACCAATCAATATCCCCGTGAACACGAAGATCGCGAGAATGGCTTGGTCCTAGAACGTTGGCGTCGGTGCGGCCTGTCGCTCAACACTGGTGCGTAAAATGAATGCGGGCGATCTGCTGGGGGCCTGCCATGAATTGCCGCGTTGGAACGAGGTGGGTGGCAAGGTGATCCGTGGTTTGAGCAATCGACGCGGGGCCGAGCGCAAGCAGTGCCTCTCTGGGTTGGGGTGATGCGTCTTCCAAATCCGTGGCTCATTCTTGGCGGCGCTTGGTGGTTCTGCACCGAACATCACCATACCTTGTTCCCTAAATTGGCCACGAGGTGGTTGGCCTTTTTTACTTTTTGAGAAACTGATTGAAAAGATTAACAAATAGTTTACGCACGTAGCATGGGACATCGCTTGACGCGGCGAAAAATGATTTAAAATCGGCGTTTTAGGCAGCAGGCATGGACACCCCTCAACACGAATGCATCGCGTGCATTTGGTGCGGCCCGTCCTGATTGCGCCGTCGATTTCCCCCACATTTCTTTTCACAAGTTCAAACAAGCGAGTACCCTATTCTTATGTCCATTCATTCAGAAACACAGGTCAACACCGAAACAACGAACGCTCAGCAGAAGCAAAAAATCACCGCCCTGAGTGATGGCGGATGGGTGATCACATGGCAGTCCAATACTCAGGATGGCGACAATTACGGGGTCTTTTCGCAGGCCTATAACGCCGATGGTACCGCACAAGGCGTTGAAACACAGGTCAACTCGTATACAGCAGGCCATCAGTTAAACGCAGAGATCGCCGCACTGAGCGATGGCGGATGGGTGATCACATGGGAATCCAATGGTCAGGATGGCAACCTCGTTGGTGTCTTTTCACAAGCCTTTAATGCCGATGGGACCACGCAAGGCAGCGAAACACGGGTCAATACCCACACGACAAGCTCCCAGTACAACCAACAGATCACGGCCCTGAGCGATGGCGGCTGGGTGATCACATGGCAGTCCATTAATCAGGATGCCGAAGGTGGCGGCATCTACGCACAGGCCTATAACGCCGACGGCACGACGCAGGGCGGCGAGACACTGGTCAACACCTACACGACACTGGGCCAGACCGAACCACAGATCGCCGCACTGAGTGATGGTGGCTGGGTGATTACATGGGAGTCCAATGGCCAGGATGGCGAGTCAAACGGCATCTATGCGCAGACCTATAATGCCAATGGCACGCCCCAAGGCGGCGAGGTTCCGGTCAACACCTACACAGTAGGCGATCAGAATACCCCCCAAGTCACCGCACTGAGTGATGGTGGATGGGTGATCACATGGGTGTCCGTTGATCAGGACGGCGACAGACGCGGCGCCTATGCGCAGGCCTATAATGCCGACGGCACGCCCCGAGGCGGCGAGGTACAGGTCAACACCGAAACAACAGGACAGCAACAGTTCCCAACTATCACCGCGCTGAGCGATGGCGGTTGGGTTGTCACATGGACGTCGCCGGATGGCGACATTTACGGCATATATTCACAGGCCTATAACGCTGATGGCTCGCCTCAAGGGATCGAGACTCAGGTCAATACCTCCACAGCTGGTGACCAGTACGGCGACCAGACCGCCGCGCTGAATGATGGCGGATGGGTCGCCATATGGGCTTCACGTGGGCAAGATGGCAGCGATAGCGGCGTCTATGCACAGGCCTATAATGCAGACGGCACGCCGCGAGGCGTGGAGACACAGGTTAATGCCTTCACACTCGGCGATCAGAACTCTCCCCAGATCACCGCGCTGAGCGATGGCGGTTGGGTGATTACATGGACGTCCACTGGCCAGGATGGCAGCAGTAACGGCATCTATTCACAAGCCTATAACGCAGACGGCAGCGTGAACTGGGGTCTGCCCTCAGACGTGACAGCGTTTGAAGCGGCGGCGTCCAGTCTGGATCTCTCTGCGGTACACTTCGGCGATGCAGGTGCGGACGCGACTTTTGCTCTGACGCTCACGGCGGACAGCGGTACGCTGGAAGCGACCTCTAGCGGCACAGTCACCGTGACGGGCAGCGGCACTGGTGCGTTGATCCTGACGGGCCTTCCGGCGGATATCGATTCCTTCCTGAACACCCCCACGGCGATCCAGTATACGGGTGCTGCGGACGTCACCGGAAACAATGCGGCGACGATCAGCATGACTGCCAACGACGGTGGAACGGTTGAAGCCCTTGGTGCGGTCAACGTGGATATCACGCCCGTGTTGGAAACGCAGGTCAATACCAATACCAACAACCAACAAGTCAATCAGCAGATCACCGCTCTGAGCGATGGGGGATGGGTGATCACATGGCAGTCCCTTGACCAAGATGGCGACAGCTACGGCATCTATGCACAGGCCTATAACGCCGATGGCACGACGCAGGGCGGCGAGACGCTGGTCAATACCTTTACTGACGGCAACCAGAACACCCCCCAGATCACCGCACTCTACGGTGGCAGCTGGGTGATTACATGGCGGTCCTTGGGGCAAGATGGCAGCGGTGACGGCGTCTATGCTCAGGCTTATAACGCGTATGGTCAAGCGTTTGGCGGCGAGACACGGGTCAACACCGAGACGGCAGGCGCTCAGTCTTACCAGCAGGTCGCCGCCTTAAGCGATGGTGGATGGGTCATCACATGGGATAGCCCTCAGGATGGCGGTGGTTATGGCGTCTATGCACAGGCCTATAACTACGATGGCACGCCTCAAGGCACCGAAACACAAGTCAACACCGAGACGTCATTAGACCAATTCAACGCTCAAATCGCCAGTCTGAGCGATGGGGGATGGGTGATCTCTTGGCAATCCATTGGTCAGGATGGCGACAGCTACGGCATCTATGCACAGGCCTATAACGCCGATGGCTCCCCGCTTGGCGGCGAGACGCAGGTTAATACTTACACAGCTGGCAACCAAACCGTCCAACAGATCACCGCGCTGAATGATGGCGGATGGGTGATTTCATGGAGGTCCGATGGTCAGGATGGCGACGGCTCCGGCATCTATGCACAGGCCTTTGACGCGGATGGAACGGCCCAAGGCGGCGAGACGCAGGTCAACAGCTATACAACAAGCGAACAATTCGCGCCCCAGATCGCCGCGCTAGAGGATGGCGGTTGGGTGATCACATGGACCTCCACGGGGCAGGATGGCGACTTAAACGGCGTCTATTCACAGGCTTATAACGCCGATGGCTCCCCGCTTGGCGGCGAGACGCTGGTCAACACCCACACTACCGACCAACAAGTTTCCCCCCAGATAACCGCGCTGAGCGATGGCGGCTGGGTGATCACTTGGCTGTCCAATGGTCAGGATGGCAGCAGTTATGGCGTCTATGCGCAGGCCTATTATGCCGATGGCAGCACGCAAGGCGAGGAGACGCAGGTCAACACCTATACTGAAGGCAATCAATACCTCCCACAGATCGCCGCACTAGAGGGTGGCGGGTTTGCGATCACATGGATCTCCTTTGGTCAGGATGGGAGCGACGTCGGCGTCTTTGCCCGCAGTTTTCAGCCTGTCTTGAGTGAGGATGTCGCGGTTACACTCACAGGAGCGCAGATCGCAGGTCACACGCTTACGGCAGAGCTCACAGGTCTCGACACAGACGATCCGCGCTTTACCATTAGCTATGCTTGGACAGCGGATGGGGTGGTTCTCGAGACCACCTCCGACAATACCTTCGCTTTGACCTCCGCGCATGTTGGGTGGGAAGTTGGCGTCACGGTTGTCGTCAATGACGCGCTGTTTGAAACGGCAACGGCACAGGTTTCGTTGGATACGTGGGCGATTGACGATGGCAATCACGACCTGACTGGGACCGTGCTTCTTGTCAGTGACAACGCCGATCCGGCGGTATTTGGGCTGGGGGATACGGTGACTGCGGATGTAAGCGGCTTGGCCGATGA